>NZ_CP041745.1:3330625-3641562 GCF_007556815.1 Paraburkholderia megapolitana
ACGCCGGAGGCAATACTCGACGCGATCGAGGCACTCGGTGCGCCGCCACAGGAACAGGAACATCAGGAACCGAACGCGGCCGGCGCGGCGACACCGCCGTCAGCAAAGACGGCCGATACCGCCGTCTAGTCGCATCGACCGTACCTAACCGCCCACCCGGATACCTCGTGCGGGCCTTACTGGAGAATGCCGGATGCAAGCCTGGCTACCCGATCTGCAACAACTGCTCGCGCACGGCGATGCTGTCGTGCTCGTCACGGTGGCGCGTGCCGAAGGATCGGTACCGCGCGGGGCCGGTACGAAGATGATCGTCACGCGCGATTCGGCGCGGCATACGATCGGCGGCGGCCATCTCGAGTGGAAAGCAATCGAGAGCGCTCGCAAGGTGCTCAAAGACGGCATGCGCACACCGCGCATGCGTCGGCTCGAACGCTTTGCGCTCGGCCCGAGCCTCGGCCAATGTTGCGGCGGTGCGGTCGTGCTCGCGTTCGAGCGGCTCGATATCGGCGATCTCGGTTGGGTCACGTCGCTGGCAAAGCGCATCGCGGCCGGGCAATCGATGGTGCGTAGCGTATCATTCGGTCCCGCCGCGGATACCGCCGCAGCGGACGCCGTGCTGCTGTCCGAACCGGAACCCGGTGTGGAAAGCGCGGACTGTCTGCTGTGGGACGGCGCCGGCTTCGAAGCGAGCGGCGCGTTGCTGACCGAAACCATCGCGCCGCGCGACTTCTCGGTGGTGTTGTTCGGCGCGGGTCACGTAGGTGCCGCACTCGTGCGTGTGCTCGCCACCTTGCCTTGTCACGTGCGCTGGGTCGACGAGCGCGACGCGCAGTTTCCGCCACCGGAAACGCTCAACGCGCCAAACCTGACGATCGACGCAAACGATGCGCCCGACGCCGCCGTCGACGAAGCCGCACCGAACACGTATTTCATCGTGATGACGCACAACCACCAGGTCGATCTCGAACTCGCCGAGCGCATCCTGCTGCGCGGCGATTACGGGTTCTTCGGCATGATCGGCTCGCACACGAAACGCAAGCAGTTCGAGCACCGGCTTGCCGCGCGCGGCATCGACCCTGCGCAGATCGCGCGGATGAAGTGCCCGCTCGGTGTGGATGGGATCGTCGACAAGTCGCCGGAAGTCATCGCGGTTTCCGCGGCTGCGCAGCTGTTACAGGCCGTCGAAGCGAATGCGCCTGCCGGGCCTTCCGCCGCGGCGCTGGCCGCAGCCGGGCGAATTGCACCTGACATCGGATAAACCGGAGCTGCCCCTCCGGATATGCATCTGTTTTCAATAAACCAAACCTGCCCCCGAAGAATCGAAGATGACTACAACGATCGCACCCACTCTCGCCGACAAGGTTGCACGCGCACCGAAGGCCGAACTGCACATTCATATCGAAGGCTCGCTCGAACCCGAGCTGATCTTCCGGCTCGCCGAGCGCAACGGCGTAACGCTGCCGTACGCATCGATCGATGCCTTGCGCGCGGCGTATGCGTTCACCGATCTGCAATCGTTTCTCGACATCTACTATGCAGGCGCGAGCGTGCTGCTCACCGAGCAGGATTTCTACGACATGACGATGGCCTACGCCGAGCGCGCCCTCGCCGATCATGTCGCGCACACCGAAATCTTCTTCGATCCGCAGACGCACACCGAACGCGGTGTATCGATCGATGTCGTGGTCGCGGGTATCGAGCGTGCGCTTGCCGATGCGGAAAAGCAGGGCCTGTCGAGCAAGCTGATCCTGTGCTTCCTGCGCCATCTGTCCGAAGAAGATGCGCTCGCTACGTTCGATGCGGCGCTGCCGCTTTTCGAGCGCTATCGCCACCGGTTGATCGGTGTCGGTCTGGATTCGTCGGAGCGCGGCCATCCGCCGTCGAAGTTCGAGCGCGTGTTCGCGAAAGCGCGTGCGCTAGGGCTCAAACTCGTCGCGCATGCGGGCGAAGAAGGTCCGCCGTCGTATATCTACGAAGCACTCGATCTGTTGAAAGTGGATCGCGTCGATCACGGTGTGCGCAGCATCGAAGACCCGGCACTCGTCGCGCGTCTCGCCGATTCGCGCGTCGCACTGACGGTGTGCCCGCTCTCCAACCTGAAGCTGTGCGTGTTCGACGATCTCACGAAGCACACGCTGAAGGAGTTGCTCGATCGCGGTGTCGCCGTCACCGTGAATTCCGACGACCCGGCGTACTTCGGTGGCTACGTGAACACCAATTACTTCGCAATTATCGAAGCGCTGAAGCTTACCGATACCGAGGTCTACACGACCGTGCGCAACAGCTTCGAAGCATCGTTCGTCACGCCGGACGAGCGCGCGGCGCTGATTGCAAGGCTCGATGCGCATTGGCACGGCGATGGCGCGCAGTAACTGCGCGCACTTAGGTCACCGATATCCACAGAACCCACGAAGGCCGCGCGGCCCCCCACCGCGCACAGCCCACCAACCCACACCACTTCAATCGCTACACGACGGAGACAGTTTTTCCCATGACTCAATCGGCTTACCGCGCACAATTGCTGAGATTCAACGGCGATCCTGCGCAATCGCACCACGCAGCGGTCTTCGACGAAGACGGCCTGCTCATCGTCGATGACGGCCGTGTCGTCGCAGCGGGCGCATGGAACACCGTATCGACCCAGCTCGCACCGGGCACGCAGGTGCACGAGATGCGCGACAAGCTCATCGTGCCGGGCTTCATCGATTCGCACATCCACTACCCGCAGACCGACATGATCGCGTCGCCGGCACCGGGCTTGTTGCCGTGGCTCGAGACGTACACGTTCCCAACCGAAGGCAGTTTCGCCGACCCCGCAGTTGCCGCGGATACCGCGCGCTTCTTCGTCGATGAGCTGCTCGCGTGCGGCACGACGACCGCGCTCGTCTACTGCACCGTGCACAAGCATTCCGCCGATGCGTTTTTCACCGAAAGCGAAGCGCGCAACCTGCGGATGGTCGCCGGCAAGGTGCTGATGGATCGCAATTGCCCCGAGTTTCTGCGCGACACCGCGCAATCGGGCTACGACGACAGCGCCGAGCTGATCGGCCGCTGGCACAACCGCGGCCGGCAGATGTATGCACTGACGCCGCGCTTCGCGCCGACGTCGACGGAAGCACAGCTCGAAGCATGCACCGTGCTCGCGAAGCAGCATCAGGACATCTTTATTCAGAGTCACGTCGCGGAGAATCTCGCCGAGGTGGAATGGGTCGCGAGCCTGTTTCCCGGTCATCGCAGCTATCTCGACATCTACGATCACTATGGGCTGCTGCGTCCGCGCGCGGTGTATGGACACTGTGTCCATCTCGACGACGAAGACCGTCGGCGGATGGCGCAGACCCGTACCGTCGCCGCACACTGCCCGACCTCGAACCTGTTTCTCGGCAGCGGACTGTTCGATTTCGACAAGGCAGGGGAAACGGGGCAGCCGGTCGCACTCGCAACGGACGTCGGCGGCGGCACGTCGTTTTCGATGCTGCAAACGATGAACGAAGCGCACAAGGTCGCGCGCCTCACCGGCCATCATCTGAGTGCCACGCGCATGTTCTGGCTCGCCACTGCCGGCGCCGCACAGGCGCTCGATCTTGCCGACAAGGTCGGGACGCTCGCCGTGCAATCGGAAGCGGATTTCGTCGTGCTCGATCCGGCGGCGACGCCGTTGCTGGCGCGCCGTACGGCGCGGGTGGAATCGCTGGAGGAACTGCTGTTTGCGTTCGCGCTGCTCGGCGACGATCGCGCGGTGTACGCGACTTATGCGGCTGGGAAGTGTGTGCACGAGCGCGATCGGGAGCGGGTGCATGCGGCTCGCAGTGCGAGGATTGCTGCGTAACCCGAGATTCCGCGGCGGGCGGCGCATCTGGATTGCACCGCCCGTCGCAACGCTTCACGCCACGTCACACCGGTTGCATGCAAACTTCGTGCAGCGCATTGAGTCTGCGCACCGGGTCGGCAACGTACGGATTCGTCTCGTCCCACGCATAACCCGCTAGCACCGCACTGATCATGCGACGGATTCCCTCCGTCTGGTGCGGATGAAAAATGATGTCCTGTAGCTCGCCGGTATACCACCGCTCGACGAACGCACGGAACGTATCGATACCCTTGCGCAGCGGTACGTCGTAATCGGCCTGCCAGTCTACGGCCTCGCCGCGCAGGAGCCGTATTAACGCGCGCGTCGCGAGATGCGCGGAGCGCAGTGCGATCGTCACGCCTGAAGAAAACACCGGGTCGAGAAATTCACCGGCGTTGCCGAGCAGCGCATAGCCGGGGCCGTGCAGTTTCTCGACGTTCGCGGCATACCCGCCGATCTGCCGCACCGGCATCAGGAACGGTGCGGCGCCGATCAGTCTACCCAGTGTGGGTTCCTCGTTGATCAGGCTGCGCAGCTTCGCTTCGCGTTCTGCATCCGGTACATCGAGAAAGCTCGCCTCCGCCACGCAGCCAACCGACGAGCGGCCGCCAGCCAGCGGAATCATCCAGTACCAGACGTCGCGCCGCCGCGGATGCACGGCCACGCTGATCTTGTTGCGATCGGTCGTGCCAGCGGGCAAGCCGTCGCGTACGTGGGTGAAGATCGCGGCGCGAGTCGGCATCCGTGTCGGCGCCTCGAGGTTCAAGAGCCGCGGCAGCACACGGCCGAAACCGCTCGCGTCGAGTACAAAGCGCGCCTGCACGCGGTACGCCGCACCCGCCTCGTCTTCGATATCGAGCACAGGCGCCGCACCGGTCTGGATCGCGCGCACCGTGTGGCCAAAGCTGACCTCGGCACCCTGCTGCTGTGCGCAGCGGATCAACAGATCGTCGAAAACCGCGCGCTCGACCTGGTATGTCGTGCCCCACCCCGGTGTGTGCTTGTCGCGGAAGTCGAACGACGACGTCTGCTCGTTGCAGATAAAGTGCGCGCCGTTCTTGTACTGGAAACCCGCTTCAACCACCGCCTGCAACATGCCCGCTTCTTCAAGGTAGGTCATGCTCTGCGGCAACAGACTTTCACCGATCGAAAAGCGTGGAAAATGTTGCCGTTCGAGCACTCGCACCGAGTGTCCCGCACGCCGCAGTAACGCCGCCGCAACGGCACCCGCGGGCCCAGCGCCGATAATCGCTACATCGACGGTCACATTCTGATCTAAAGACATTCCGCTCACCTGTTCTTCGCTGCATTGATCCGTCCCGGGCGGTGTCGCCATCGCTCGCGCGCCCCGGCATCGGGCTTTACAATGTCGAACGCTCGCCGCGGCGAGACTGCACCTCTACCGGGGAAACCACGTGTCGCCATCTCAATTTTCCAGCGTGCCGTTCGTGCCCGAAACTGCCTTCGGCATCTGGTTCCTGCGTACTCACACGTGGGAACACCACGTGCTGCGCGTCGCGATCAACGACCTCAAGCAGCTCGTCGACGCCCCGCTGCCTGACTCGCCCACGATCGTCGACGTCGGCTGCGGTCAAGGCATCTCGTTCCGCCTGCTGGCCAGCGCGTTCCGCCCACGCCGCATCGTCGGCGTCGATTTTCATGCGCCGTCGCTGGTGCTCGCCGAAGCGGCCGCGCACACTTGTCGCGCGCAGGCTGATCGCGCCATCGACATCGAATTACTGCACGGCGACTGTGCAAACCTGCCGCTACCCGACGCGAGCGCCGATTTCGTGTTCTGCCACCAGACCTTCCATCATCTCGTCGAGCAGGACCGCGCGCTCAGCGAATTCCGCCGCGTCCTGAAGCCTGGCGGCGTGCTGCTGTTCGCCGAATCGACCGACGCATACATCCGCTCGTGGGTCATCCGGCTGCTGTTCCGCCATCCGATGCACGTGCAGAAAAGCGCCGACGGTTATCTGCAGATGATCCGCGATGCCGGCTTCGCGTTCGGCACGCACAACGTGTCGCTGCCCTACCTGTGGTGGAGTCGCGCAAAAGACTTCGGTCTGCTCGAACGACTCGGCCTGTCCCATCCTCAGCCGGGCAAGCGCCGCGAAACGCTCGTCAACGTCGCCGCGGTCAAGACAGGCTGATCCAGACCGTGGCGGCATCGGGGCAGCGCCGGCCAGCGCTCCTCGCATGCCGCCACCCAACGCTCACTTCGTTGCGAGTGTTACTGCTCGAGCGTGACTGCATCGCCGCGCACGTGCAGCGCGGCGGCGCTGCCGCTTACGCCACAGGTGAAGGTATCGGCCGCTTCCGTCTCGGTGCTGTGAAAGCTCGTGCGAATATTGATCACGGCATTCGCATGACGTGAGCCTGCATCGTCGCGCAGCTTGTGCAACGCCTCGTTCAAGGCGGTATCGCACGACACCTGCTCGTCGTCGACCTTACGCGCGATGCGCGCCGACGCTGTCACCTCGCCAAGCTGCGTCTTCACCGCCTCGTGGGTTTGCGAACCGAAATAAAGCGCTACCGCCGAGCTGGCATCCGGCTGGGTCAACTTCGCCTGCAACGGCAACGACCGAACATGCGTTGCACACCCCGTCTGGGTGATCGCCGCAACGATCACCATGCCAACCGCGTATCTGATCTTCATTGTTATTTCTCTCGTTATTGCAACTACGTTGCAGGATTTTATGCACCCTTCCAGGCGCGAAACATCAGGCTCGCGCAACTGCCGCCGAACCCGAAAGAAACCGACATCGCCGCATCGATCTGCGCCGCACGCGAGGCTTGCACGAGCGGCAGGTGGCCGACCCGTGGGTCGATCGTCTCGATCCCCGTCGTCCCTGCGATAAAACCATCGCGCATCATCAGAAGCGTGTAGATCGCCTCGTGCGCCCCGCATGCGCCGAGTGGATGCCCGGTCAACCCCTTGGTCGAGGAAAACGGCGGCACCTCCGGGCCGAACACGTCGGCAAGCGCGCGCAGTTCCTCGATGTCGCCAAGCGGTGTCGACGGTCCATGTGTGTTGATGTAGCCGGGTCGTACGCCGCCTTCGTCGAGCGCGGCACGCATCGCACGCGCAATCCCCGGCGCGTGCGGTGTCACCATGCCGGCACCGTCGGTACCTTCTCCGAAGCCGGTCAGCTCCGCGTAAATGCGTGCGCCGCGGGCAAGCGCGTGATCGAGCGCCTCCAGCACCAGCACACCGCCGCCCGATGCGATCACGAAACCGTCGCGCGCCGTATCGTACGGGCGCGACGCGCGCTGCGGCGTGTCGTTGAAGTGCCGCGACAGCGCGCCCATCGCATCGAACATCAACGTCATGTTGTCGTGCAGCGATTCGCTACCACCCGCGAGCACGATCTGCTGGCGACCCGTCTGGATCAGTTGCATCGCCTGACCGATCGCGAGCGCGGACGTCGTGCAGGCCGAAGACGGCGAATAGCTCACGCCTTCCAGACCGAACGCCTGCGCGACATTCGCGGAGGCGGTGCTGCTCATCGCCTGTGGCACCGTGTACGGCGGCACCTTGTCGACGCCGCGCGTGTGTGCGATTGCCATCGCGTGGTCGTACGTGGACATGGTGCCGACGCCGGAGCCGATCACGGCGCCCGCCTGCGGCGAGCGCAGCGTCGCCGGATCGAGTTCGGCATCGGCAATCGCACTACGCGCCGCATGGCATGCGAAGCGCGCGGTATCGCCCATGAAGCGTTCGAGCTTGCGGTCGAAGGGCAGCGCGCCCGCCACCGATGCAACGCCCGCCACCTGGCTGCCAAAGCCACGGGCGCGCCACGCGTCGATTCGCGACAGGCCGCTGCGCCCCTCGCGCAGCGCAGCCGACACATCGTCGAGCGTATTGCCGAGGCACGACACGATACCCATGCCGGTGACGACGACACGCGACGTCGCGCGCGATGTATGCGCGCTCATCGCACGCGCCTGAAAACAAGCGATGTGTTGATCCCGCCGAACGCGAAGTTGTTGCTCATCACGTGCTCCGCGTCGATCTCCCGGCCACCGCCGACGATGTAGTCGAGCGACGCGCACGCCGGGTCGACTTCAGTCAGGTTCAGCGTCGGCGCGTACCAGTTGCGCTTCATCATCTCGATCGTCCACCATGCTTCCAGCGCACCGCATGCGCCGAGCGTGTGGCCCACGTAGCTCTTCAGCGAACTGATCGGCATGCGCGCGCCGAACACCTGCTCGGTGGCGTGGCTTTCCGCAACATCGCCGCGATCCGTCGACGTGCCGTGCGCGTTCACATAGGCGATCGCGGCGGGGGCAAGCTGTGCATCGTCGAGCGCAAGCCGCATCGCGATCGCCATGGTCGGGGCAGTGGGCTGGGTCATATGCGCGCCATCGGAATTGCAGCCAAAGCCGACAATCTCCGCGTGAATCCGCGCGCCGCGCGCTCTCGCGTGCTCGTACTCTTCAAGCACCAGCGTCGCCGCGCCCTCGCCGACCACGAGGCCGTCGCGCTTCAGGTCGAACGGCCGTGGCGTCAGATGCGCTTCGTCGTTACGGGTACTGGTCGCATACAGCGTATCGAACACGGCGACTGCGGGCCCCGACAGTTCCTCCGCGCCGCCCGCGAGCATCAGTTGCTGCTTGCCGGTCGCGATCGTCTCATAGGCGTAGCCGATCGCCTGGCTACCCGACGCGCATGCGCACGACGTCGGCACAATACGTCCCTTCAGGTCCCAGAACAGGCTGACGTTGACCGCCGCGGTATGCGGCATCATCTGCACGTAGCTGTTTGAGGAGACATCGGTCATCGACCCGGTTTGAAGCATCGCGCCAAACGCACGGATCGGCGCGACGGATCCCGACGACGATCCGTACGCGACCCCCATGCGGCCATCGCGGATCGACAGGTCTTCGGCGAGTCCGGCGTCCTCCAGCGCGAGTTCACTCGCTCGCACGGCATACATCGACACCGGCCCCATCGAGCGGGTCTTTTTGCGTGGATAGTGCGCAGGCGCGCTAAAGCCGGGCAGCGGACACGCCAGCCGCGTATGCAGAGACTCGAAGTAGTCCCATTCAGTCATGCGACGCACCGCATTGCGTCCGGCGCGCAAGTGCGCTTCTATGTCGTCCCAGCGATCGCCGAACGCCGTGACGCCGCCCATACCTGTAACGACGACGCGCTTCATATCAGACCATCCCGCCGTTCACACCGATCACCTGCCGCGTCACATACGAGGCTGCATCGGACATCAGGAAACTCACCACCGACGCGACTTCGGCCGGCTGGCCGACGCGCTTCATCGGCACCGCCTGCAGTCCGTGTTCGAGCGACGTGGTGTCGAGCATGCCGGTCTCGATCAGTCCGGGCGCGACACAGTTGACCGTGATGTTGCGCGTCGCAAGTTCGACGGCCAGCGCTTTCGTCGCTCCGATCAACCCGGCCTTCGCTGCGCTGTAGTTCACCTGGCCGCGATTGCCGATCACACCGGACACCGACGCGATCGTGACGATCCGGCCACCCTTGCGAGCACGCACCATCGGCATCGTCAGGGGGTGGACCACGTTGTAGAACGCATCGAGACCGGTTTCGATCACGATGTCCCAGTCTTCATCGGTAAGCGCGGGAAACGCCGCGTCGCGGGTCACCCCGGCGCAGCAGACGATCCCGTAGTACGCGCCATGCGCGGCAACGTCGGCTTCGAGCAGATTGCGACAGACGGCGCGCTCGCGCACATCGAACTGCAACACGCGTGCCGCGCCGCCCTGGGCGACGATGCCTGCCGTGACCGCGTCGGCTTCGGCGCGGCCACTGCGGCAATGCACCGATACGGCGAAACCGTCGGCGGCAAGCTGATAGGCTATCGCGCGGCCAATGCCGCGATTTGCACCGGTTATAAGGACACGCCGGCTCATGACCTGAAACTCCCTTCAATGAATGTCTGGAAATCGGTGGGCTGATACACCTTGATCACCGCCTCGGCACAGCGTGTCGTGCCGCAATCGATTGTGCATTCGTACGCGCCATGCCCTGCTTCGCTACGCAATAGTTCGCTGGTCTCGATCCGCAACTGCGCCGCGCGCGGAAAAGCGGACAGCACCGCCGTGTAGCTGCGCGAACCGAGCAGCACGCCTGGGCGCGCCGTGCCGCCCGCGCGCATGGCGAGCAGGCCGACGTGAGCGGCAATCGCCTGCGCCATCAGTTCGATGCCGATCCACGCGGGCATTGCACCGTTGGCATCGGCGTACCACGCGGCCGGGTTCACTCTCGCATGCGCGGTGAGCGCATCGTCGGTACACGCGCTCACGCGCTCGAGCAGCAGCATCGTGCCGCGATGCGGCAGGATCGTCTCGACGGGTGGGAAAACAGATTCGATCGTAGGTGTCGTCACGGGCATCACCGGCCAAGGATCAGGCTGACATTGCTGCCGCCGAATGCAAAGGAATTGCTCATCGCGTACGCGCCGCCTGCGCTCGCTAACCGCCGTTCGTCTTCGACGAGATCGAGTACCGGTAGCGCAGGATCGGCCTCACCGTCCCACAGATGGCGCGGCAACGCGACATCTGGACGCGCCAGCGCAAGCCACGCGAACCCCAGTTCGGTCGCGCCGGCTGCGCCGAGCGGGTGGCCGGTCAACGGCTTCGTGCCGCTCGCCGCGACACCCGCCGGGAACACGCGGGCCAGCAAATGCGCTTCCATCTCGTCATTCTTGCGCGTGGCTGTCGCGTGCAGGTTGACGTAGCCGACCGCCGCCGCGGCAATCCCCGCATCGGCGAGTGCCGCGCGCAGGGCGCGTTCACCGCCGACACCCTGCGGGTCCGGCGCCGAGATGTGATGGGCATCGCTCGACTCGCCGGCACCCGCCAGCCTGACGAGCGCTTCGTCACGGCTCATCAGGAACACCGCAGCGCCTTCACCGATGTTGATCCCGCAGCGGTTGCGACTCATCGGATTGCTGCGCGACACGCTGGTCGATTCGAGCGAGCCGAATCCTTGTACGGTCAGTTCGCACAGTGCGTCGACCCCGCCGACTACGACGGCATCGCACAACTTCAGTTGCAACAGCCGGCGCGCCGCCACGAAGACTTTCGCACTCGACGTACACGCGGTCGAAATCGTGAATGCCGGTCCGCGCAGGTTCAGCGCGGCAGCGGCGAACGGCGCCACCGTGCCGATTTCCATCTGCCGGTAGTCGAACGCGGCGGGTAACTCGCCGGTACGGACGCGCTGCGCGAGCGCGGCTTCGGCGGCATCGATGCCTGACGTACTCGTGCCAAGCACCACGCCAATCCGCCGCGCACCATAGCGGGCCCGGGCGTTTTCGAGTGCCGGCGCGATCTGCGCGAGCGCGGCAAGCAGCAGCCGGTTGTTGCGGCAGTCGTAGTGCGCGAGCGCCGCGGGCGGTGCAATGTCAAGCGGTGCCATGACCCGGCCGACGAACGAGTCGCCGTTGCGCATCGGCACCGCACCCATTCCCGGCGCAGCAGAAGCGGCGAGCGCAGGCACGATCGCGTCGAGGTCGGCGCCGAGTGCATTGATCATGCCGAGCGCGTGCAGATAGACGGGTACTCCGCTCAAGCGATCCTCCTGGGAGACGCCGGCATGCCGATCGGAGCGAGTAGCACCGACACCGCGATACCCAACGCAAGCGTGCCGCCGAAGCTGCGCAGCGCCGGCATCGCGCTCAACCCTAGCAGGCCGAACGAGAGCAGTGTCGTCGCCGCCGATAGCAGCACGCCGGTCCACACCGCACCGAGGTCGGCGTCGGGGCGCCCCGCACCTTCGCGCAGAAATACCGCGTAATTCGCCCCGACGCCGAGTACCAGCATCAGCGCGAGCCAGTTGAACAGATTGAGCGGTACGCCTGCATAACCGAACACCGAGAGCGTTACGCCGACCGCGAGCATGACCGGCAGCGCCGTCGCGAGACCACCGCGCAATGTGTAACGCCACATCAGCAAACCAAGGACCAGTACCAGTGCACCTGCGAGCCACAGCCCACTGTCGACACGGTACGCACCGAAGAGACGCGACACGCTCGCTGCCTTGTCGACGAAAACCACCTGCGGCAACGCACTGGCAATGGCGATCAGCGCCGCTTCGTTCGCGGTCGTCACGCGCCGCGGCATCACGAGCGCCGCATAACCGCCCGCGCGCCCGTCGATCTCACCCACGTTGCCCAACCACAAATGACGGAACGGCCGCGACCAGGGTGCGGCGAGCCAGTTGTCGATACCGAGCGCCGTCCCGGCCGATTTCGTATAGGCCGCGAGCCACGTGGTTGCGACCTCGTCGCGAAAGCCCGCGTCGTCCAGCAGCGTACCCAGTTTCGCCGGATCGGCGAACACACGCTGTGCGAGCAGCCGGCGGTCGTCGGCTTGCTGTTTCGCCGACGGCACAAACGACGTCACCGATTGCCAGCCGTCCACTCCCTGGGGCCATGCAGCGCGTCCAGTTTCGCGCCAAGCATCTCTGCGCGCTCCAGCACGGCTTCGGGCGTCGCACCGCGCACGACGAAAAATTGCGCCGTGCTGTCGACGCCGGTCGCCTCGCGGACCTCGCGCTCCTGTGCGACCAGCGCCGGGTCACGCTGAATCAACAGATGGATGTCGTCGTCGCTCGTGAGGCGCATCCAGCCCGGCGCCGCGGCGACCAGCAGCAGCGCCGCGACGACCCCTGCGCGCCGTCCGCCGATCGCAGCGTGCCAGCGTGCGAGCAGCCTTGCCGCTGCATTGAAAAGTGCGCGCGGGCTGCGCTTCGGTGCAGTGGTGAGCAGCGTGGGCAACAACCACAATACGGACGCGAACGCGGTGCAGATGCCGACAATCGCAAAACACGCGATCTGCTTCAACGCTGGAAACGGTACCCATGCAAGAATCGCGTAGCCAAGCAGACTCGTCGACAGTGCGACGCCCAGTGCCGGGCGCACCGCGCGTGCGCCACGTCGCGCATCCCAGTTGCGCCGCGTGCCGAGATAGACGACAAAGTACTGAATCGAGTAATCGACCGCCTCGCCGATCAGACTCGCGCCGAACACCAGTGTCAGCAGGTGTAGCTTGCCGAACACCAGCATCGTCACCGCAAGCGCGCAGACGACGCCCAGTGCCGTCGAGAGGAAACCGAACAGCAGCAATCGCGGCGAGCGGAACACCCATAGCATCAGCAGCGCAATGCCGCACACCGACACGGCGCCGATCAGATGCACCTCGCGCTCCGACGCGCTGCGCGCCGCCTCCGCATAGAACACGGCGCCCGTACGCGCGACGGTCACATCGGGAAACGTCTGACGTAGCACCGCCGTGCCGTGTGCGACCGCGTCGAGCACCGCACGCTGTGTCTTCGCTTCATAGGCTGAGCCGGGTAGCGTAGCGAGCACCAGCACGCTGGTGCTGGCACCCGTCACAAGCGTCGCAGTGCCGCGATGGGCGACCAGCAGACCGTCTTCGATACCGAGATTCGAGGTGGCAAGCGGCAACCTCGCGAGCCAATGTTCGAGCCAGCCGAACGGATCGTCGGCGAGCGGCGTGGCAAGACCGCTGCGCAGCGGGTTGTAGAGGCGCGCGGCCAGTGCATCGTGCAGCGAGACCCCAGGATCCGCGAGCGTTGCGCGGTCCGTCGGGGTGAGCAGGCCGAAGCGATACGGCAGATATAGCGCAGCGATACTCGACAGATCGAACGGCGGAAGCTCCGCGGTTACCGAGCGAAACGCGCCGCTTGTGGTGAGCGATGCTCCGAGCTGCCGCGCCGCTGCCTTTGCATGCGCAGCATCGTGACTCGTGACGAGCAACACAGTGCGGTCGCCCAGCGATGCAGCGAGCGTATTGACGGCCTGTTCGGCCACAGGGTCGACTTCGGTGGCGGGCAGCAGCGCGAGCAGATCGGTCTGCAACGGCGATGGCCCCGCGAAGCGCCATGCGCAGTAGCAAGAGGCCGCGAGTGCGAGCACCAGCCACGCGGCGCGTATCGCCCACGTTTTTCTGGCGCCGCGCTGTTGCAGCCGTTCCATCAGGGCGCTCCGAACAGGGTACGTTCGGCAGGCGTCGGTGCCTCGACCGGGGTCGTGTTCGCGAAGTCGAGCTGGGTGGCGTCGCCGTTCGCGAACGCGATGTGCAGCGTCTGCAGGTAGGTGCCGCCCGTCATTTGCAGCGAGCGGATCGATTGTGCGAGCTGCGGCTGGTTCGGCGTGAGCTGCATGCGCCATTGTGCGAACGTGCCCTGCGCATGCACGTCGAACTGCGAATAGAGGGACGACAGGTCGCCGCCAAGCATCGCGCGCATCATCCGCGATACCTGCGCGACGCCGCGCGTGCCGGACGCGGTTTGTGTGGCGATGCGCTGGCCCTGCGGGTTGACTTCAACGACGCCCGTGTCGGTAATCACGTAAGTGGCTTTGTAGGGCGACTCGATCTGCCAGATCACGCCAAGCGCGCGAACGAACAGCAGCGAGCCCCTGCTGACGAGCGGTTGCTTCATCGCGGACAGCGTCTGGGTCTGCGTGAAGCGCGCACGAATGCCTGGCGCCTGCCCGAGATGCGCGGCGATCTGCGCAACGAGTGCGCTATCGGGGGCCGCAGCGGACGGCGGTGCCGCTGCCGCGAACGCAGTTGTCCCGGGCACGCAAGCCGCGACGAACAGCGTTGCGATCGCCGCACGCAGCGTCAGCGAGACCATGCGCGCTCCAGCTTTTCGAATACGACTGGCGGCGACACGAACTGCAACTCCTGGCTCGTGGCGTCGACGGCCACCTGAATGGTGTAGCCCTTCGTCAGCCGCTCGCCCGATACACAGTCGACGATCTCGTAGCCGATCTTCAGGCGGTTCTCGTGTTCGAGCAACTCGGCGTGCACGTCGACGCGCTGTCCGTACACCGCGGGCCGCACGTACTTCAGATGCGCCTCGACGACCGGCCACAGATAACCCGACGCCTGCATCTCACGATAGTCGTAGTCGAATGCGCGCAGCAACGCGACCCGGCCGATCTCGAAGTACTTCAGATAATGACCGTGCCAGCATACGTTCATTGCATCGACGTCGTGAAACGGCACCTCGACAGTGGCGCTCGCGCTCAGGACCGGGCGTGGATCAGCCATGCCGCCTGCCCTCCACCGTGTCGCCGACCAGCGCGCAATCTGCGATTCGTGCGGTCAATGCACGCAGGTCCGGCTCCAGCGCACGATCCTCATCGACGAACGGCGACTGCGCGCTCACGCTGTCGACGAAATCGCGCAGCGGCGCGGGGAGCGGCGTGCCGTTGCTGCGCAAACGCAGCTGTGCGGCCTGCACGGTCGCGAGCGTATGGGCGGCCGCGACCTGCTCGGTCAGCTCGAGGATGCGCAAACAATCGCGCGCGGCGATCGTACCCATGCTGACCTTGTCCTGGTTGTGTGCTTCGGTCGAACGCGAAAACACGCTCGCGGGCATCGTCAGTTTCAGTGCCTCGGCGGTCCATGCCGACGACGATATCTGCACGGCCTTGAAGCCGTGGTTGATCGGCGCACGCGCGGGCGCAGCACCCGTCAGGTTGCGCGGCAAGCCATTGTTGAACTTGTCGTCGACGAGCAGCGCGATCTGACGATCCATCAGGTCCGCGAGGTTGGCGACCGCCGTTTTCAGCGCATCCATCGCGAACGCGATATGACCGCCGTAGAAGTTGCCGCCGTGCAGCACGCGTTCGCCGTCGGGGTCGACCAGCGGATTGTCGTTCGCGCTGTTCAGTTCGTTCTCGATGTCGCGGC
Organism: Paraburkholderia megapolitana; assembly: GCF_007556815.1. NCBI lineage: Bacteria > Pseudomonadati > Pseudomonadota > Betaproteobacteria > Burkholderiales > Burkholderiaceae > Paraburkholderia > Paraburkholderia megapolitana. The sequence continues at coordinate 3,346,185 of NZ_CP041745.1, forward strand.
GCACCCATGACAGCGCGTCGCGCGCAACACCGATTACATGCGGCGCACAGCGGATCGAATAGCGGTCCTGCAGACGATGCCCAGGCGTATCGTCGCGGCCAGCGAGATCCGCCCGAATCCACGCGGCGGCTTCCATCTGCCCCGCGTGCGGCTTCGCTTCGAATAACAGCGCATCGAAATGCGCGGCGCGGCCGTCGAGCGCGACCGTCGACAGCGCGGTGAGGCGCGCGGCAAGCCGCGTCAGATGTTCGGCGCGAACAAAGGCGAGACACGCGAGACCGGTCATCACTGCCGTGCCGTTCATCAGCGCAAGGCCCTCTTTCGGCGCCAGCGTGAGTGGCGTGAGACCGAGCGCGGCCCATACGCCAGCTGCGTCGCGCAATCCGCCTTTGAACAGCACGTCACGCTCGCCGACCAGCGCCGCAGCGACATACGACAGCGGCGTCAGGTCGCCGCTCGCACCGACCGACCCTTCGGATGGAATGCGCGGCAACACACGGTGGTTAATCAGATCGGCCAATCGTTCGAGCAACACGGGGCGCACACCCGACAAGCCATAGGCCAGCGAGTTAAGCCGCGCGACGATCACGGCGAGCGTCTGCGCGTCGTCGAGGTGCTGACCCATGCCGCAGCCGTGGTAGCGCGTGAGCTGCAATGGCAGCGCCTCGACGAGATGGGGCGGCACGTCGACGACGCACGCGTCGCCATAGCCTGTATTCACGCCATAAACCGTCGCACCCGACGCGAGATACCGGCGCAGGAAGTCCGCGCCGCGCTCGATGCGCGCGCGCCACGTGGGGTCGCCGCTGAGCGCAACGGGCACACGCCGCTGCGCGATCGCGACGACTTCTTCGATCGTCAGACGGCGGCCGCCGATCGTCACAACACGCGTCGCGTCGACCTGGGCAACGCTTGAGGCAAATCCGTCACCGGTCAGATCATGCTCCGCCATTCGCCTCTCCGTTGCTGCGGTCCGAAAAAAATGCTTCTGTGGCGCGTTCCGCTGAAAGCGCCGTTGATGCGTGCCCTGAAGAAGATGCCTCTAACGCATGTTCCCTGGGAGGCACCTCCGGGGCTTGCTCCGAAGGACGCTCTCCTCGCGCGCGTCCGGACGGACGTGCGCCAGGGGCAGGCGCCCAGAAATCGAAGAAGTTGAACCATTGGTAGGGTGCCTTGCGGCAATAGTGTTCGAGACGCGTCGCATAGCGTTGCGCCCACGCGGCGATATGCTGCTTGCGCTCGCGGCGCGGCAGATCGATACGTTCGGCGAATGGCTCGAAATACAGCCGGTAGCGTTGGCCCGCGCCATCACGCTCCTTCAGGCAAAAGAACAGATAGACCGGACAACCGAGCGCGTGCGCAAGCACGTAAGGTCCCTGCGCAAACGGCGCGGTCGCGCCGAGAAACTGCGCGTCGGTCGTGCGGCCGGATTCGAGCGCCGGCACGCGATCGCCTACGATCACCAGTAGCTCGCCTGCATCGATGCGCTCCTGCATCATCATCGAGGTTTCCGGGCCGAAGTCGCGGACCTCGATCAGGCGCCGCGAAAACTCGCTGTTCGCGGACGCGAGCACGCGGTTGAAGCGCCGCGCGTGCTCGGTGTAGACGACGGCACTCACCTTGGCGTGCGCACCGCGCGCAGCGAGCGCGCGCGTCATTTCCAGGTTGCCGAGGTGGGCGCCGATCACGAGCGCGCCGCGGCCGCTCGCCACGAGCGAGTCGAACGCGCTGGAATCGTCGAATGCAGCGTCGGCAAGCTTCACATGGCCTGACCATGCAGCCAGCTTGTCGAGTCCCGAACGCGCGAACTCGAGCATCTGCCGGTAGGCGCTGCGCCAACCGGGTCGTGGCGTGTCTAGATCCGGCGCGGCATGTTCGAGACGCGTGAAGTACTGGCGCGATGCGGCGCGCGCAGCACGGCCCGTCAAGAGAAAATACCCGACGATGGGATGCAGCCACAACGCGGTGAAACGGATACCGAAGAGCCGACAGCTCAGGGCAAGCAGCCCCATACCGATCGAGCTACCGCGCTCTGCAATACGCCACCATTGCTGCGTACCGGCGTGGGTATCGGTCTGAACAGCGGCCTGAACATCGGCTTGCGCTGCGACAGACTGTGCTGCGGCAGGCGCACGCCGCGGCATCACCTTGTGCGCAAGCAGCACTGGCAAACGCAACAACATGCCGGCGACGAGCCACGTATGGCTGCGACTGATGCGCACGTTGTCCCACAGCACGTCGAAGTGCGATACACCGTCGGCGGCATAGGTCACGCGCGTCGGAATCGAATGGAACGCGACGCGGCGCCAGTGCAGCCGCACAAGAATCGCGATGTCGAAATCCATGCGAGTCGGCAGCGCGACGCTGTCGATCAACGCACACGCGATGTCGAGCGGGTACAGACGAAAGCCGCACATCGAATCGCGAATCTCCAGCGACAGTGTTTCGATCCATACCCACACGTGCGTCGCATAACGACCGTACAGTCGCGCCTTCGGCACGCTCGCGTCGTACACCGGGCGACCGAGAATCACGGTGGCCGGCGCGGCACGCGCGGCGTCGATGAAAAGCGGTACATCGGCGGCATCGTGCTGGCCATCGGCATCGATCTGCAATGCGTGTGTGAAGCCGGCCGCGCGCGCGGCACGCAGGCCGGCCATCACCGCCGCACCCTTGCCGCCGTTCGCCGGCAAACGGAGTAGCGTCAACTGCGCCGGGTATTGCACGGCGAGCGCAAGCAACACCTCGCGAGTCGCATCGTCGCTGCCGTCGTCGACGACGAAGAACGGCAAACCGTGCACCGCGAGTCGCGCGAGCGTATCGCCGATCGCATCCTTATGGTTATAGATCGGGATGACGATGCAGGGAGCGAAGCTCATACCTGCTCCCGATAGACGATCACACCCGATGCGCAATCGCGTTCGCCAAGCCGGTAACCGAACTGCACGCGACGGCGTGCGGCATCGTGTGCGAGCGTCAGATGCAATACCGCACCTGGTGGGACCGGAACGAGAAATTTCAGACGATCGATCGAGGCGACTTCGCGCACGTTCGTGAAATGTTCCGACGCGAGCCGGATGGCCCAGTCGATCTGCACCACGCCTGGCAAGATAGGTAGGCCCGGAAAGTGGCCGTCGAAATGCACGAGACCCGGCGGCACACGCAACTCGTAGCGCAATGCGTCGCCGTCGCGTGTTTCGGCGAGGACTTCGGCGCCGTCCGCGCGGGCGTCGAATGCGGCCGCGACTGCCGCGGCCGGCAGCTTGCCGCGCGCGTCGAATGGCAGTGCCATCCGGAAACGCCAGTAGCGCGGCAGGGCGACCACGTCGAAGTACGCGGCCAGATAGCGGCGCAGGGTCTTCGCTAATGCGACGCGACCACCCGCGTGCAATGCGTCGCGGCCCGCAGCACTCAATGCGACCAGTGCGCCAACCCGTTCGCGCGTCGCACCGGCAAGCGGTGTGATCGCGACCTGCGCGACGTGCGGATGCGCGGCGAGGCGCATCTCGAGCTCCGGTAGCGACACGCGCTTGCCATCGAGTTTGACCACGCGATCGAGCCGGCCCTGCAGCCGGAACCGGCCATCGGCATCGAGCGCAATCGCGTCGTCGGTACGGTGCCAACGGTCATGGCCCAGATGCGGTGAGCGCACGTTCAGCGCGCCGTCGTCAGCGCGCCTCACGTCGACGCCGAACACGGGTGTCCACGCCGCGCGCTCGTTCTGCCGGCGCCAGGCAATGCCGCCAGTTTCCGTGCTGCCATAGATTTCGATGGGCGCCGCGCCGAACGCGGCTGCATACACGAGCGCAGTCGCTTCATCGAGTGGGCCACCCGACGAGAAAAACGCGCGCGGCGCCGGAGCAAGCGCTGCGAACCCCTCGAGCTCGGGCCAGCGCGACAGTTGTGCGGGCGTCGACACCACGAGTGCCGCCCCGACTTCCGCGAGCCGTGCCTGCAACTGCTGCGGATCGAGCGTCAACCCACGGTCGAACGCGTGGCCCGCCGCGAGTGGCCACAGCACGCGAAACAATAGCCCGTAGATGTGGTGGTGCGGCACGCTCGCAAGCATCGCCGCGTCGCCCGCGAGCGCGCCCCACTCCGTTTCGAGGGTGCGCACCTCGGCATCGAACTGGGCAAGCGTCTTGTGAATGGGCTTCGGTGTGCCGCTGCTGCCGGAGGTGAAGAGCGTCAACGGTGCCTGCGGGTCGATCGCCAGACCCCTTGCCGATGCGCCCGGCGCGTCCGGCGCGTCCGGCGAAAACGACACAGCGCACAGCGCCGGCATGTCGGCGTCGGTAAGCACCGCATCGTACGCATCGGCCAGATCGGCCAGATAGCCGGGTGTCGCGCTCGCGGGAATAACCGGCGTCTTGCCGCACGCAAAGAGCGCGAACAGCACACAGGCAAAATCGAACGGGTCGCCGATGCACAGCGCGACGCGCTGCGCGCTGTGCGTATGCAATATGGCAACCGCCGCAAGCGAACGTGCACGAAAGGCAGCATGGTCGCGCACCGCGGCGCCGTCCCAGCATACCGGCGTCGAAGGAGCACGCGCCGCGGGCGGCGCGCTCAACAGATCGTGCAACGCGATCATGCGATCTCCGAGCGGGCGGCGCGTGGCAACACCACCAGATAGCGCCATGCGATCTCGCCGACCAGCAGCAACCCAATCAACCCATAGGAGATCGCGCCGTTGTACAGCGACCAGGCGTCGCGCGCCCAGTAGAGCCCGGTGTAGGCGGAGAACGCGCCATTCAGTACGAAGAACCCGCACCAGATCTGCGTAACGCGGCGTGTGTGATGCACGGCATGCTCGCTCAGGGCAGGTGTACGCAGGCGGGCGAATTTTTCTATCATCGACGGCCCGCGCACAAGTGTCGCGCCGAAAGCGACGAGCAGGCCGAGATTGACGAGCGAAGGGTAAAGACGCAGCAGCATCTCACTGTTGGTCGCGACGATCGCAGCCGACACAACGCTCAGCACACCGGCGACGCACCAGTCGATCGCCGTGAGCCGTCGCAGCGACGTGGCGACGCTACCCTTGCCGATCCAGCGCTGCAACCACAGCAGCACGAATAACATGCAGCCGATGTAGCGCGGCGCATCCCAGTGCCACGCGCCCAGGATCAAGGCCGGATAGGCGAGCTTCAGCGCGACCTGCGCGATACCGCTCCAGACGCGCCCGCGTGCGGGCGCCGTTGCGGGCGCAACCGCGAGCGTGGCATGCCCGGCCTCGGGCGCCGGTCCGGTGGAGGGCGCTACGCGACCTGCCGCCTGGTGGTCCTGGCCCTGGGCGCGGGTGCGCATCGTCTGCATCAGCCCTGCGCTGCGAGCAGCGATTCGACTGCGCGGATCACATCGCTGACCGTACGCACTGATTTGAACTCGTCCGGCTTGATGCGGCGACCGGTCATTTCCTGCAGCTTGATCGCGAGGTCGACTGCATCGATGCTGTCGAGATCGAGATCTTCGAACAGGTTTGCATCGGGCGTCACACGCTCTGGTTCGATCGCGAAGTTCTCGTTGAAGATGGCGCGAATACGCTCAAGAATCTCTGCATCGGTCACGATTTACTCCCCTTTCCTGACTGCTTCGTCCGCTGCGTGTGCAGCGTCTCGCTGGCTGGCGACCAGCGCCGCAAGTGTGTTGATCGAACGGAAATGCTCTCGCGTGCGCTCGTCGTTCGCCGCGATCGTCAATTGATATTTCTTGCGCAGCACGATACCGATCTCGAGCGCATCAATCGAATCGAGACCGACACCGTCCGTGTCGAACAGCGGCGCATCGTCGTCGATGTCCGCCGGGCTCAGGTCTTCCAGATCGAGTGCCTCGATCAGAAGCTGCTTAATTTCCAGTTTTAAAGAATCCATAATCGAACAGGTGCCGGGTGATATGTGCTTCGATTGCGCTGGTCACGGTGCGCGCGGCAAGCGCCGGCGCCGCGTCGCTTGCTGTCAGTTGCTCGATGCCGACCGGCTCGAGCACACTCACGCGCATCCGGAACGGACGCGGCGGCACGTCGTACCAGCGCATCTGCCGCGTGAACGCAGGCGGATCGCAATCCATCAGCACCGGCAGGATTGGCACATCCGCCTTCAGCGCCATGTGCGCGAAGCCGCGCGAGAACGCGTGCAGACGGTTCGGCGCGGGACTGCGCGTGCCCTCGGGAAAGATGATCATCGTGTAGCCCGCTGCGATCTGACGCGAACCGGCTTCGACGAGTTCGACCGGATCGGCATTGCTGACATATTCGGCGGCACGCACGATACCCCAGAAGCACGGGTTTCCCCAATGCGCGTTTTTCACTACGCAGCAGGCCCTAGGGGTCAGCGACAGCAGCACCACCACGTCGAGATAGGTCGGGTGGTTCGCAACGACGATCGCCGGCCGGCGGTTGCGCAACGCAGCCCCACCCCGCACATCGAGTTCCATCACTCCGATCCATTGCAGCGCCGCAACGAGCGCGCGAAAAAACTGGTGGATCACCAACGTCACGATGCGCTGCCGCGACGCGCGATGCGGCCAGAGCCACGCGATCGGAAACACGAGCAACGAGAACAGCAGCCCGCACACGCCGAATACGACGAAGCTCATACCGGTTGCAACCAGACGCCAGTAGTAGCCGATGCGGGTATTCATGCCGCCACTCCGTTCCAGCGCCACTGCCACCCCGCGCGCGGCCCGTGCCACGCGGTCGGCTCGCGGCGCTCCAGACAGCGCAGCACGGCTTCGCTCTGGGTAGGCAACGCAACAGATGCGAGCTCATCGGGCTGATCAGACTCATCGGCGCAAACCGTGCATTCGAGATGCCCGATAGCCTGGGAGTCCAGCAGAATCGCGAGCGCGCCGCCTTGCACTTCGTGTTCGACTGGACCGTAGATCGCATCAGCGGGCTCGTCCGCGTAAACGAGCAGCACCGGGCCACATGGATCACCGGCATATTGCGCGTGCGCTTCTAGCAGCGCGTAGCCGAGCGTTTCGACACCCGCCGACAGCGCGCTGGCAGGCGCATGATCGCCGCGCGCAATACTGAATATGCCGGGCATCGCGTTAAGCACGGAGAGACTGAAGGCGGTTGGCGAGACGGGTTCGCCGGCCGTGAGTGCATGGAGAATATCGGTGGTGCGCCGCAATTCGCCATGGCGGGACGCAAATACCACGCGTACCTCGCATTGCCGTGGCACGCAGTCGTGCGCCACTTTCAGCGCGGCGCGCGACAGTGTGCTCAGACGACGCCTGACCATCGGTTCGATAAAGCCGATATCGGGAGCGACGGCTGCTGTCGCGGGCCAGGAAGACCAGCGAGCAACCGGAATGGTCCAGTGCAGATCGGGCATGTCGGTGTTTGCGCGCATGAACGCTGCTGGCGCCTGACCGGAGGACGCCCGCTGTGGCGCAATGTGCGCGCACTCGCCAGGTCGTCACCGCCGGAGTCGATCCAGTCTTGTTCTCTTGTTTTATGGATTCAGTGAATTAACCGCACATGCCCCGTTTATTCAGGGCGGCGCGTTTCGCGTTTGGTCAGATTTCTATGTGTTCCCCGTAATGTGCCGAATCATAACGAATATTCGCCGGTAAATCAGCCTGAAAAAACGTATCTCTCTATATCCGTCTCGTTAGCGCGACGGAATGTCGACTGAATGTCAAAAGAGTGGCAAGCCGGTCAAAGAAGCATTGAAGCCTTAAACCTCTAACGCATGTCGGGCTTTAAGCGAGAGCCTTTCGATTACCCGACTACCGTCATGCCATACGCCGTTTCAATTCTTGACGCTTGAGTTTTGGCACAGTGCTAAAGCGACATCATTGCGTCGGCATGCCTGTGGAGCGGGCCGTCGGAAAATACCGCCGGGAAATAGCAACGGCCCCACAGGACTTGCACCTTGTGAGGCCGTTGATCTATTGATGTACTGATCTGGTGAAGCGTAGCTAGCTGTTGCCGTCGGACCGTTAGCGACCCGGAGGCGATTACTGCACCGTCTGCGCCGCGCCGACCGGCGCTGCTGCCGGCGCCTTGACCGGCGGCGCGCCAGGCACCGCAGACCCCGGCACCTCGTTCGACGCCCCACCGTTCTTATCGAGCGGAATCCGTACCGTACGCACCGTACCGTTGTTCAGCGGGAAAGCATCGAGCGCGCTGCGCGCCAGATAAGGCATCGCGCCGACCAGTGAGGGCTCATCGGTGGAAGTGCGGGCCGTCACGTTGTAGACCTCCTTGCCGGTCGCACGCTCGGTAAAGCGGATGCCGAGCGTATGCACGGACACCGGATAGTTCTGGTTCACGTAGCCAGCCGGGAACGGACCGTACGGCCCCCACGGGTCGAACGGACGGCCCCAATAACCGGGGAAAGGACCTGCCCACGGGTTGGCATAGACCGGTTCGGAAACCGTTACGGTGCCCGCCCGCGTCGAATACGTCAGGCCGACCAGATAACGGGCTTCAGCCGCATCGACGCGGCGGAATGCGTGGGTGGCGAGCTCGTCGGCAACCAGCTGTTCGTAAGTTGCCTGTTCAAGATTGTTCTGCTGCGCGGCGGTACGCGTAAACGCGTAAGTCCGCGTGGCGTCGCTGCTGCTCCAGTCGGAAAACGCCGTGACGCGGCTCGTCACGTAGGTCGTACAGCCGGAAAGCATCACGGTCAACGCCGCCAGCAACAGCGTCGCGCGCCGGGTCCATCGGTCCAGTTTCATGGTCGTCCTCGTCTTGCCTGTCATGGGTGTGCACATTGTGCAGCGGCCCGATAATACGCTGACCGGTCGAGTCGGTAAAAAGTTCGCCCGGCAGGACGCGCGGAGCCTTTGTACAATGGCGGTCTATGCCCGTCTCGCCCACCCGCGCAGGCCGGCTCCCCGAAAATCCCCTTACCCGTGGACATCATGGCAGATACCGCAACGCCCACCGTGATCCGGCGCGCCGACTACGCACCGCCGGCTTTCCTGATCGACACCGTCGCGCTGGAATTCGATCTCGTCCCAGAACGTACTGTCGTCAGGAATACGATGCGCGTGCGGCGCAATCCGGACGCGGCCCACGCAGCGCACTTCGAACTGATGGGCGAGCAGCTCGAGTTCGTCAGCGCGAGCATCGACGGTACGCCGCACAGCGCCGTGCGCACGCACGAGCATGGGCTGAGCGTCGATAACGTGCCGGACGCCTTCGAACTGACACTCGTGAGCCTCTGCAACCCGACGGAAAACACGACGCTGTCGGGTCTCTACGTATCGAGCGACAACTTCTTCACGCAGTGCGAGGCCGAGGGCTTTCGCCGCATCACGTACTTCCTCGATCGCCCCGATGTGATGGCGACCTACACGGTCACGCTGCGTGCGGACAAGGCCGCCTACCCGGTGCTGCTGTCCAACGGCAACCTGCTCGACGAAGGCGACCTGCCGGATGGCCGCCATTTTGCGCGCTGGGAAGACCCGTTCAGAAAGCCGAGCTACCTGTTCGCGCTGGTCGCGGGCAAGCTCGTCAAGCTCGAAGAGCGTGTGCGCAGCGGCTCGGGCAAAGAGAAGCTGCTGCAGGTGTGGGTCGAACCGCACGATCTCGACAAGACGCGTCACGCGATGGACTCGCTGATCAATTCGATTCGCTGGGATGAGCAGCGCTTTGGGCTCGAGCTCGATCTGGACCGCTTCATGATCGTTGCGGTCGGCGACTTCAACATGGGCGCGATGGAGAACAAGGGGCTCAACATCTTCAACACGAAGTACGTGCTGGCGAACCCCGAAACCGCCACCGACACCGACTTCGCGAACATCGAAGCCGTGGTCGGCCACGAGTACTTCCATAACTGGACCGGCAATCGCGTCACCTGTCGCGACTGGTTCCAGTTGAGCCTGAAGGAAGGGCTGACCGTGTTTCGCGACCAGGAGTTCTCCGCCGACATGGCAGGTGGAGCCACCGACGAAGCTGCGCGCGCAACCAAGCGCATCGAAGATGTCCGCGTGCTGCGCCAGATGCAGTTCGCCGAAGACGCGGGCCCGATGGCGCATCCGGTACGTCCGGAAAGCTACGTCGAGATCAACAACTTCTACACGATGACCGTCTACGAGAAAGGCTCGGAAGTCGTGCGGATGTATCAGACGCTGTTCGGTCGCGACGGTTTTCGCCGCGGCATGGACCTGTACTTCAAGCGGCATGACGGCCAGGCCGTGACCTGCGACGACTTCCGCCATGCGCTCGCCGATGCGAACGGCCGCGACCTCGCGCAGTTCGAGCGCTGGTACAGCCAGGCCGGTACGCCGCGCGTCACGGTCAGCACGCACTACGACGCCGCGCAACACCGCTATCGCGTGACGCTGTCGCAGGGTTACGGCGACGCCGCGCCGACCGCACGCGAAACGCAAAAAGGCCCGTTGCTGATTCCGTTCGCAATCGGGCTGATCGGTGCGAACGGTGCGGACCTGCCGCTGCGTCTCGAAGGCGAGACTGGGGCGTCTGGCACGACGCGCGTACTCGAGTTCACGCAGACCGAGCAGACCTTCACGTTCGTCGACATCGCTGAGAAACCACTGCCGTCGCTGTTGCGCAATTTCTCGGCGCCGGTGATCGTCGAGTACGACTATTCGGCTGAAGAGCTTGCGTTTCTGCTCGCCCACGACAGCGATCCGTTCAATCGTTGGGAAGCCGGCCAGCGGCTCGCGACGCGCGAACTGCTCAGCCTCGCAGCGCGTGCAGCAACGGGTGCGTCGTTGCAACTCGACGACTCGGTTGTCAATGCGTTCGCGCAGGTACTGACCGATGAAACGCTGTCGCCTTCGTTCCGCGAACTCGCGCTGATGCTGCCGTCGGAAACGTATCTCGCGGAACAGATGCCCGAGTCGAATCCGGCCGCTGTGCATACCGCGCGGCAGTTCGTGCGCCGCCGCCTCGCCGAAGCGCTCAAGAACGACTGGCTCGCGATCTACGAACGTCATCAAACGCCTGGTGACTACGAAGCGACGCCTGACGCAGGCGGTCATCGCGCGCTGAAGAATCTTGCGCTCGCCTACCTCGCCGAACTCGCCGACCCTGCCGATGCCGTACGGCTCGCCGGTGCGCAATACGACGCGGCGAACAACATGACCGACCGCGCCGCCGCGCTGTCCGCATTGCTCACTGCGGCAACGGCCGGCGACGGTCGCCGTGCGCAGGAAGCGCTCGAAGATTTCTATCGCCGCTTCGAAAAGGAACCGCTCGTCATCGACAAGTGGTTTGCGCTGCAAGCCACGCAACGCGGTTCGGCGCAGCGTCCGGTGATCGATATCGTGCGCGCATTGATGTCACATCCGGCGTTTAACCTGAAGAACCCGAATCGCGCGCGTTCGCTGATTTTCAGTTTCTGCGCGGCGAACCCCGCGCAGTTCCACGCGGAAGACGGCTCGGGTTACGCGTTCTGGGCGGACCAGGTGATCGCACTCGATGCACTGAACCCGCAGGTCGCCGCGCGGCTCGCGCGTTCGCTCGAACTGTGGCGCCGGTTCACACCGGCGCTGCGCGAGAAGATGCGCGGCGCGCTTGAAAAGGTTGCCGCGCAGGTGAAGTCGCGTGACGTGCGGGAGATTGTTGAGAAGGCGCTGGGCTAGCAGGTTCCGACGGTGTCGTTGGCCGGCTTGCCGCCGGCCCGCTCACCCTCCGCCGATCAGGCAAAAAGCCGGCACCTGTGGCCGGCTTTTTATCGTGTGAAGCGAAAACAGTTGCGCGCACCCGACGTAAAACTCGGGCAGGGCAACCCGAGCGGGTAAAATCGAGGGATTCCTCAGTCTTTCCGGAGCACTGCAATGGCTTTATCGCGACGTACCACTCTCACCAAGTATCTGATCGAGCAGCAGCGCGAGAACAACAACCTGCCCGCCGATCTGCGTCTCCTGATCGAAGTCGTGGCGCGCGCGTGCAAGGCGATCAGCTATCACGTCAGCAAGGGTGCGCTCGGCGATGCGCTCGGCACCGCCGGCAGCGAGAACGTGCAGGGCGAAGTGCAGAAGAAGCTCGACATCCTGTCGAACGAAATCCTGCTCGAAGCCAACGAATGGGGCGGCAACCTGGCCGGCATGGCATCGGAAGAAATGGAACAGTTCTTCCCGATCCCGGCGAACTATCCGAAGGGCGAATACCTGCTCGTGTTCGATCCGCTCGATGGCTCGTCGAACATCGACGTGAACGTGTCGATCGGCACGATCTTCTCGGTGCTGCGCTGCCCGGACGGCCAGCAGCCGACCGAACAGTCGTTCCTGCAGCCGGGCACCCGCCAGGTCGCGGCCGGCTACGCGGTGTACGGTCCGCAAACCGTGCTCGTGCTGACCACCGGCAACGGCGTGAACTGCTTCACGCTCGACCGCGAACTCGGGTCGTGGGTGCTCACGCAGAGCGAGATGCGCATTCCGGTCGAGACACGCGAATTCGCGATCAATGCATCGAACGAACGTCACTGGTACCCGCCCGTCCAGCAGTACGTCGGCGAACTGAAGGCCGGCACCGACGGCGCCCGTCAGGAGGACTTCAATATGCGCTGGATTGCATCGATGGTGGCCGACGTACACCGCATCCTGAATCGCGGCGGCATCTTCATGTACCCCGCCGACAGCCGCACACCCGACAAGCCCGGCAAGCTGCGCCTGATGTACGAAGCGAACCCGATGGCGTTTATCGTCGAGCAGGCGGGCGGCGCCGCGACCAACGGCCACAAGCGGATTCTCGATATCCAGCCGAAGAGCCTGCACGAGCGCGTTGCCGTGTTCCTCGGCTCGAAGAACGAGGTGGACCGCGTCACGCGCTACCATCTCGAGGCAAAAAGTTGATCGGCGGGGCTTGCCAAAGGATAGAAAGTATCCCTATAATCGCGGTTCTCTGATGCCGGAATAGCTCAGACGGTAGAGCAGCGCATTCGTAATGCGAAGGTCGGGGGTTCGATTCCTCTTTCCGGCACCAAATCGATATTCAGAAAAGCAGCTAGAAGTTCTCAGACCCGCGCCAGCCCTCAGGCTCCGCGGGTTTTTTGTATCGGTGGATCGCGCAGAATCACCCCCGCCGTGCCTCGTCTATCGCCTGATTTTCCGGACGGCGATTACCCGATCGCTGTCATCGAAATCAATCGCGATATACGCGTTGAAGTCGGCCGGTGCGTAGGCAGCGGGACTGTACGTCCATGTAGTCGCAGCGGAACCGGACGGAAACAGATCGATGCGGCCGCCAGGCGCGCCTAAAAGCGCTTCGACAGTCGCGGCCGATGTGCCGTCCGGGATAGCCGAACGAAGAGCCCGCCACCGGCGCGCCGTGCGCATACGCCAGCCCAGCAGTGCACCGATAAAGGCGCATACCAACGCAGATACCGCCACGATCTCAAACATAGTACGGCCTCGGTTCAGCAGTGCAATGATGCGACCCGTCACGGTGCTCGTGTCCATCATGGGCGACGGGCGCGGCCCATGTCGCTGACACCTGAAGTGCTTCCATGTCTGTCCGACTCCTGCAGAATTGCGGGTTACGAAGAAATCGCCGATCGCAGCCAGTTCTCAAAAGCGGTCGCGGCCTGCAAGCCGATGTTGTAATCCCGCGATCGAACGAGATAATAAGACGTCACTTCGACGCTGAATCGCTCACCATCGAAAGGCGCGATCAGTCGCCCATCGCGCAACTCTTGCGCAGCCAGAAGCTCGCTCTCCAGCACCACACCGAGACCATCGACTGCGGCGTCGATCGCCATCACCGAGCGATCGAGCCATAGCTCGTTGTCGAGCCGCACGTCCGCACATCCTGCCTGCCGCAAATACTCCGGCCACGTCAGCGCGTTCGACGAATGGATCAGCGTCGCACGCGCCAGATCCTGCGGCGCGCGCAACGCGAGTTCCTTTGCAAGTACGGGGCTGCACAAAGGACGCAACCGCTCAGTCAACAACGGCTCGACATCGAACTTCGACGTATGCGGTTGCCCATAGACGATCGCGATATCGAATCGCGTCGCCTCCAGATCGTCATGACCGGAGAGCGTGGACAAACGGATCCTCACGTCCGGATTGCTGCGCAGGAATTCGGGTAGTCGCGGTTGCAACCACTTGGCGGCGAAACTCGGACTAGATGCGACAACCAGATAACCACGCTGCGACTGCGGCGCGACCAGATTCGTCGCCTCGGCAATCACGCCAAATGCTCGCTCGATCTCGCGCGCATAGGCACGCCCCGCAGCCGTGAGCACCGCCCGCCCGGGATGCCGCTGAAACAGCGGCACACCCAGAAAATCCTCGAGCTGCTGAATCTGATGACTGACCGCGGACGGCGTCACCGCAAGTTCTTCCGCACCCAGCGCAAAACTGCCGCGCCGCGACGCGGCCTCGAATGCGACGAGCGCCTTGAGCGGCGGCAAGCGGGACTTCGAGGGGCTTCTAGTTGAGCTCATTTGATGGGCTGCTGAATTTTATGCGTTGGCGCCAACATGCTCGCCTTCCTAAGATGTTCTCTCACGGCGATCGACCCATGGAGCAAACGATGAGCGAAGGACTTCTGCAGGCATCCAGAGACTTTCTGGTCCGGTACGGCGGCGATGCTTTCCCCAACCTGTTCACGTCCGCCAAGGGCACCATCGTAAAGGATAGCCACGGCCGCGAGTATCTCGACTTCACGTCGGGCCAGATGTGCGCCACGATCGGGCACAACCATCCGGCCATCGTCGAAGCCGTCCATCGAGCGGGCGAGAAAGCGTTCCATATGTTCAGCGGCATGATTCCGGAGGTCGTTGCCGAACTCGGACAGACACTGGCACGCGACTGGCTGCCCGGCGATCTCCAGAAAACCATCTTCATCAACACCGGCTCTGAAGCCACCGAGGTCGCGCTGCGCATGGCCAAGATGTACACGGACGGCTACGAAGTGCTGGCGCTCGGCGGTTCGTGGCATGGCATCACGGGGGCGCCAGTACGGTGTCGTTTGCGAGCGACCGCAAGGGTTACGGCGTGCCCGCACCCGGCGTGTTCCTGATCCCCGAACCGAATGCGTATCGACCGTATATTCCGGCTGCCACACCGGAAGCATCGGCGCTGGCCAACCTGAACCTCGCGTTGAAGATGTTCGACATGCAGTCGAGCGGCCGCGGCGCCGCGATCATCGTCGAGCCCATCATCAGCGCGGGTGGTGTGCTCGTACCGCCGCAATCGTTCATGCAGGCATTGCGCAAGGCCGCCGATGAACGCGGCATGCTGCTCATCTTCGATGAGGCGCAAACCGCGTTTGGTCGCATCGGTACACGCACCGGATCGGAGTTCTTCGGCGTCGTGCCCGACATCATGACGATGTCGAAGACACTCGGTGGCGGTTTGCCGCTTGCTGCGGTGTCGACGACGTCAAAGATCGAGGAAGTCCTGCACGAGAAGCACTTTACGTTCTACACCAGTCACGTATCGGACCCGCTCCTGGCCGAAGTCGGACTGGCCGTCCTGAAGGTGATCGAGGAAGAGAACCTAGTTGCGCGCGCAAACGAAATGGGCGGCTACCTGCGCAGCCGTCTGGAAGCATTGCAGCAGCGTTATGAGGTCATCGGCGATATTCGCGGTGCAGGTCTGCTGCTTGGCGTCGAACTAGTCACCGACCGCGCATCGCGCAACGCGGCTCACGAACTCGGCGCGCTAACAACACGCAAATGCTTCGAAAACGGACTGAGCATGAACATCCGCCGGCGTCCCGAGCGCGGTTCGGTATGGCGTATCGCCCCGCCGCTGACGGTTTCCACCGACGAGATCGATCGCGCGGTGGCGATCCTCGACAAGGCGTTGGGCGATAGTCTCAACGAGATCGCGGGCGCGAGAGCGAGAGCGAACTGAGATTCGCGAACGACATCCACTCGACGTCGACGCCTCGCTACACCCGCGAGGTGTCACACCTTTCCACTGGCTCTGGTTCACAATAGCGAGGCGATCGTCGGCGCAACGTCGACAGCCTTGCAGTGCGCATCCGGCACCGCCTGAACAGTTGTCATTGCGAACGATCGCCGACATGCGCGCAACTCACCGATTCGACGACAGCGCACCTCCCCCACTATTCAGAATCGCTTCAGCAAGCCCGAAAGGAACGAAAACATGAGCGGTGCAATGATCGATATTCCGTCCCGCGATGGCGGGCGCTTCTCAGCCTATCTGGCGAAGCCCGCCCAGGGATCCGGTCCGGGACTCGTGTTGCTGCAGGAAATCTTCGGCATCAACGGTTACATGAAAGCGATGGCGGACCGGTACGCAGAGGAAGGCTATGTCGTGCTCGTTCCGGACTTGTTCTGGCGCATGAAGCCAGGCGTCGTGCTCGGCTATGACGAAGCGGATCTGGCCCAGGCGCTCGACTACAACGCCCGGCTCGATCTGCCGCTCGCCGTGACGGATATCGCGGCCACCATCGACGCGTTACGCGCAAGACCCGAACAGGCAGGCAAGGTCGGCACGATCGGCTACTGTCTCGGCGGCAAGCTTGCAATGCTGGCCGCAGCACGCACCGATGTGGATTGTGCGGTCAGCTACTACGGCGTCGGTCTCGATGCGTTCATCGATGAGGTCGCATCGATCCAGTGTCCGATGGTTTTCCATTTCGCCGGCGAAGACGCACATTGCCCAGCGCATGTGCGAGAAAAAATCCAGACCGCGCTCGCGACCCGACCGCAGATCGAGCAATACGTTTATGCCGGCTGCGGTCATGCATTCGCCACGCCCGAACGCGAACACTTCGACAAGCCGGCCACGATGATGGCGTATTCGCGGACGCTCGCCCTGTTGCGCAAGATACTCGGTCCGATCCATGACCTGAATACGTTGTGGGAACAACATTGCTACTACGAGTTCGCCACACGGGACGTCGACGCGGTGATGCCGACCATGGTCGCCGAACCCTACGTCAATCATGTGCCGACGATGACCGGCGGCGTCGGGCATGACCAGTTAAAGCGTTTCTACAAATATCACTTCGTCGATTCGAACCCCGCCGACACACGCCTGATTCCGATTTCACGCACGATCGGCGCCGATCGTATCGTCGACGAGTTTGTATTCTGCGCGACGCATGATCGCGAGATCGACTGGCTTCTGCCGGGTCTGCCGCCAACCGGGAAATACTTCGAAGTACCGATGCTCGCCGTGGTCTGCTTTCGCGGCGACAAGCTCTACAACGAACATATCTATTGGGACCAGGCATCCGTCCTCGTGCAGATCGGCCTGCTCGATCCGACCGGGTTGCCGGTGGCCGGTATCCAGACGACCCGCAAGATGGTCGACGAAACACTTCCGAGCAATGCGCTGATGCCGAACTGGGCATCGAGTGAAGGGAAGCCAACCTGATCACGCACAAACGATATCCATACCGGGCTGCCGGCGGCGGCCCGCATCAGTATTCATCGGTGTTTCGAGCGCCGTATTGCTAGCGACTCTCTATCGTCACGACTAAAACGATAAATCAGGAAATCGTTTACTTTCAAGATATTCCTTGCTAGCATGATTTAAAACAAGGTCGCAATTTCACCTAGAAAGTTTTTCGTAATTAATCGATTCACATAGCAATCCCGACTTGAACGCCGGTTCATAAGACACGCCCTTTGAATCTGTGAGTGGCGAAGCGCTCTGATTTCGCCCAGATATCCCTTGGCCCATGAGGCCTGGCCTGATCCGCAAGATACAACCTCGGATTCCAGATCGATTCCATCTGGATATCCAATATCGTCACTTGAAACAATCAACGCAATTCATATTGAATAAGTTACTCGGGTTAACGATTATTAATTATTTAGGAAAACGTTACCCTAAATAACTCAAAACGAATAACAGCTCTCGTTAAATGTTGTCGCATTTCAACCCGTGGCAAATGAGAAGGAGACGATATGAAGAGCCGAATCATCACCAGCCTGGTTGCAGTTCTGTCCGGAAGCGTGCTCGTGGCATGTGGCGGCGGCGGTTCAAGCGATGGCGTGCCCGCAGCGGCGCTGAAACAGCTTGATCAGAATGCCAGCGTGATAGCCCCCGATCTGAGCACCGGCAGTCCACCTGGATCGAACTTCAACCTCGCGCCATTCACGCTGCAGTTGCCGACCGGTTCGTCCGGCGATATCGACACGGTGAGCAGTTCCAGACTTACGGGCGGCTACACGGACAAGCCCTACTTCTATACGGACAGTTCGGATGGTTCGATGGTGATGATGGATCCCACGCAGGGCTGGACCACGTCCGGCTCGCTGCATCCGCGGACGGAACTGCATGAGAACGCGACGTGGTCCACGGCCGGCACGAACAGGATGAACGCAACGGTCGCCGTGACCCAGGTGCCGGACCACACCACGGTCGGCCAGATTTTCCAGGGCTCCGGGCCTAGCAAACCGCTGTGCGAATTGCAGTTCACTTCAGGTGGTGTGGTGAAGCTTCTACTCGAGAGCACTAACCAGGGCGGCAAATCGAACACCTACACGATTACCAATGTCGCGGTAGGAACGAAGTTCACCTATGAGTTGAGCCTGAGTGGCACGACGGTCACCGTGAAGGTCAACAGCACGACGAAGACCTATACGATGGATTCCAGCTTCGACGGAGAGAACTTCTACTTCAAGGCCGGCGACTATGATCAATCGGCGGTATCGGGTACACCGTTGACGACGGCTGGCACGGTCGTCAAGTTCTATGCGTTGAGTCTCACACACTCGTAACGCATCGCATTGCGCTTCCGCTATAGCTGGACCCTGCGTGAAAACGCAGGGTCCAGCCGCTCGTTTGATCGGCAAGTTCAAGGGGATTCATCACATTCATCAAACCAGCTACACCCCAATCGCCCCTTCCCACACGGTCTCTTCATCGAACGGATAAACCGGTCGCCGAAGCTGCTCGAATGCAAACAGCGCGTAGTCCGAACTCGTCACCCCGCGGCTGTCGCATTCGACCAGTCCCGCCGCGATCGGCACGAACACCGGTCGGCAATACATTCTCGATTTGAGCAACAGAAAACGCGCGCGCCGCGGATCGATACCGACGCTCTCGAACACACCGAGATCCCACGGCTCGTGCGTGCGCTCGGTCACCACGAGCGTTGCCGCGCCGATGTCGAGCACGGCGCTGCGGCCCATGAATGCACGCTGCCCCGTATAGGTGGGACCGGTAATCGTGTACTCGCCATCGGTGAGCGCGCGGACCACACCGGTCACGCGAAATGGCGGCCGCGGTTGTCCGGACGGCCCCGGGCGCTTATTGCCGACTGCGATCGTCACGGTTGCGCCGACGCCTGCTGCGTGTAGCGCCGCAACGGCTTCGGGGTCGCACAACGGACCGCTCACCACGCGCTCGAATCCTTGCCTGAGCGCTTCTTCCAGCAGATCCATCGTGTCGCAGGTGCCACCGGACATGCAGTTGTCGCCATGATCGAGCAACAGCACCGGCTTGTCGGCAGTGCGCGCAAACACGGCCGCCTGCGCTACCGACTCCGCCAGCGGCGCGCTGCGATAAACGAAGTCCTCGCGCTCGCTCCAGATCTGCTGCGCGATGCGTGCCGCGACAACATCCGCTTGAGCACGGTCGCCATCGCCCACGACGACCACGCTGATGCAAGGCGCCTCGATATCCGCCAGCGAGAAACCCGAGAGCACCGACACCGCGAGCATGCCGTCGGCCTCCGCGGCACGCGCCGCCTTGACGGCGCGCTCCATCGCGCCTTCGGCTGTCGCGCTGCGCAGCGTATGCGCGAGCAACGGCGGTTGCCGCCATGCGATCACCGGACGGCTGCGCCCATGCAGCCGATCGAACAACAGACGCGCCGCATGCGCGCCCGTCTCGTACATATCGACATGCGGATAAGTTTTGAAACTCACGATCACGTCGGCGTGATCGATCATCTTCTGCGTGACGTTGCCGTGCAGGTCGAGCGCGACTGCAATCGGCGCGTCGGGCAGCACCGCGCGGACCCGCTCGAGCAGATCGCCCTCGCCGTCGTTCGAACACTGCGCGACCATCGCGCCGTGCAGGTCCAGCAGAACCGCATCGCAACCGGGCGCCGCCGCGACGATCGCATGGCAGATCGCTTCGTAGGCCGACGCTGCAACCGGACCGCTCGGGTTGGCCGACGCGGAAACCGGCGTAACGATCTCGACGCGTTCGCGCTCGGCCGCATCGATGAACGCGGCCATCGCGGTCTGCATACCCTTGTCGTGGCGGTACGCGTCCTCGCCGTAGCTCGGTCCGTTGCGGCCGAACGCTTCGAGCGGCGTCGGCACTGGCGAGAACGTGTTGGTCTCGTGATTCATTCGTGCAATCAGTACCTTCATGCAACCGCTCCCTTGACCTGAAACGTGAATTGACTAAAACCCTTCCCGCTCGAGCCGCTTCTCCTGCAAAAAATCGATCAGTGCGCGCAGCTTGAGCGGCATCTGCGAACGGCTCGTGGTGTACAGATAGAAGCCCGGAAACGTCGGGCACCACGCATCGAGCACGCGGATCAGTCGGCCGTCGGCGAGCTGCGCGTGTACGTAGTCTTCGATCACATGCAGCAGACCGACGCCCGCTTCGGCGGCGCGGACCATCGTGTGCAGGTCGTTGGTGATGAAGCTGCTGCGCGTCTCGACATCGAACGCGTGGTGTGAATCGCCGGGCTGCGCGAATTCCCATCGATAGATCCCGCCGCTCGTCGTGAAGCGGTAATGCAGGCAATCGTGGGCGGTGAGATCGTCGGGCGTCGACGGTTGCGGGTGGCGCGCGAAATAGTCCGGCGAGCCGGCAACCGCAATGTGCAGTTCACCGCTGAGCGGAATCGCCACCATGTCCTGCGCGAGCCGCTCGCCGAGACGGATACCCGCATCGAATCCCTCACCGACCATATCAACGAGGCCATCGTCGAGTACGAGTTCAACACGGATGCGCGGATAGCGTTGCGCAAACTCCGCGAGATAAGGCAGCACCAGCAGCTCGCTTGCAACCCGCGACAAATTGATCCGCAGCGTGCCCGCCGGATGGCCGCGCGTTTCCTCGAGGGCATCGAACGCCGTGGCCAGTGCTGCGAGCGCCGGATTCACGCGTTCGAGAAACTGCGCGCCCGCTTCGGTCAGCGCGACCCGGCGCGTAGTCCGGTTGAACAGCCGGACGCCGAGTTGCGCCTCCAGCGCGCGCACCGACTGCGACAGCGCCGAAGCCGACACACCCG
This sequence comes from Paraburkholderia megapolitana, assembly GCF_007556815.1. Classification (NCBI taxonomy): domain Bacteria; kingdom Pseudomonadati; phylum Pseudomonadota; class Betaproteobacteria; order Burkholderiales; family Burkholderiaceae; genus Paraburkholderia; species Paraburkholderia megapolitana. The sequence continues at coordinate 3,367,297 of NZ_CP041745.1, forward strand.
TTTCACCGGCCGCGCGCGTAAAGCTACCGTGTCGCGCCACTGCGGCGAACGTCATGAGGGCGGGCAATTGAGCGGGATCCATGCGCCTCCATTATGAAGTCAAGCTTCACAATCCTTTCAGTGAATGGGGATTTTTCCACGGAAAGCGTGCGCGCACCATACGTTCATTGCAGTTTCTTCCAACTCTTGAAGGAGACAGTTATGGCAATGAATCACTACACCCTGCTCGGCCGCTCGGGTCTGCGCGTCAGCCCGATTTCGCTCGGCACGATGACATTCGGCACCGAATCGGGCTGGGGCGCCGACGAGCAGGTGGCGCAGCGGCTGTTCGACCTGTACGTCGACGCCGGCGGCAATTTTATCGATACCGCCGACATGTACACCGCTGGAACCAGCGAGCGCTGGCTCGGCAAATTCGTCGCGGCGCGCAGCCTGCGCGACCGTCTCGTGATTGCGACGAAGTACAGCTACAACACGCAGAGCGGCAATCCGAATACGGGTGGCAACCATCGCAAGAACCTGCTGCGCGCGCTCGACGAATCGCTCCGGCGGCTCGGCACCGACTATATCGATCTCTACTACCTGCACACGTGGGACCGCATGACGCCGGTCGACGAAGTGATGCGCGCCATGGACGACGCCGTGCGCGCCGGCAAGATCCGCTATGTGGGTCTTTCCGACACACCCGCGTGGTTTGCGAGCCGTGCACAGACGCTCGCTGACTGGCGCGGTTTCGAACCGGTCGCGGCCATGCAGCTCGAGTACTCGATGATCGAGCGCAACCCGGAAAACGAGTTTGCCGATCTGGCCGTGGACCTCGGCATGGGGCTCGTGCCGTGGAGCCCGCTCGGGATGGGCGTGCTATCGGGCAAGTACCGGCCATCGCAGAGCGGCGCAGTGGGCGGGTTCACTGGCACGGGACGTCTGCAGAGCGTCGCGGCCAATCCACCGCCGGCCTTCAACAAACTGACCGCCCGCAACTTCGCAATCGTCGCGGAACTCGAAGCAGTCGCCAGCGAAGCGGACCGGCCGATGGCGCAGGTCGCGCTGAACTGGCTGTCGCAGAAGCGCGGTGTGTCGAGCGTGATCGTCGGCGCGACGAAGCCGGAGCAGTTGCAGGAGTCGCTCGGTTCGCTCGATTTCACGCTTGCACCGGAACTGATCGCGCGCCTCGACGCGGTGTCCGAACCGGCGCGCCCGTTCCCGTACTACATGTTTGCGGATGGCCATCAGGCGCGAATCCACGGCGGGGTTGAAGTGAGCAGCAAGCCCACGGCATTCGATCGGCCTGTGCGTGTGCCGGCGCCGGCTGCCGAAGGCTGAACTGCACGAACGGTGACGGCGTGACCGGCTGGGGCGGCATCTCGCCGCCTCAGCCTGTGCCGGGCCCGCATCGGTTTCTCAAGGAGCGCCCAGGCATTCGCACCGTGTGAGATCCGCGCTCTCGCCAGCAGAGTCGTGATCTCCTGGCGCTTTCAAAGCGACCACTTGAGTTCTCCATAGAACGTCCGCCCCGGATACGGATGGAAGACGTAATAGCGACGATCCGTCAGGTTGTCGACGCCGATCGAAGCGAGCCAGTGACGATCGATCTTGTAGCGCGCCTTCAGGTCGATCACCGTAAAGGAACTCGTGCCGCCGTAGACGTCCGGGTTCACATCGCTGTTATCGAGCGTGTTGTACTGACGACCCGAATAGCGCACGCCGACGCTCGCGAGCCACTGCTCGTTGAAGCGATACGACGCGAGCAGGTTCGCGCGGACTACGGGGATGCGCGGCCAGCGGTTGCCCTGGTACCCCGGGTTCGCTGAATCCTCGAGCGTGCGCGCGTTGCTGGCCGACACGTTGGCATCGAGATCGAGTCCGCGCAGCAGCACGTTCTGCCCCGAGAACGCCAGCTCGACGCCGCGCACGCGCACCCGGTCGACGTTCGAGATATTCGTGACCGTCGTGGCACCGCTGATCGTGGTCTGGCTGTAGATCGAATCGCGCAGATCGCTCTGGAAAATGCTCGCCCGTACGACACCGACGCCGACGTCGCGCTCGGCCGTGAAATCCCAGTCGATTGCTTTTTCCGGGCGCAGGCCCGGGTTGTTGTTGACGAGCGCATTGTTCGAGACCGTTCCCTGGAACAGTTCGGCGACCGTTGGAAAACGCGTGCCGGTTGCGAACGACACGCGGAACCGCCAGTTGTCGGTGGCCTGCCATTGCACCGATGCTTTCGGCGACAGCGCGTTCGCGCCGCGGTCCGCGTAGCCGAGCGTCGAGCTTGCGTTGCCGAGCGCGCCGTCATACGCATCCCAGCGCTCGTAGCGCAGACCGAGCGTGGCGAGCCAGCCCGCCGCGAAACGCCACGCATCCTGGCCATACACCGCCTGGGTCCGGGTGTCGCCGCGATAGGTGCTGGCAAGCGTCACCGGTGCACCGTACAACCAGTTCGGCGTGCTGTAGGTCTCGTTGCGCAGGAAGTAGTTGTCGAAGTGGTAGCCGAGCGTGAACGTGTGCCCTGCCACCGACGGCGACTCCGCCTTCAGGTCGAAGGTCCGCCAGCCGGTGCCGTCGCCGTGGAAGATCGTGCCCGCACCGCCGCCCAGCGACGCCGGCGGCGCGGTGGTTGCCGAACGCAGCACGTCGTGCGAAACATCGTAGGCGGAAACGGTGCTGGACAAGCGCCAACCCGAATCGAGCTTCGCGTTCAGGCCGAACGCGTACAGCCAGTTTTCCTGATCGCCGTTAGCCGGCGAAAACGCACTCGGCGAGAGCGTGTAGTTACGCCCGCCGATCGTTACATTGCCGCCATACACGGGATTGCCTGCCGCGTCGGTGAGAAACGTCTGCGCGCGATCCTTATAGTGGTTTTCCCAGTGACCCAGCGTGAGCGTCGCGTCGATATGGTCGGTGAACGCGTAGCCCATCCGCACGGTTTCGGTGAGCTGCTGCGTGCGCTCGATCATCTGCGGCCCGACGAACACGCGCGGCCGGCCGTTCGGACCGATGTCGGTGGCGGCGCCGGTTACCGGCACCGGTGTGCCAAACGACGGGTTGTAAGTACCGTTCGGCGCCGCGTACTGCATCGGTTGACTGTTGTTCTCGAGCCGGTCGAGCGTCAGTGAATACCAGAACCGTCCGACACGATCGGCAATCCGCGCGGACTGGTGATTGCCGCCGAAGCTTTGTGCAAAACCGTACGGATCGTTGTAGCGCTGCGTAAAGAACTGCGTGTCCAGCGACGCTTCCAGTTTCTCCGGCTTGCGCGTCGTGATCTGCACGGTCGAACCGATCGAATTGCCCGGGTACAGCGCCGAGAACGGGCCGTACAGCACTTCGACCTGGGCGATGTCGTCTGGGGCGATCAGCGACCAGCGCGGCGGGTAGCCATAGCTCGAACCGAGCAGGTTCGACAGCAGCAGGCCGTCCGCGTAAACCAGACCGCGCGCGCTCTGCATTTCGTTGAAGTCGCGGCCGGAGAACACCGAGTTGCGGTCGCCGATGAAGCGCTTGCGCACCATCAGGTTCGGTACGTACTTCAGCGCATCTTCGGTGTTGACCGTGTTGTGCGCATCGATCTGCCTGCGCGTGATCGTCTCGACAACCCCCGGCGTGTCCGGCGCAAAAGCGGGACGCACCGGCCGCGCCGCATTGATCGTGACGACGGGCAAAGTATGTATGCCGCCCGTCAACGCCTGCGTCGAATCGTTCGTTAACAATGGATCGGATGGATCGGCCGGCGCGGTGGTGGTCTCGGCGGAATGAGCGGACTGAATGACGAAGGCCGCCATGCACGCAACCGAAAACGGCCGGCGTGCAGACAGCGCAGCAATGGCGTAACGCATGGGAAATCCTGAAAGCGTGATCGAGAACGACGCGCGCACGAACCTCGCGCGATAAGGCGCGATCGGGCGGCACGCGACGTGCTGTATCCCACACCGTCAGCAAAGACGATGACGACGGCGCGGACTCGGGAGACGGGCTAGATCAGCGTTTCAGGTGGGGCACGAGGTTGCGCGACGCGAACGCTGCGACGCACAAAGACGGTTTCCGGCTCAAATGTCTGCTGATACACAGACGCGCGAGCGGGAACCGGCAGGAACGGAAGACTGGCTCCGAGCGCGAAATTCGCGGCGAAGCCGGGGCAATAGACGCAGTGCGGGACGACGAGGTGGACTTTGCCGCTGTCGCTGGCATCGCCGGAACCGCCGAGATCGATGACGACGCTCTGGCCGCCTGCATGGCAGAGCTCGACGGTGAACGGGCTCTGCGTACTGGCAAGACGCGCATAGCCGATGACGGGCGACAGTACATTGAGTACCAGCGCCAGCCATACGAGGCCGATCCACCGCGTCGAGCGTTTCATCATTGGTCTGAAAATTTGTGCGCGCAGTATAACAAGCAGGCGACACGCGGTCTGCGGCCAATTGCCATACCGACGATCGTTAAATTTTGTTTAAGCAACTTTGAATTCATCGACCGCTGTGCCGTTAAAGCAACAAAGAGGCAATGAAAGCAGCGTCACCGCTTCGCAGCACTGGTGCAAATCGGGGAGCGAGGCAGATAATCGCTTTACACAGGAGAACTATCATGGATACCAGACCGCCAAGAGTCCCGACCCCGGACAAAGTCTTTAGTCCGGATCCGGAACCCGCAGGCGTGGAGTTTCTCGGGGCCGAACTGCCGGAACATGTCCGCGCGTTTCTCGACGAACAACGCAAGACGTGCGAACAGAAGTAAGCATCCGCCGCGACGTTGCAGTTGCCTCAGCACATTTGCTGCGGCGCAGTAACGCACTGAGGTATGCGCTACCGAAATCGCGCACGCAGGTCGCTACCTGCTAGCTGTACCTGAGTCCCGACTGATTCAGCGTGCGGGTCTGTGCACGTCCGTTGCGCGTCTTGTACATGTTGTTCTGCTGTCCCTCCCGCACTTCCTCCCGCCTCAGCTTTTTCCCCGTACTTGATCGCTGCGCGCATGCTTCGCCGCGCATTGTCCTCGGTTCGTTTATTCTTCGGCTTTTCCCGCCTCGATTAACGCCGCTTGACTGCCCATCGATGAAACTCACTTACCGCCCTGCTGCAGTGCTCCGCACGCTCGCGCTTTTTTCCGCGATCTGCTTCGCCCCCATGCCGGTCTCCGCAGCCGGCGACGACGTGGCGCTCACCAATCTGATCGCACTCGTGTCGCAGCGGCTCGCGCTCGCCGAGCCGGTCGCGCGCTGGAAATGGGCAAACCATCAGGCGATTACCGACAAGCCGCGCGAAACCGCCTTGCTCAACGACGTTGAAAAACGCGCGCAAGCGGCCGATGTCGATCCGGCGTTCGCTCACGCGTTTTTCCAGGACCAGATAGATGCGAGTAAGGACGTGCAGAACGATCTGTTCAAGACCTGGCAAACGACGCGGCCGCCCGAAGGGCCGGCCCCCGATCTTGCGGCGAGCACGCGTCCGCAACTGGACAGGCTCACTGCCGCCTTGATTGCGGGGCTTGCGCGTGTTCAGCCGTTGCGCGGCGCGTCGGACTGTCCGACGCGAGTCGCCGATGGGATTGCGAACTGGAAATCGCTAACGCGTTATGACACGACGTATTCCGGCGCGCTGACGCGGGCGCTTGGGCATGTGTGCGAGTCGGGTGGGGTTGGTGCTACTGGGTGAGTCTGGGCGCTAAAGCTATGCGACGGTATCCGCACCAGCCAGCGCCGACAAAGGCGCAGCAAGCGGCGTGACGCGCAGGCCGCGCGCAAGGTGCGTCTGCAGAATCCGGTACGTCGAGAGCTCGAACGGACCCGCAATGCCGGACGACGTCAGCAGCGCTGCTTCCTCGAGCGACGGCGCATGGCCCACATAACGCCAGCGGTCCACCACATGGAAAGTGCGCGAGCGCGACGCGTCGTCGCGCTCCTCGAAGACGATCGCGCCTGTGTACGGCCATGGCGCATCGGCGGGATCGTCGCGGGCCACACGGGGCAGCCGGTTATGGACGGGACGCAGCGCTGCTATCCACTGCGCCTCGGCAAGCAGCGCGCCGAGTTCGCCGCCCGTTGCGCGCCATTCCACTCGCCGCACCTGCTGCGCAAGCCGCATGTCTTTCGATGACCGGCGCTCGCCGGTCAGATGCGTACGCAAGCGCTGCCGCACGCGTACGCTGCGGCCGACGTACAGCGGCGCATCGTCCTCGCCGTAGAGCGCGTAGACACCGCAACCGGCCGGCGCGCTATCGAGCAGATCTTCGGTAATGTCGCCGGCCAGCCGGTAGCGCCGCATCGTGCGCTCGATCTGCGTGCGCAACACGTCGAGCGGCACCAGCCCATGCAGGCGTTGCCAGAACTGCCATAGCAGATCGGCGTCGGCGAGCGCGCGATGTCGATCGGTGGGTACCAGGGCATGCCGCGCCATCAAGGCGTCGAGCCCGTGGCGCTTTTCCGCCGGAAACAGCGCGCGCGACAGACGAACGGTACACAGCACATCGGGATTGAACGTGAAACCTGCGCGCGCGAACTCGCTGCGCAAAAAACCGCGGTCGAAGCTGGCGTTGTGCGCGACGAAAAGCTTGCCGTTCAGGCGCTCGAACAGGGCGGCAGCGATCGCATCGAACGTGGGTGCGCCCTGCACCATCGCATTGGTGATGCCGGTCAATTGCTGGATGAACGGTGGAATCGGCTGCTGCGGATCGACCAGCGTGCTCCAGCGCGAAACGCCCGACGCCCCCAGTTCGACCACGCCGACCTCGGTGATGCGGTGCTCGCCCGGCGAGCCGCCGGTCGTTTCGAGGTCGACGAAGACGATCGGCGTGTCGATCGCGGGGTCCGGCAGAAGCTGTTCGGGCATGACAGGAGTTTGAATGTGGCTTACGGGAAGTATGCCACCAGTTGCCGGCAGGGCCGCACGCCGCCGCGCCAGGCGGGAAATCCGCAACCCGCGATTCACATCGTTCATTCCGGACCGCCCGATTTAATATCGGCCGCCCGGTAATCCAGCCAGATGACTATTTAAATATCGCCGGCTTTAAGACCGGTTCCGTACCGTGGCCATACAAGAAAAAAGCCCCCGACGATGCGGGGGCTTTCAATGGGCCGCAGCTAACTCATGCGGCGCAGGGCCTTTACAGCGGCTGGATGTTCGCAGCCTGCTTGCCCTTCGGGCCGGTCTTGACCTCAAACGAAACGCGCTGGTTTTCCTTCAGCGACTTGAAGCCTTCGCTGCGGATTTCCGAGAAATGAGCGAACAGATCTTCGCCGCCTGCGTCCGATGTGATGAAGCCAAAGCCCTTAGCATCGTTGAACCATTTGACGATACCGGTTTCCATGTTCCAGTTTCCCTCGAGATTTAATAAAAACGGGCAATGCCCTCAAGCCGATATTACGACGTACATCCTCTGTTGCCGGAGGTACGCATCGGCCTGTAATGCCGCTGCGTCTGTCAATCGAAAATTCAGCTCTGCCGTTATACGGGCGGCGGGGAATCGTCGTCAAGTAAATTTTTGGAAGGTGTATTGCGCAACAAACAATATGGCAATGCGCGGCGCATGGAGAACGTTTTCAGCTTATTTCCGGTGTGAACCGGATCGTTAAAACGTCATTATTACTTAATCACGGATCTTGAGAATCTTTTGATAGGAAAATATTACCTTGACGTAACAAATTGTGTTTTTGGTAAGTGTTTGTCCGGGTTGTATGTATAAGGCATCCATTTCAAGATCGTGTGCATAAGCTGTCCCAGGGAGAGAGTGCCATGCTGAATGAATTCCGCCGATTGATCGCGTGGTTGAACCGTGCGCCAAACGAGGCGCCAGCCATTACTACAGCTGTCTCTCACCTTGCATTCGACCCGGTCTGGCACGGCGATCATTGGCAAAACCTGCTGTCTTCCCCTATGGACGCCCGTCACTATGTAATGGAAGACTGGAGTCTGTCCTTACCGCTGGATGTATTTACCCCCGGCGTTGCGGCTCAACAGGGATAACAGGCAGCAACCGCGCGGAAGCTACAGGTAAAAAAAAGCGCGACTTGGAGGTCGCGCCGACAAAGGTTTGGAGATCTTTTTCGTCAACGAAAAAGTCTGCTTCGGAAAGCAGAGATTAAAGTATAGCGCCACCGCATCAGCCCATTAGTAGCGCAAACAACAAACATCTATTCCTTATACGACAACAATCTATTTTTATGTCTTTTAGCGTTGTTTTCGTACGTCGTTTGCTGTAGCAATTGCACAACGCCGGTTGGTTGACACATCCTTCCCACCCCTTTGCTCGTCTTGAAAAGCCTTTCCCAGCAAGGCTTTGAGCGATCATCCGAATAATTTCCAATCTCGTAATACTTTATTGCTGAAATTGGAACATCCGCTCCGCGGCCTCGTCTCTACACTCTGCCTGTCCGGAAACCAACGCGTTGGCCAGATCGCGCGTTTCACGCAAATTTCGCCTCTCGCAGCGTTAGCGTGAAGGTTTCCTTCAAGCCTGGGTTTCCAAAGCCCATCCTGTTCTCGGAGTTATAAAGATGAAAAAGACTCTTTTGGTCGCGGCCCTGTCGGGCGTTTTTGCTACTGCAGCGCACGCCCAAAGCAGCGTCACGCTGTACGGCCTTATCGATGCAGGTATCACCTACACGAACAACCAGGGCGGTCACAGCAACTGGCAAGAAACCAGCGGCGCGATCAACGGCAGCCGTTGGGGCCTGCGCGGTGCTGAAGACCTCGGCGGCGGTCTGAAGGCTATCTTCACGTTGGAAAACGGCTTCAACATCGCTAACGGCACCCTTGGTCAGAGCGGCCGTGAATTTGGTCGTCAAGCGTTCGTCGGTCTGGCAAGCGATCAGTTCGGCGCCTTGACCCTCGGCCGTCAATACGACAGCGTGGTTGACTATGTCGGCCCGCTGGCACTGACTGGCACGCAATACGGTGGCACGCAGTTCGCGCACCCGTTCGACAACGACAACCTGAACAACTCGTTCCGTATCAACAATTCGGTCAAGTACCAAAGCGTTGACTACGCCGGCTTCAAGTTCGGTGGCCTGTATGGCTTCTCGAACGACGCTGGTCAGTTCGCGAACAACCGCGCATACAGCGTGGGTGGTTCGTACAGCTGGGGCGGCCTGAACGTCGCAGCAGCTTACCTGCAACTGAACAGCAACCCGGGTGCAGCGCTCAACAACACGAGCGGTGCTGTGTCGGGTGACAACACGTTCCTGGCTGGCCGTCAACGCACGTTCGGTGCTGGCGCGAACTACTCGTTCGGCCCGGCAACCGTTGGTCTCGTGTACACGCAAACGAACCTGTCGCAACTGGCTGGTATCGGTGCAGGTGCATCGGGCGTGAGCGGTGGCATCAACGGTCTGGGTGGCAACAGCGCCCGCTTCCAGAACATCGAAGCGAACGCACGTTACGCTCTGACGCCGGCCCTGAGCCTGGCTGGTTCGTACACGTACACGCGTGGCAACCTGGCTGGTACGAGCCCGCACTGGAACCAGTTCAACCTGCAATCGGACTACCTGCTGTCCAAGCGCACGGACGTGTACCTGCAAGGCGAATACCAACGCACCAACAAGAATGCTATCGTCAGCGCAGACATCAACGGTCTGGCTGCTTCGAACAGCAATCAGCAAGTCGCTGTGACGGTTGGCCTGCGTCACCGCTTCTAAGCTGCTGGCAGTATCCGCAGTATCGAAAGGCGCCGCTTGCGGCGCCTTTTTTCATGGGCTTGAGGTTTTTGCCGGGAGTCGGGTGCGCTTCACACCGCGGGTAACGGTTTGAGGGTTTGAGGCAGCGCGCGTCGGTCGCTGCCAGCGCGATCAAGCGCCCGTATCGGGTGGCGGGTAGCTCACATCGAGCACATCGATCGGCTCCGGCCCTGCCGGCGTATACAACGTGACCTGATCACCGATCCGCGCCTTCAACAGCGCCCGCGCCACCGGCGAGATCCAGCTGACATGCCCGCGATCCAGATCGACCTCGTCGACGCCAACGATGGTGATCGCATGCTCCTCGCCATCGGCTGTCCCATAGTGAACAGTCGCCCCGAAAAACACCTGATCGACGCTCTCCTGCCGGCTGCTATCGACGATCTCGGCGAGATCCAGCCGCTTGGTCAGAAAGCGGATCCGCCGATCGATTTCGCGCAGGCGCCGCTTTCCGTAGATGTAATCGCCGTTCTCCGAACGATCGCCATTCGACGCAGCCCACGAGACGAGCTTCACGACTTCGGGCCGCTCTTCATCGATCAGATGCAGCAGTTCGTCGCGCATCCGTCGATAGCCGGCCGGCGTAATGTAGTTTTTCGCCCCAGCGGGCACTTCGGGCTGGGCGACGTCGAGATCGTCGTCGCTTTCTTCGCTCGATTCTTTGACAAAAGCCTTGTTCATGGTAATCCGGGTGAATGCCGCAAACGTCCAGCCATCAAGGGTACACGATCGACACAGCGGCACAAATCGCGTTTCTCGCTTCCCTTTTTTCGAGGCTTTGCTATAATCTCGTTTCTGCGTGCGGCTGTAGCTCAGTTGGATAGAGTACTTGGCTACGAACCAAGGGGTCGTGGGTTCGAATCCTGCCAGCCGCACCACTTATTTGAGGGCCTTCCTCCACGGAAGGCCCTTTCGTTTCACCCCGCTGTATAAGCGGGTTATCTGTACCGGTCACGTGCGGCTGTAGCTCAGTTGGATAGAGTACTTGGCTACGAACCAAGGGGTCGTGGGTTCGAATCCTGCCAGCCGCACCATTTCATGAAGGGCCTTCCATCCGGAAGGCCCTTTGTTTTTGTCGGTGGACCTTACGGTGGATCAGGTCAGTAGTCAGCGCGCTCGCGATCGATGCGCATGCCACCGTCGTGACGATGGTGCTGCTCTTCGCTCGGCCGCTCGCGCGTAATGCGCATCACGTCCGGATTGGTACGCACGCGGCGCATCACGTTGGCGAGATGCACGCGGTCGCTGACCTGGATCACAAAGCGCAGCACCGTCGATTCCTGCGACAGGTCCTCGTCCATCGCAATGTGCACGATGTTCGCATCGGCAAACGTGATGTCCGCGGCAACGCGCGCAAACACACCCTTCGCGTTCTTCACGAGCACCTTGATCGCCACGTCGAATAGACGCCCCGGCTGCGGTGCCCACGCGACATCGATCCAGCGGCCCGGATCGCGCCGGTGAATACGTTGTGCAACGCGGCAATCGGTTGTGTGGATCGCCATGCCGAGCCCGATGCCGATATAGCCCATGATGTCGTCGCCAGGGATCGGGCGACAGCAAGCCGAGAGCTGCACCGACATGCCTTCGGTACCGGTGATCACGACCGGCGGCGGGTTCAATACGGACGCTTCGCGCGGGCTGTCGTCGTCGGCATCGAGGCCGCGCATCAGCACCTCGATGCGCTTCGCCATCACCGCCGCGACGCGCCGACCAAGGCCGATGTCCGCGAAAATTTCCTGACCGTTCTTGTTGCCCGTCCACTGCACGAGCTTTTCCCACACCTCGGGTGTGACGTCGGCCAACGCGAGCCCATAGCCCTTGAGCGCCTGATCGACAAGGCGCTCGCCAAGCTGCACGGACTCGTTCAGGCGCATCGTCTTCAGGTAATGGCGGATTGCCGAACGCGCCTTGCCGGTACGCACGAAGCCGAGCCACGCCGGGTTCGGCTTCGAGTACGGCGCGGTGATCACCTCGACGATATCGCCGCTCTTCAGTTCGGTACGCAACGGCAGCAGTTCGTTGTTGATCTTCACCGCGACACACTGGTTGCCGAGGTCGCTGTGGATCGAATAGGCGAAATCGAGCGCCGTCGCACCGCGCGGCAGCGCCATGATCTTCGACTTCGGCGTGAACACGTAGACCGCATCCGGGAACAGATCGATCTTCACGTGCTCGAGAAACTCGCTCGAATCACCCGCTTCGCTTTGAATATCGAGCAGCGATTTGAGCCACTGATGCGCACGCTTTTGCACATCGTTGAGATCCGCGCCGCCGTTCTTGTACAGCCAGTGCGCCGCGACGCCCGCTTCGGCGATCTCGTGCATCTTGCGCGTACGCACCTGGAACTCGATCGGCGCGCCGAACGGCCCCACCAGTGTCGTATGCAGCGACTGGTAGCCGTTCACCTTCGGGATCGCGATGTAGTCCTTGAACTTGCCCGGCACCGGCTTGTAGAGCGCATGCAGCGCACCGATGCAGGTATAGCACTCAAGCGCGCTCTCGACGACCACGCGAAAACCGTACACATCGAGCACCTGCGAGAACGACAGTTGCTTGTCGCGCATCTTCTTGTAGATGCTAAAGATGGTTTTCTCGCGGCCGGTCACTTCCGCGTCGAGCTTCGCATCGGCGATTGCGCGCTGCACCGACTCCATGATCTTGCCGACCACTTCGCGGCGATTGCCGCGCGCCGCTTTCACGGCCTTTTCAAGCGTTGCGTAGCGATGCGGATTGAAGTTCGCGAAGCTCAGATCCTGCAGCTCGCGATACGTATTGTTCAGCCCCAGCCGATGCGCGATCGGAGCGTAGATATCGAGTGTTTCGCGCGCCACGCGGCGGCGTTTTTCGGGCGGCACCGCACCCAGCGTGCGCATGTTGTGCAGCCGGTCCGCCAGTTTGACAAGGATCACGCGAACGTCGCGCGCCATCGCCAGCAGCATCTTGCGGAAATTTTCTGCCTGCGCTTCCTCGCGATTGCGAAACTCCATCTTGTCCAGTTTCGACAACCCGTCGACCAGTTCCGCGACCTTCGCACCGAAGCGCTCGGCCAGCTCGGCCTTGGTCACGCCCTGATCTTCCATCACGTCATGCAGCAGCGCCGCCATGATCGACTGGTCGTCGAGCTTCCAGCTGGCGCAGATTTCCGCGACGGCGACCGGGTGCGTGATATAGGGTTCGCCGCTCTGGCGGTACTGGCCGAGATGGGCTTCGTCGCTGAAATGGAACGCCGCCTTGACCTCCTTGATCTCTTCCGGCGTCAGGTAGCCGGCGAGAGCAGCGGTCAGTTTGGCGATCGAAACGACGTCGTGCCGGCGCGGTTGCTCCGGCGTAGCGGTCGGCCCGAACAGATGGCGAAACGACTGTTCGAGGACCGCGTCGATGTATTTGCGTGCAGACGAGGGCGAGTCGGACTCCTGCTCTAGCTCTGTAGCAGAAGGCGAAGGGTGGGTGCTCATGCTCGCCTCCTTGTCAGTGAGCCCGCGGTCTGCACGCGGCGGAGTCATTTACAGCGGTAATCGAAAAACAGACAAGGTGCCTTAGACAGGCACCTTCTTCAGCATTTCGACGCCGACGTGACCAGCCGCAATTTCGCGCAGGGCGATGACGGTGGGCTTATCGCGGCTTTCAAGCTTCGGCGTGTGACCTTGTGCGAGCTGACGCGCGCGGTAGGTTGCGGCAAGCGCCAGTTCGAAACGATTCGGGATCTGTTTCAGACAGTCTTCGACGGTGATGCGGGCCATGTCAGGAATTCCTTCTCAGTATGTTACTCATTCTACCTTATGTGCGCGACACCCCGCCGTCAGCCGCCATGCGGCAGGTGGATGCCGAGCTGCATGAACAGCTGCGTGTGGCGCGCGTACTGCGACGCGAACCGCGAACGCGTCGCACCGACCAGGCACTGCAGGTCCGCGAGCGCGCGATCGAAGTTCTCGTTAATCACGACGTACTCCGCTTCCGCCGCGTGCGCCATCTCGCTACCGGCGGCGAGCAGACGTCGCACGATGACGTTCGGCTCGTCCTGGCCGCGCTTCTTCAGGCGGTCTTCGAGCGCTTCGAGCGAAGGCGGCAGGATGAAGATGCCGATCGCGTTGTGAAACTGTTTTTTCACCTGTTGTGCACCCTGCCAGTCGATTTCCAGCAGCACGTCATGGCCGTTTTTCATCTGGTCTTCGATCCACACGCGCGACGTCGCGTAGTAATTGCCATGCACTTCCGCGCTTTCGAGAAACTCGCCGGCCGCATGGCGCGCGAGGAAATCGTCGACGGTGGTGAAGTGGTAGTGCTGGCCATCCTGTTCTTTCGGACGCGGCGGGCGCGTCGTGTACGAGATCGACAGGCGGATGGCCGGATCGCGCGCGAGCAACGCGTTCACGAGGGTCGACTTGCCCGCACCCGACGGTGCGACGACCATGAACAGGTTGCCCGGATAAACGCCTGCGTACGGATTGCGCGGCGCGCTGCTTTCGCGTGGGTGGTCGGTCATGCTGCGGGACTCCGGGTCGGTCGGGACTTATTCGAGATTTTGCACCTGCTCGCGCATCTGTTCGATGAGCAGCTTCAGCGTCATCGATGCGTCGGCGAGTTCCTTGGCCGCGGCCTTCGAGCCGAGCGTATTCGCTTCGCGGTTCAGCTCCTGCATCATGAAGTCGAGCCGTTTGCCTACCTTGCCGCCCTTTTCGATCACGTGGCGCGTTTCGTTCAGGTGCGCGGTGAGGCGCGTCAGTTCTTCGGCGATGTCGATACGGATACCGTACATCGTCACTTCCTGGCGGATACGCTCGTTGATTTCTTCGCGCGATACGGTCGACACGGACGCAGCGTTCTCAGGTGCCGCGATGCCGAGCGCTTCCTGCAGACGCTCGACGATCTTCTGCTGATGCTTCGTGATCAGCTCCGGCACAAGCGGCGAGATCTTCGCAACGATCGTCTCCATCTCGGTGACGTTGTTCAGCAGCATGGTGGCGAGTTGCGCGCCTTCGCGCGCGCGCACGTCGATCAGGTCCGTGATTGCCTGCTTGCCGCAACCGAGCACGGCGTCGCGCAACACCTCAGCGGCGACTCCGCTTTCGGCGAGCACGCCGGGCCAGCGCAGGATTTCACCGGTACGCAGGCGGCCTGCATCGGGGAACGCATCGAGCACGGCACGTTCAAGCACCGCGAGCTGTTCGAGCGCATCGCGGTTCAATGCACCCGCGTTGGCCGCCTGTTCGCTGCGTTGCAGGTTGATTCGGATATCGACCTTGCCGCGCGACAGCTTGTTCATCAGCATTTCGCGCAGCGTCGGTTCGCAGACGCGCACGTCTTCGGGCATGCGGAAGTTCAGATCGAGGAAGCGCGAGTTAACGGTACGGAGTTCGACGGAAACGCTCACACCGCCATTGCCCGAGGTCGCGGCGAGTTCGCGTGTCACGCTCGCGTAGCCAGTCATGCTGTAGATCATCGTTCGTCTCGCGAAAGGGGCCATGCGGAAAAACGCAGCGGTAATCGCATCGTTTCCGCGTCATTTCCGGTACAGCCCGTGGATTCGAGTCGCCCGGCGTGTACGGGACGCGGGGCGTAGAACGCGCATTATCCCATCTTTCGCGATAGCACCCTGTGAAGCGGAAGCGACCCGAACGCGGCTCGCAGCGCCGATCGGCGGTAAAATCGCGGTTTCCCTCCTACCCCCCTCCTTCCACGGTCCCCGACGATGAACGACACCACGAAACGCCCCAGCGGCCGCCGCCCCGATCAGCTGCGCGATGTGCGCATCACGCGCCACTACACGAAGCACGCGGAAGGCTCGGTGCTCGTCGAATTCGGCGACACGAAAGTGATCTGCACCGCGAGCATCGCCGAGCAGGTGCCCGGCTTTCTGCGCGATCGCGGCCAAGGCTGGCTCACGGCCGAATACGGCATGCTGCCGCGCGCGACGCATACGCGCAGCGACCGTGAAGCCGCACGCGGCAAACAGACCGGGCGTACGCAGGAAATCCAGCGGTTGATCGGCCGGGCGCTGCGCTCGGTGTTCGATCTCGAACGGCTGGGCGCGCGCACGCTGCACATTGATTGCGATGTGATCCAGGCTGACGGCGGCACGCGTACTGCGAGCATCACCGGTGCATTCGTCGCTGCGCACGACGCGGTCGCCAAACTGCTTACGACAGGCCGTATCGAAAGCTCACCGATCACCGACTACGTCGCCGCGATTTCGGTCGGCGTGTATGACGGACTACCGGTGCTCGATCTCGACTACGACGAAGATTCCCAATGCGATACCGACATGAACGTCGTGATGACCGGCGATGGCGGTTTCGTCGAGATTCAGGGCACCGCGGAAGGCGTGCCGTTTTCCCGCGACGAAATGAATGCGCTGCTCGATCTCGCGCAAAGCGGTATTACGACGCTGATCGCGAAGCAAAAGGAAGCGCTGGAGATCAAGGGTGAGTGATCGTCAGACTCTCGCGACCACGGCGACAGCGAGTTCGCTGTCGAAAGTCGTGCTCGCGTCGAACAACCCGGGCAAGCTGCGCGAATTCGCGGCCCTGCTCGGCGCGGCGGGAATCGAGTTGATTCCGCAGGGCGCGCTCAATGTGCCCGAAGCGGAGGAGCCCTACCCGACGTTTGTCGAGAACGCGCTGACCAAGGCGCGACACGCAGCGCGACTGACCGGCCTGCCCGCACTCGCCGACGACTCCGGTCTGTGCGTGCGCGCGCTGCGCGGCGCGCCCGGTGTCTATTCGGCGCGCTACGCGCTGCTTGCCGGCGGTGAGAAAAGCGACGCGGCAAACAACGCGCATCTCATCGAACAGTTGAAGGACACGACCGATCGTCGTGCGTACTACTACTGCGTGCTCGCACTCGTACGTCACGAGAACGACCCTGAGCCGCTGATCGTCGAAGGTCGCTGGCACGGCGAAATGCTCGATGCGCCGCGTGGTTCGAACGGCTTCGGCTATGACCCGTTGTTCTTCCTGCCCACGCTCGACGCTACCGCGGCACAACTCGATCCGGCTGTGAAGAACGCGCAAAGCCATCGAGCGATCGCGTTGCAGCAGTTGCTCGCACGCTTGCGGGAGGAAGCATGAGCGCGGCATCGGCGGGGGCCGGCGTGATCCAGGCGTTCACCGCGCCGGGCAGCATTCGACTCACGTCGCTGCCGCCGCTTGCGCTGTACGTGCATTTTCCGTGGTGCGTTCGCAAGTGCCCGTACTGCGACTTCAATTCGCACGAATGGAAAGGCGATGCGTTCCCGGAGAACGATTATCTCGATGCGCTGCGCGCCGATCTCGAGCAGGCGTTGCCGCTCGTGTGGGGGCGCCAGGTGCACACGGTGTTTATCGGCGGGGGGACGCCCAGTTTGCTGTCGGCCGCGGGCCTCGACCGGCTGCTGTCGGATGTGCGGGCTCTATTGCCGCTCGACGCCGACGCTGAAATCACGCTCGAAGCAAACCCCGGCACGTTCGAAGCCGCGAAGTTCGCGCAGTTCAGGGCGAGCGGGGTGAATCGATTGTCGGTGGGGATCCAGAGCTTTAATGAAGCGCATCTGAAGGCACTCGGCCGGATTCACGACTCGACGCAGGCGCATCGCGCAGTCGAAGTCGCGGCGCACACCTTCGACAATTTCAATCTCGATCTGATGTTCGCGCTGCCGCAACAGACGCTTGCCGAATGTCAGACCGACATCGAGACAGCGCTCTCGTTTGCGCCGCCGCATCTGTCGCTGTACCACCTGACGCTCGAACCGAACACAATGTTCGCGAAGTACCCGCCCGCGCTTCCCGACGACGACGCATCCGCCGACATGCAGGAGTGGATACACGAGCGCACCGCCGCTGCAGGTTACGAGCGCTACGAAGTGTCCGCGTATGCGAAGCCGCATCGGCAGAGCAAACACAATCTGAACTACTGGCGGTTCGGCGATTACCTCGGCATCGGCGCAGGCGCGCATACGAAGCTGTCGTTTCCGAACCGGATCTTGCGGCAGATGCGCTACAAGCACCCGACCACCTTCATCGAGCATGCGAAGGCCGGTAAACCCGTTCATGAGGAACACGAAGTCGGACCACGCGACCTGCCGTTCGAGTTCATGTTGAACGCGCTGCGGCTGGTTGAAGGGTTTCCGGTGCATCGTTTCGTCGAGCGTACTGGCCTGACGATGACATCGATCGAAACCGCGTTAGGGGAAGCGGAAAGGCGTGGGCTGATTGCACGGGATCATCAGCACATCGCGCCGACGCCGCTTGGCCAGCGGTTTCTGAACGATCTTCAGGAGTTATTCTTGCAGGACGCATCGTAACGACTTGACCTCGGACCGGGCGCGATAGCGCCGTTCCAGGGTACAATCCGCGTCCCGGAGGTGTGGCAGAGTGGTTGAATGCACCGGTCTTGAAAACCGGCGAAGGGGCAACCCTTCCGTGAGTTCGAATCTCACCGCCTCCGCCAGATTTATCGTTCAAGCGCTCTCAAAAAATCGCCGCAGAACCAAACCCCACGGGGTGTTCTCGGCGAACCGATACTTTCACGATCCAGCTCGGTTCGTCTGCGCGCAAACACCGATCGCCGCCCTCAGGCAATCCATCCCCCATCCACCGTCAGACTTTCACCGGTGGTGTACCCCGCTTCCGGACTCGCCAGGTACGCCACCGCCGCCGCGATTTCTTCGGGCTTGCCGAAACGACCCACACTGGCGAGTCGCGTCATCGTTGCGTGATCTTCGGTACCTGGCTGCGGAGCCAGTTCGGTATCGATCGGACCCGGCTGAACTGCATTGACGGTCACACCATACTTCCCAAGCTCGCGCGAAAGACCGCGTGTAAAACCTCGAATGGCGAATTTCGACGCGATGTAAAGCGTGACGCCAGGCAACGGCGCGGCTTCGCCGAAAGCGGAACCCACATTGATAATGCGTCCCCAGCCCGTCGCGATCATGCGTTTCGCCGCGTCCTTCGCCAGTTCGATCGGGGCGCGTACGTTGAGATTGAAATGCGTGTCGTACGACGTTTCCGACGAATCTAGGAACGGCCCATATTCGACCGTACCCGCGTTGTTGACGAGAATGTCGAGCCGACCTTCGAACTTGCCGCCGAACACGCCATTCACCGCATCGATCAGTGCCGTCACCCCCTCGGGCTTCGACAGATTGGCGCCGACCGCTTCGGCCTCGCCTCCCGCATCGCGGATTGCCTTGACCACCGCCTCCGCGCGTTCCGGACTCGATGCGTAGTGGACGACGACCGCTGCGCCGTCGCGCGCGAGACGGGTCGCGATTGCAGCACCGATGCCGCGGGAAGAGCCGGTGACGAGTGCGAGTTTGCCTTTCAGAGCTTGCGTCATGATGACCTCGATAGTGAGTGTTGAACGGTCCGCTCACGTGTCCGAAGCAGGACTGGCGGACTACTGCATGGGTGCCAATGCGTTCATGCACTGGTTGATGCGTATCGTCCGCTCGCGCTGGGATGCGCGGTAGTCATCGGCGAGGAATAGGTGCTATTCCTCGGCTGTTCGCTTTGCTGGGTGCCCGGCTATCAAGAATGGAAGTTCGCAGCCGGGTAATTGCTGTGTGGTGTTACCACCTGGTCGGCCGTTAGCCGTTGGGTACCAGTCGATCTTGTGTTTTTCAGAGAGGCGATTTGGCACGTCACTGAAGATAGGGCACAGGTCCCGCGTAAGAAACGAGCCACGGTGGCCGGGGGCGATTCCCTCGCAGCCTGGCTCACTTGCGCAGGCAGCCTGCCCCATACGATGAAGCGCATCGAAGGGACTGCACGATAAACCGCCCCCTCGACGGCACGCGATGCGGCCGCTCCCGGCCACATCGCATGATCCACGTTCGAGCCTGCTACGCCCCCGCCTTACGCTGCCCATAGAGCGTGATCCCGACACGCCGGTCCGGCTGCAGACACGCGATCACCGCAGCCGACTCTCCACCCGGACAATGCGTCACCGGCTGGCTCGACCCGACACCCTCCGCGTGTATCACCTGCGCATCGAGTCCACGATCGATCAGATACGCCCGCACCGTATCCGCCCGCGCAACCGACAGCGGACGGTTGATCGCATCCGAGCCAATCCGGTCGGTATGCCCGACTACATCGATACGCGTCACCCCATCTCGCGCACGGATCTTCTCCGCCACCGCATCCAGCTCCGCGCGCCCTTTGGGCAACATCGAAGCGAGGCTCGACTTGCCAAACGGAAACAGCGCTTCGCTCTGGATCGAGAACTCATCGAGCGCAACAGGCTTCGACACTTCCGTGACCACCGTCGTCTGCGCAGGCGCCGCCTTCAGGAAATCCGCACACGCCGGGTCTCGCCAGTACGTGCCGCTCACCCGCATGTGGCTGTCGTACTGCACCTGGTACTGGCACGACACCACCTCGTTGCCGCGCCGGAAGTCGAACAGGTAATTCCACACGTGATTGCCGACGAACCACTCGTGAAATTGCGGCGGCCCGATCAGGTCGTACAGCTGGTCCTTGTTCAGGCCCACCGCGACGTTGCGCAGGTTATCGATGTTGACGAACGTGCCGCCCGCGGGCGAGGCCGCCTGCGGGTTGGGAAACACGGGCGGAGACTGGGGTGCCGCACAGCCCGTTATGAGCAGGGCTGCCAGCACACTGAGGGAGAGAGCCGCAATCGATTGCATTTTCATGGTGTACCCGTTTTCCAAAGTGAGAAAGGCAGCGCGCGGAACCGCTCCGGCGCAGCCGCCCTGCTTACCATTGATAGCCCGCACCGATCACCGCGCCGTAGTCGTTGCGCGTATTGGTGGTGACCGCAGCCTTGTAGATCCAGTGGTTGTTCTCCGAGATCGTGGAGATACCGATCGCCTGACCCGACTGGCTGCGATAGATACTGCCCGCGATCGACACCATGCTCTTGCCGGGTCCCGACGGTTGCGGTAATCCAGCCACCGCCATCGCGCTTGCCGTGCCGCCATCCGCATCGCGCCGCAGGCCCTGGATCTGGGCGTCGGTGTAGGCGTTGGCGTTGCCGAGTGCAGCGTTCAGCTGGCCGACGTTGACACCATCGGTGGGTGCCGTGCCGGCGGCAACATTGGTGATCTGGCGCGGCGAATCGGCCGTGCCGATCGAGACGACGTTGCTGCGGCCGCCATCGTTACTGCCCGCACCGAGCGCCACCGAGTTGTTACCGGAGGCCGTCGAACCGTTCCCCACCGCGGTACTGCTCGAACCGGAGGCGACCGCGCCGTTACCGCCCGCCGACGAGTTCGAACCGGTCGACGAAGGCGCGGTCGTGGTGCCGGGCGTCGAAGGGAAGCCGCCGTTGCCACCGCTGTTGTTGACGATGTTCTGGATCTGCTGGGTGAGATTCTGGTCGACGGCCTGCAGCTGGCTGACGTTGACGGCGTCTGTCCCGGCCGATCCTGCAGCAACACCAGTGATCTTGCGGTTGCCGATGTTGACCTCACCCACCGATGACTGCGGGCTGCTCAGGCCGTAGGCGATGTAGTTCGACTGGGCGCCAACGGTAGTCACAGAACCTGCACCGATGGCCACGCTGTTCGCAAAGCTGGCGCTTGCACCGGAGCCCAGTGCCAACGCATCGGCGGCACTGCTGTTCGCACCCGAACCGACCGCCACGGCACCCGCCGCACTGGAAACAGAGTTCGCGCCCTGAGCGATCGATTGAGGACCGGTCGCATTCGCTCCGCTACCCAGTGCGATGGCATCGGCCTGCCCGGAATTCGCCGCCTGACCGATGGCTACGCCGCCCGGTGCCGTCTGCTGGACGATCGCGCCGTTGCCGATGCCGATACCGTTGTCGCCATTGACGACCGTCGTCGGACCCACGGCGATCGACTCCTGGCCTACTGCCAGTGAATCGGCGGCGGTCGAGTTGGCGTGGAAGTACAGCGTCGGTGTCACCGAGAACGCCTGAAGCGCACCGGTCAGTTGCCGGACCGTCACCGCATCGTGTGCGCTGGTACCGTCCGCGACGTTGATGAGTTGCCGGTACGTGGCGCCGGTCGTGCTGCCGAACGACACCGCGCCGAGCAGCGTCTCATCGGACGTATTGAACGGAACCGTGTGGGTGCCGGCCGGAATCGTGCCGCTGCCTGCTGCGATGGTGCGGTCGGAGACAGAGCCTGAACCAATCGCGACGCTGCCGTCGATCGAAGCGGTCGTCTGCGCGCCAAGCGCCATGGCGTTAGCCGTTGTCGCCTGCGCGCCGGTGCCGGCTGCGAAGGCATCCGTGGCGCTCGCCACGGCCTGCGGACCGACGGCGATGCTGTCCGTCCCCGTTGCCTGACTGTCGGCGAGCGTCGAGTCCGCGTGGAAGTACTTGATGCCCGCGCCATTGCTGATGTTCGAGATGGCGGTTGTGTTGGCATCCACCTGCTCGTTGGTCGCGAAGAGCTGCGAGCCGTTCACGGCGTCCGTACTGGTTCCACTCAACTGCCCGGCCGCGACGTTCTGGATCTGCCGCTCCGCGCCTGCCGCGCCGACGCTCACCACGCCGGCCACTGTCGTACCCGCGAAGTTATAGGTGACGCCACCGATCACCGCACTGGGTGTCGATACGCCCGCGGTGGTCGTCGTATTGGCACCAAGCGCGACGGAATTGGCCTGCGTCGCCTGCGCGTTGCCGCCGATCGCTACCGAGTCAGCGCCGCTCGCGGTCGAGTCAGGATCGGTCGAATTCGCGTGGAAGTACTTGATACCCGCGCCGTTGTTGATGTTCGATATCGCGGTCGTGTTGGCCGTCACCTGCTGGTTGGTCGCAAAGAGCTGCGAGCCGTTCACGGCGTCCGTGCTGGTGCCGCTCAGCTGGCCTGCGGCGACGTTCTGGATCTGCCGGTCGAGCCCGGCTGCGCCGACGCTCACCACGCCGCCCACCGTCGCACCCGCGAAGTTATACGTGACGCCACCGATCACCGCACTGGGTGTGCCGACGCCCGCGGTGGTCGTCGAGTTCGCACCGAGGGCCACGCTGTTTGCAACACTGGTCGTCGCACCCGAGCCGAGCGCGAGGCCGCCGGTGGCCGCGGCCTGCACCACCGCGGTATCGCCGATCGCGATCGAACCTGCGACATTCGCCTGCGATGCGTTGCCGAGTGCTACCGATCCCTGCCCGGTCGCGACGTTCGTGTTGCCCAGTGCGATCGCACCATTGCCGTTGGCGGTGTTGGTCGCGCCCATTGCCACGGCGCCATTACCGGTGGCCGTATTCGGGTCACCAATTGCGACTGCACCGTTGCCGTTTGCGGTCTGTCCTTCGCCGAGTGCGACGGCGCCGGTGCCGCCCGTCACCTGCGAGTTATGGCCACCCGCGATGGAGCCGGTGCCCGATGCTGCGGTCACCGTGCTGGTGTCGCCGAATGCGACAGTCGATGCGGCAAGCGCCTTCGAGCCATTGCCGAACGCCGATGCATTCGTGGAGTTGGCAACGGTCGATGCGCCCAGCGACGTGCTCCCCACACCGGACGCGAGCGCGTTGACGCCAAGGGCCGACCCATTGTTCACGGCGGAACTGCCGCCGCCCAGCGCCACCCCGGCCGCGCCGGTCGCCTTGGAATTGATACCAGCGGCGATTGCATTGTCGGCGGTAGCCGTAGCACCAGGGCCCAGTGCCACTGCGGACGTCGCGGTCGCCAGAGCCAGGTCGCCGAGGGCGACGCTGAAATACCCGGTCGCCTTGGCAGAAGGGCCAATGGCGATCGAACCTGTTCCGGCGCCCGTTGCATTCGGGCCGAATGCCTGTGCGTAGATCTGGCTGGCGACACTGCCAAAGCCGATCGCGGTCGACTCATCTCCCGTAGCCTGCGTGCCTGATCCGGGTACACCAGCTGTTCCACCGCCTGCGCCGATGGCAATCGAGGCCGTGCCCGTGGAACCTGCATTCGTACCAATCGCCGTCGCCGAAGGACCGCCCGATGACGCACCGCTACCAACCGCCAGACCGCCAGCGGCCGCGGCCGACACCTGCGCCTGATTACCCACCGCAACCCCGCTCACACCCGCGGCAGTTGCCAGGTAACCCACTGCGGTGGCTTGCAGCGCCGACGCCACAGAGCTTCCGCCGACCGCCACGGTAAAATTCCCGTTTGCCGCGGCACCGCCGCCCAGCGCAAGACCGAACGAACCCGACGCGCTCGAATGCTCGCCGAATGCCATCGAAAAACCACCGGTTGCCGACGCGAATGCGCCAAGTGCCGTTGCACCTGACGCCGCGGTAGAGAGATAACCTACCGACGTCGCGAACTCATCCGACGCATCAGCATTGGTGCCAACCGCCGTGGCGAAATTGCCAACCGCCTGGCTATTGGTGCCCAGAGCAGTAGTGTTAAGGCCGGTCGCCGCTGCATTCTGCCCTACCGCAACCCCCAGGTTTCCCGCCGCATTTGAGCCTGATCCGACTGCCACCGAGTTCGCGCCCCCGGCCGAGCCGCCAGCCACTGCCTGCGCCACCGCTGCCCGCGGAATCAGGACACCTCCCGCAGACATCAACATGATCCCAACAGCGATAGCGCGTCGCCGGTCTACCCTGCTAGTCGACCCTCCGCGCTGGTCGACCGTGCCGGACGACGACCTCGACTTTCCTTTTCCCGCTGCGGTGTCTATCTCGGATACGGCGACAAAAGCGCCGCGCGTGCTGTTCCAGATCGAGCGATATACCTTGTTCATGTTTTTTTCCTGCCAGGCTGTAATCGACGTGTTCCATGCAATGCACCTGCTCACTGGCGGCCGTCTGCCAGCGGGCGTGCACGCCCGTCTCGCGTCTCCCTGAATCAACGCGAGCTTGTTTCCGGATAAACAACTTCAGTGCAAGTATTTTTCTGGCATGCGAATACACATCGAATCCAACAAATGAATTCTTATGTATCAGGCGCACGCACCCATCGAGGAATTCAGTGAACTTCCTCAATCGAAATAACTCAATTCAATTTATTCGCTACGCATTTCCATTCAAATTACCCACATGGTTCAGGCAAGAATGTGCTGAATCGTAGAGTAATGGATGGAAAGCAGAAAAACGGAGGGAACAATTTTGAACAATTGTCACGGAAAAGTGACAAATGAAAACACACACGCCGGCACAACAAGCGATTGAGCGCCTCGTGGCAGTTCACAAATGTTAAAAATGACTCGCCCTGTCGTATCTGGGCAGATTGAATTGACAAACGGATTCGAAGCTTGTAATTAGCAGGAGAGATCGCCCCGACAAACTATCCTATTAATCCGAAAGACGAGAATTCGTAAATAAAATCACACACCAGAGGGATGATTTAACAATCTGCCTTCTATTGATCCGTTGATATAACGATCAACCAGCCACCGACTGTTTCGGCAAAAGAAGCGTAAAAACAGACCCCTGCCCCACGCGACTTTCAACATGAATTTTCCCGCCAAGCGCATCGAT
Source organism: Paraburkholderia megapolitana (assembly GCF_007556815.1). Lineage (NCBI taxonomy): Bacteria > Pseudomonadati > Pseudomonadota > Betaproteobacteria > Burkholderiales > Burkholderiaceae > Paraburkholderia > Paraburkholderia megapolitana. The sequence goes on from NZ_CP041745.1 coordinate 3,392,327, forward strand.
GACACCTTTGACGAAGGCGAGCCCCAGGCCGTGGCCAGGACGGTCGCTATGCGCGTCGATGCGAGTGAACTCGGTAAACAGATTCGGGATTTGATCGGCGGGGATGCCGATGCCTTGATCGGCAATCGCCACTGTCTGGTATTGCTCGCATGCGCGGGCGTTCACCGTGATAGTCGCGTTCTCGGGTCCAAACTTGATGGCGTTGTCGATCAGATTGCCGACCGCGCGACGCAGCATCTGCGCATCGGCATCGATCAGGATGCCGGGCTCGGCGATCAGGTCGACCCGTGTGCGTTTGGCATTGGCATGAGGCCAGAAATCATCGATGGTGTCGTGGAGCAGGAACGCAAGATCGACCGTCGTCAGCGACAGCGTGCGTCTCTCCGCGCGAGCGAGCAACAGGAACTGATCCACTAGCGCGAGCGTCGATTCTGCGTACTGGCTCACCAGATCGATGAAGCGTGCTTCCGGCATCTCCATCGGCGCATGGCGTCGCTGCTCGATCAAGGTGAGTATCGCGGCCTGGGGAGAGCGAACGTCGTGGGAGAAAAAGCGTAGTGCGGTGTCCTGCTCACGTTCGGCGGCGAGCTTCTGTGTGACGTGCTGTTGTCGCGGATCGAGCGCATTAAGGCGGATGGGCGGTCCGCAGGCGAGCGCCAGCTCTCCCATTACGCTCTCCGCCTGCGGGCTCAGATAGCGCAGCGTTTCCCCCCGCCGACACCACGCCCAGACGGGATACGCCGCGATGCACATCGTCGCCGCGGCGGCCGGAAAGTAGAAAACGTGCGCTACTGCAAGCAGGACGAGCGATACAGCATACGTAGCCAGCACAAGCATTACGCAGGCAAACAATCCGGCGCGCGGTCCGAGCGCGAACAGTCCCACGCACACGAACGGCAACACGCACAGACTAAGTAGCAACTGACCGGTTTCCGACAGCGGGCTCACCAGCGATCCGCTCGCCATCCCGTAAGTGGCATCCGCGAGAAATGCAACATCGGTCAACGGAGATCGATCGCTACCCGCGATGACGAAGTGCGTGTCCGTCGTACCGGAAGTCGGACCGACGATAACGATCGCCCCGTCGAAAATAGATGCAGCCACGCGGCCCTGAAGCACATCGATCAACGAAAAAGTTGCGTGCGACGACTCACGTCCTATCGGCACATACCGGCGACATGCACCCGCCCCGTCGCGTGTCGGATTCGGGGATTCTTTGCATCGAGCCGGCGTCGCACCGGCAGCGCTCAGCAGCGCCTCGCTCATATGCATCGAGGTCGCGCCGGTAAACCGTTCGAGCCGATAGAAGCTGCGGGATGCACCGTCCACATCCGCGGATGTATCGGTTCGCGCGATCGCGAAGGCGGCCTCTCTGATCGGCGTAACCGGCGGGACAACATGCGTTCCCCCGGGTGTATCGACAAGCAGAACCGGCAGCACGACTCTCGCATTCCGCGTCATCGCCTTCGCGAGTTGATCGTCGCCGCCAGGATCGACTCTGCCTGCGTGCGGCATCGCAATGTCGAGTCCAACGGCAGACACGCCGGCGTCGGTCAGCCAGTCGATGAGTTCGGCATAGGCACCGCGCTTCACCGGCCATCCGCCCAGCGCATTGACGCTCGCATCGTCGATGGCGACGAGGACGATCTTCTTTGGTGCTGGCTGCTGCAGCAGTGGTTGCACAGCGTCGAAAAAAAACAGATCCGCGCCGCGCAATACCCGTGAAACGTCAAGCGCAACGCATAGCAACAGCAGGAAAACGCCGAACGCCAGCCACTCCTGCAGCATGCGACGATGACTGACGTCCGAATCGCGACCCAACCTCGACGTCCGCCTGCGAAGTCGCGGGTCGCTCGTCTGATCGGCGGAGCGCCCGGGCGCCGCGCCTGGTTCGCAGGTCAGTTGCACGGCAACACGTTCTGGTCTGACACGGCACTTCGGGGCGACTTCGACGGCACTTCTTCCAGCCGGTATCCGTGCGTGTAGACGGCGCTCAGCCGCAGACCGTTTTCAGGAGCGAGCGCCAGCTTCTGCCGCACGCGATAGACGTGGGTATCGAGCGTGCGTGACGCGGGGTCGAGCTCGCGCCCCCACGTGCTGATGCTAACCACCTTGCGCGACAGCAGCTTCCCCAGGTTGTTGAAGAACAGCGCGGTGAGATCGAACTCTTTCGGCGTGAGATCGATGCGCTCGCCGCGCAACGCGACTGTGCGGCCCAGCGGGTCGAGCGTGTAGTCGCCGGCGCGGATGTGATCGGTCCGTTCGAGGTCGTGTGTGACCCGGCGCAGCAGCGCGTTGACGCGCGCCGTCAGTTCCCCGACACGAAACGGTTTCACGAGATAGTCGTCGGCGCCGGCTTCCATCGCCAGAACGATGTCGTCGTCGAGGACCTTGTTCGTCAGGAACAGCACCGCGGGCACATCGCCGAGGTTGCGGCGAATCCAGTACAGCACTTCGAAGCCGCTCATCCTCGGCAGCAGCCAGTCCAGCACGACCAGATCTACCGGCTGCGACCTGAGAAGACGAACGGCTTCCTCGCCATCGCCAGCCTCGATGATGTCGTGCCCCAGCGGGCCGACGACTCTCACCGCCGCTTTGGCATGCACGGGGTCATCTTCGACAACTAGCACACGCATAAACGCCATCCGTTCTTCAGGACTGGTGCGGCACGACTTGATCGCTCAGGCGTAGTCCGTCGGGATTGCCCGTACCAATGAACGCAACGCAGCGCATGGCCGTCGTAACGCGCAAACTGGCACGACCCATCGGACAGCGAACCCATTTCATGACGCAGGTATGGCAACAGAAGACCGCAACGCTTTGATGTCAATGCACGCAGGTAGTACGCGACGTTACGGTCGCGAAACACGGGCAACACTCACGCTCGCCTCGATGCGAGGATGTTCAACAACGGAGACCAAGGTGGACGGGCGGCCGGCTTACGATGGGCCGTCGTGATGTTGCAGACCTGCGGAAATGGCGCGCGAAGGGGCCGATTGATGCAGGTGATGCGCTTCGGTTCGCGGGCTGTTCCACCAGCCTGCCGGTCCTGTGATGTCCATGGTTACGACCCTCTCCCATCTGCGCACGCGTTTGCACCATCGGCGCACCGGATCGGCGCACGTCTTTGTGGCGCTTACCGGTTTCTTTATCTCGGGAATCTCTCAAGCACTTGTTTTACTGATACTCGAACAAACAATTCTGCCGACTTTCGTGGTATTTCCCACTGCATCGCCGCCAAAAAAGCGTGTTAAGTGCCTGCCGGGACTTTGGCACAAGACTATTACTTTGTCCACATGAATGCTTACGATAAAGTCATCTATTGCAATATTTAATAATGTCTAATAGTTGGGCACATCGGCGTGCGACGACGCGCCTTCCAGCGCCCGCAGTGCCGGCGAGACATGACAGCTTGATGACGCCTGTGCAGCCATGTGGGCGAGGCGGACGGCCAGTTCGTAGCGTGGGGTGACGGGGGACTGCGATGAACGTAACGGCGATCGACAGCCTGTTGAATGAACTTCAATACTACGAATTTTTAATCGCATTACGAACGAAATCGACAAACAGCCGCTTGAATTCGCTGTCAATAGGCCATTCGGAAAACTCGAATACTGCTTTAAATCATGAATCAGCCATTCTGTAATGGCACATTCCAACCTGGCTTCAAAAAATGGGCGAAAAAAAAGCCGCAGACATCGCCGCGGCCCTATCAACATGCGTCCCGAGGGGTTACTGCTGAACGCGACTCCAATGTCCCACGAGCCGGAGCGTCATACAAGTTTCCATTTGTAATTTTGGTTTAGCGGACGTTTCAGGGCGTGCAAGCGGCATCGCAATCTAGGTATAAACCCTTAGCATGAGGTATCATGGCGGCCAAATATGGAAGCCATGCTCATGCCTCATCGTTATCAGCTACTCGAAAAGATCGCGTTCTCACTGGTCGTACTGTCCGCCGTCATGTGCTCGACCTTCATCGCTTACGAAAGCTCGCCGGAATTCCGCGGCGACCTCAAGGCGGGCAAGGATCTGATTGCGAAGAGCGGTCAGTATTCGTATGGATGTACGACCGTGCCCAGCGATCCCTGCGCGCAGTTGTCGCTCCAGTAAGCCTTCACTCGCGCACTCACGTCCGGGCGCCTGCGTCGCGCGGAGCCCGACCTCCGCTGCGGTACTCCACCGATTGCAAAGCGGCCTGTTTCGACTAGCATTCGAAGCACAGTCTGCCTGCAAGGCGTGCCGCCATGTTCCCGCGCTTTCGTTCCTGCATGACGCTCGCTTTCGCGCTGACAGCGACCGCCTGCACCTTCACCCCTCCCCAACGACCTACGCTGTCGATCCCGCTAGCCGCGATGAATAGCGCCACACTCGACCGCTATCGCGACGCGGTTGCGCGTCGCATCCAGGAGCGCAATCCATCGTATGTCCTGTCGGGCACCCCGCAGGCGATGCTGCGCTCGCTCGTCGTCGTTTCGTTCACCGTCGATCGCGACGGCCGCGTGCTCGCTTCATCGGTGTACCGCACCAACGGCGACGACGAAGCAGAAAGCACGGCGCTCAATTCGCTACGCCGTTCGGCACCGCTGCCACAGCCGCCCGCCAGACTACTCGACGGCCGTGGCCGGCTCGAGCTGATGGAAGACTGGCTCTTCAACGACGACGGTAAATTCCAGTTGCGTACGCTCGCCTCGCCGCAAGCGCAAACGATCGACTGACGTCACGCCATCCCGAAGCCGTTCGCGACCATTCACAGCGCGGCGCCACCCGATGTAAGCTGTCAGGCCGTCGCGGCCCGCTTGATACATCGCTGCACGCGCGCTTGCCCTAATGAACATAAAACGCTGCCGCCGCAGAAACATGCCTGCGCACAACCAGGCAGCATCACGACACCTGGAGATTTCGATGTCAACACCCCCGATTTCCACCGCGCAACCCGGCCAGTCCGAGTCGGCCGGGCAAAACAGCGCGTCGCGGGTCATCTTCGCGAGCTTCATCGGCACCGCGATCGAGTTCTACGATTTCTACGTTTATGCCACCGCCGCCGCGCTCGTGATCGGCCCGGTGTTCTTTCCGCACGGCTCGGCGACCGCTCAGGCGCTGTCCGCGTTCGTCACGTTCGGTATCGCCTTCATCGCGCGGCCGATCGGCTCGTTTCTGTTCGGCCATTTCGGCGACCGCATCGGCCGCAAGTCGACGCTCGTCGCGTCGCTGCTCGTCATGGGTCTGTCGACGACGTTGATCGGCTTCGTCCCCGGCTACGACTCGATCGGCAGTCTCGCGCCGATCCTGCTGTGCGTGCTGCGCTTCGGCCAGGGCATCGGACTTGGCGGCGAATGGGGCGGCGCCGCGCTGCTCGCCACCGAGAACGCGCCCGCCGGCAAGCGCGGCTGGTTCGGCATGTTTCCGCAACTCGGGCCGTCGGTCGGCTTTCTGGCATCGAACGGTCTGTTCTTCGGTCTCGCGCTCACGCTGTCGGACGAGCAGTTCCGTAGCTGGGGATGGCGCGTGCCGTTCCTCGTCAGCGCCGTGCTGGTTGCGCTCGGTCTTTATGTGCGGCTCAAGATCGCGGAGACGCCGGCCTTCCGCGCCGCCATCGAACGCAAGGAACGTGTGCGCGTGCCGATCGCCGAGCTGCTGTCGAAGCATGGCGGCCCCACACTGCTCGGCGCACTCGCAATGGTCGTCTGCTACACGCTGTTCTACATCTCGACGGTGTTCTCGCTGTCGTACGGTGTATCGACACTGCACTTCACGCGACCAGGCTTCCTCGGCCTGCTGTGCATCGCGGTGCTGTTCATGGCATTCGCGACGCCGATTTCCGCGTGGGCCAGCGACCGCTACGGCCGCAAGCCGGTGCTGATCGTCGGCATCGTTGCCGCGATCCTGTCGGGCTTCGCGATGGAGCCGCTGCTCGGTAGCGGTTCGGTGCCGCTCGTATTGCTGTTTCTCGTGATCGAGCTGTTCCTGATGGGCGTCACGTTCGCGCCGATGGGTGCGTTGTTGCCGGAACTGTTCCCGACCAACGTGCGCTACACGGGTGCCGGTGTGGCGTACAACCTCGGGGGGATTCTCGGGGCGTCGGTCGCGCCGTATATCGCTCAGGTGCTCGCCGCACGCGGTGGATTGTCGTGGGTGGGCGGATATGTGTCGGTGGCTGCGCTCGTCAGCCTGATCGGTGTGCTGTGCATGCGCGAAACTCGCGATGCACGTTTGATGTAAGGAACATTGCCAAAACACCGCGCGGCAGCGGAGTTTCCCCGCCTTGCGCGGTTTTTTGGCGTGCCTATACTAAAACGAGCTGAAAAAACGATCCCGAAACAGGAGGCACCCGTGGGCATTCAGATCAGCAACGCAGATATCGTGATGATCATTGCACTGGCATTGCTCGGTTCCCTGCTACTGGCAATCCGTTTCAAGCCGGTTACGTGGAAAGGCATTCTCGTCGAAGCGCTCGCGGCAAACATCGCAGCCATTGCCGCGGTCGTCGCGGTCGAAATGATGCTCGCCTAGCGGCAGCCTCGCGTTCGCGCGAATTCACGCAAATTCGCGCTGCACAAGATTGAATGGCGTCACGCGCGCTCGCGCGTGACGCCATTCTCATTAGCGGTAGTATCCGCCGCCACCGTACCCATGGTAATAGCCGCCACCGCCGTAGTAGCCCGGCCCTGGCACCACAATGCAGCCACCCAGCGCGGCTGTCAGCAGCGCGCCGGCAATCAAGGTTAGCGTCAAGCGTTTCACATCGTTCTCCCGTCGGGTCAGTATGATTCGATCGATCTCGCGATCTCGAATACTTCCGATTGAACACGACGCGATACTGCACGAACGTTGCAATTTGTAAGCGAACTCGCCCGCGATGTTACACAGAACGCATAAACCGGCCTTCCGCGGCTCATTTGTAGAAGAACAGCGACAGATTTAACAAGCGTGTAATGCGATCGGCCGTGCGAAACCGCGTTCGCCCATGTGAAAACGCACGCTTTACGCGTGCGTTCCGGTTCCGGTAGCGGAGAGAAAAACCGTTATGCCGCGGCGGCAGACGATGTGGCGCCGAGGGCAGTCGATGCCGGCGAAACAGGAGGCGCCGCGTGCACGTGATCGATGGCCTGCAGCGCTTCGTCGATGCTCGGCACCCGCCGGCCATCGCCGACCGACACCGAACGATACGGCGTGTGATTGCCGAAATGCTCCGCCGATGTCGCGATGAAAATCATCACTGCACGCTTCTGCAACGCATGCGCGAGGTGCACGAAGCCGGTGTCGACGCCGACCACGAGCTGGCAGTCCTGGATCAGTTGCGCGATGCCGGTCAACGTCATCTGCGGCAACAAGGTCGCAGACGGGACCTGCGCGACGATATCGGTGGCCTCGCTATGTTCGGCGAGCGATCCCCACGGCAGCACCACACGATAGCCGCGCCCGAGCAGATCGCGGGCAACCGCCGCCCAGTGCGAGGTCGGCCACTTCTTGTCGTCCTTCGATGCTGCATGGAAAAGGATGGCGAGCGGCGAGGCGTCGGGCTGCAGCGCATCCGCTGCAACGTTCGCGTGCGTGGCGCGCGGTACTTCCAGGTTATAGATCGGCGGATCTTCGAGCGTATAGCCGAGTGCGCGGCTCACGGTCTCGCGCATGCCCTGCCACGCGTTGGTGTCGTCGCCACACGGCGCGAAACGGCCCGTGTAGGCAAAGGCCGCGCCACGCTCGCCGAGGTCTTTGGCCTGATAGCCGAGCCGTCGCGACGAACGCGTGAGAAACGAAATGATGGCGCTCTTGTAGACGCCGTGAATATCGAGCACCACGTCGTAGTGCTCCGCGCGCAGTTCGGCGATCGATGCCCAGATCGCCTTGAAGTCGGCCCAGCGACGCGCTTTCTTGAAGCGGCGCAGCGGCGCACACAACACGCGGTCGGTGCCGACATTCCAGCGGGCAATTTCTGCAAAGGCTTCGTCAGCAGCCCAGTCGACTTTGACGCCGGGAAAGGCGCGTTTGAGATCGGCAACGACCGGTTGGGCCTGTATGACGTCGCCCATCGAGGTGACCTTGACGACAAGAATTCGCTTCATGGTGTTCCGTTACCGTAATCGGTCGCAGGCGTGATTTTATCCGACGATCCTTATACATCACAGGCCGGTAAATCACACGATACCCTTACAGCAACACAAGGGCGTTACCGGACGTTACTGCACTTGACATTCAGAACGATTATTTCAAATCGCTTTCACGGCATTTTTACGCGTGTTCCGCCGTTATAATCGCCGCTTTGCATCTGCAGATACGCCATGTCCCGGGCTCTGCCTGTTCTCTCTTCCACGCTGGCCAGACGCGCACGGCGCCTCTGGCGGCAGTACGGCATCTTCTGGCTCGGTGCGATCGCGGTCGGCCTGGTTGCGGTGCTCTATGCACGCCTGATCGACTGGGGCTATAACGCCTTCCGGTCGATGCAGCACCACTACGCGTGGTTACCGCTGCTACTGACACCCGCCGTCGCCGCGGCCGCGGTCTGGCTCACACGCAAGTTCTTTCGTGGCGCCGAGGGCAGCGGGATTCCGCAGGTCATCGCGACGCTGCACACAAAACCGGGCGAATCCGGTGCGCGCCTGCTCACGCTGAAGATCCTCGTCGGCAAGATTCTGGTGTCGTTTCTCGCCATTCTCGGCGGCTTTACGATTGGCCGCGAGGGGCCGACCGTGCAGGTCGGTGCGGCTTTGATGTTCAATCTGCGCCGCTTCTATCCGCGTTCGAATGCGCTGATCGAGCGTCAGCTCGTGCTCGCGGGCGCCGCGGCCGGGCTGTCCGCTGCGTTCAATACGCCGCTGGCCGGCATCGTTTTCGCGATCGAAGAACTGACGCGCAGCTTCGAAGCGCGCGCGAGCGGCGTGCTGATCACCGCGATCATCATCGCCGGTGTGATTGCGCTCGGGCTCAACGGCAACTACACGTACTTCGGCACGATCGAGATCGGCGCGCATTTTCCGGATCTGCTCGCCGTCGCAGTAGTGTTGACCGCGATCGTCACCGGCATCGCAGGCGGCGTGTTCGGCTGGCTGCTGCTCAACACCGCGCGCTGGATTCCGGCGCCGCTGCGCCAGTTGCACGGCGAGCGGCCGGTTGCGTTCGCGGCCCTGTGCGGCTTCATCATCGCGGTGGTCGGACTGATTTCAGGCGGGACGACATTCGGTAGCGGCTATGCCGAAGCGCGTGGGCTGCTCGATGGTCACGAGCAACTGTCGCTGTTCTATCCGTTTCTGAAGATGATCTCGATGGTGGGCTCGTACCTGCCTGGTATTCCGGGCGGCATCTTCGCACCATCGCTGTCGATCGGCGCGGGCTTCGGCAACCTGCTGCATACCGTATTCAGCGGCATGCAGCTACAGATGCTGATCGCGCTCGCCATGGTCGGTTATCTGGCCGCCGTCACGCAATCGCCGATTACGTCGTTTGTGATTGTGATGGAGATGATCAACGGTCATGCGCTGGTGATCTCGTTGATGGCCACCGCGTTGATCTCGAGCCGCGTGTCGCGGCTCTTCGTGCCGCCGCTGTATGAGTCGCTGGCGACGCGTTATATGGCGCCGCTACCGCAACCGGCCCCCGTACCCGTTCCCGAAGTGCCCGAGGCACTGATCGAGGACGAGCCCGAGGCGGCCGATGCAGCCGCCGATGCAACCGACCCCGCCCCGACCGATACGCCCCGTCAGTAGATGACGACCGGCCCCGGCCGGTAATACGCGGGACGTGCCGGCACGACAATGCAGCCGGCAAGCGTCACGACAAGCAGCAGCGCTGCCAGAAGTCTTGTTTTCATCACATGCTCCTGAAAGCGGCGCCGCTAGTCACGGCGCCGCGAACTGACGCTGATCGACGCTTCTCTGTGCTTTAGGCCCAGTGGCCGCCGATCCAACGCCAGCCGTCACCGCGACCGGCCCAGTGGCCCGGCACCCAGTGATACCCGACGCGCTCGGCCTGCCAGTGGCCCACCACCCACACGTAGTGGCCGCGATCCCATTGCCAGTGGCCGTGATCCCACACATAGCCGACCCGCGCGGCGGGCACGACTTCGTAGCGCACCGGCGGCGGCGCGGACGGCGCGACGATGATCACCTCGGCGGAAGCAGACGACGCAACTGCACTCACGCCGGCGATAACCAGTGCCGCATTGACGAGCAGCACGCGCAAAGACTTGTTCATATTCACCTCAGGAAAGAACACCGTTGACGGCGTATCCGTTCAATGCGCGAGGTGACAGGAAGGCTGACATGCGCCGTATTACACCGGTACCTGAAGTGCAACGAGGTATTTCAGCGCGATAGCGAACGAGGGGAAGGAACCGGCGAAGAAGGGGAAAGTACGGGCGGGCTGTTGGGCGCCGCATGTGTCGCCATCAAGGCAACACATGCGGCGCGACAGACAGTGTCATGCGACAGCTGGAGAAACTGAAAGCAACCGGATGCCCGGCACTCAAGCCTGCGGAATCTCGATCTTGACTTCGAGCACCTCGAGATCGTCCTGACGCTCGAGGCTCACACGGATATCGTTGTCGGAGATTTTCACGTACTTCGAAATCACGGCGACGAGTTCGCGTTGCAACGCCGGCAGATAGTCGGCGGGCGCCTTGTTGCCGCCGCGCTCGTGCGCGATGATCAACTGCAGGCGTTCCTTCGCGACCGACGCGGATTTTTTCTTCTCTCCCAGCAAAAACGAAAGAATCGACATTAGGTGCGCTCCCCTTACTTGGTGCCGAAGAGGCGCTGCAACAGGCCCGGCTTCTGGTAATCGGTGAAACGTAGCGACTTCTCTTCGCCGAGGAAGCGCGACACGATGTCCTTATACGCTTCGGCGACATCCGTACCTTCGATGTGCACGGCCGGCAGCCCCTGGTTCGACGCATGCAGCACCGCTTCCGATTCCGGCACGACACCGATCAGCTCGATACGCAGGATCTCCTGGATGTCCGTGAGCGACAGCATCTCGCCTTCGCTGACGCGCTTCGGGTTGTAGCGCGTGATCAGCAGATGCTCCTTGATCGGCTCCTTGCCTTCGATCGCGCGCTTCGTCTTCGACGACAGGATGCCTAGAATCCGGTCCGAATCGCGTACCGACGACACTTCCGGGTTGGTCACGATCAGCGCTTCGTCGGCGTAGTGCATCGCGAGCAGCGCACCTGATTCGATCCCAGCCGGCGAATCGCAAACGATAAATTCGAAGTCCATCGCGATCAGATCGTTGATGATCTTCTCGACGCCGTCCTGCGTCAGCGCATCCTTATCGCGCGTTTGCGACGCGGGCAGGATGAACAGGTTCTCGCACTTCTTGTCCTTGATGAGCGCCTGGTTCAGGTTCGCCTCGCCCTGGATCACATTGATCAGGTCGTACACGACGCGGCGCTCGCAGCCCATGATGAGGTCAAGGTTACGTAGGCCGACATCGAAGTCGATCACGGCGGTCTTGTGGCCGCGCAATGCGAGACCCGATGCGAAACTCGCGCTCGTGGTCGTCTTGCCCACGCCACCCTTGCCCGAAGTCACCACAATGATTTTTGCCATTTAGCCTTACCTTGCGTTCGTCAGATTCTTCAACTTCAAACTTTAATTAGGCGCTGCAGCAACCGGTTGTCAGCCGCATGCACAGCCGCTGTGCGGCGCGTGCGTCAGGTGAGCCGCAGCGGTTCGATCATCAATTTTTCTTCGTCGAGCCAGATCTGCACGGCCTTGCCGTTCACATCGGCCGGCAACGGGTTCTCAGTCGTACGATAGATACCGGCAATCGAAATCAGTTCCGGCTCGAGACAGGTGCAGAAAATCCGCGCATCGTGATTGCCTTGCACGCCGGCCAGTGCCCGGCCGCGCAACGGTGCGTAGATGTGGATGTTGCCTTCCGCGATGACTTCCGCGCCGTAGCTCACGATGCCGAGCACGACCAGATCGCCCTTCGCGTAAATGCGCTGCCCCGAGCGCAACGGCTTGTCGATGACGAGCGTTTGCGACGGGGTACCGAGCGGCACCGGTTCTGCCAGTACCGTGTCCGGCACCACCGCCGCTGCAGCAGATGTTTCAGCGGTTTCAGCAGCTTCGTCACCGGCCGCTTTCGTGGCACCGGCACCGCGCCGGTCGCGCGCTTCGAGCAGCGGCAGGCCTGCTTCCAGCACCCAGCCATGCTGTTCCGGCAACGCAACCACACCGACCGGCCGCATCCGCACGCTGTCGAGCAACTGCGCGACCTCGGCGAGCGGCAAGCGCTCGTCGGCATTCAGGCGGCGTACGTCGATGGCGACGACATCGTTGGCGAAAAACTCCGGGGTCGCCTCGAAGCGCCGGTTCAGCTCGGTGCGCATCGCATCGAGGTCGGTGGTCTTCACGACGAACAGAAGCGTGTCGACGGAGCCGCTGCGCAGTTCGAAAAAGGGCGATTTCTTGGGCGACATAGCGTTCGACGAAAAATTTTGCGTATTTTACAGGCGTCTACGCGGGCGGCCAGTTTTTTCGGGAAACACACGTGCAAAGGCACATGCTGCGCCGCACGGTGCGAGAGAAGAACAATGGAATGGAGGGAACGCGAAACCCGCGGCGCGGCAGCCGGCGCGCCGCTCACCGGCCCGACGCGCTGGACGCGTGCCTGACGTGGCGCACCAGCAGCGTTTCGCCCTGCTCCGGCACGCGTTCGATGCGACGATGCTCGCCGGTCGGACCGAAACCGAGCGCTTCGTAAAAGCGCATCGCGTTGCGGTTTGCGTCGGCAATCCACGCGTAGATCTCGTGTGCGCCGCCGCGTGCGAGCCATTCACCGGCGGTATCGACGAGCAGCACACCGCCGCGCAGATGCCGCACGGCCGGCGCCACCCATAGCTCGCGGACGAACGCGCGACGCGCGGCCGAATCGTCGCAATACGCGCCGATCAGGCCGGCTGGATGGCCTTCGGTATAGAGAATGAACGAGGCTTCGGTAGCGGAAAACGCGTGACGCGCGGCGGTTGCGTCGAACGTGGTGGAGTCGGCGGAAAGGGCGTCTTCAAGCGTTTCGCCGAACGCATAAGGTGCTTCGCGCAACGACGCAGTACGGAGTTCGCGGAAAACGGCGCCTTGACTGGCGGTGATACGGCGAACGGTCAGAGACGGAATCATGCAGACAAAAACCCCTGTTGATGCTTTGGCATAGCTTTAACCGAACAGCCGCGCGAGTCAAATCCTTATTTTCCGGATAGGCCCGCCGGTGCGTACGTTCAGGGCGCCTCGTACGCGCCGGTACCGTCCGGCCAGGGGGTCAGCAGTTCGTAGCCTTCTTCGGTCACGGCGATCATGTGCTCCCACTGCGCGGACAGCGAGCGGTCCTTGGTCACGACCGTCCAGCCGTCGGCGAGCACCGACGTGCCCGCGCGCCCGGCGTTGACCATCGGTTCGATCGTGAACACCATGCCCGGCTTGAGCTTCACGCCCTGCCCCGGTTGCCCGTAGTGCAGCACCTGCGGTTCCTCGTGATACACCTTGCCGATGCCATGCCCGCAGTAATCGCGGACGATCGAGAAGCCGGCGCGTTGCGCGACCTGCTGGATCGCGTGGCCGACATCGCCGAGCGTCGCATCGGGCTTCACCTGACGAATGCCCGCGAGCATCGCTTCGTAGGTCGTATCGATCAGTTCGCGGCCGACCGTGCTCGGCGTGCCGACGCAGTACATGCGGCTCGTGTCGCCGAAGTAGCCGTCGCGGATCACAGCGACGTCGATGTTGACGATGTCGCCGTCCTTGAGGACCTCGCCGCGGCTCGGAATGCCGTGGCACACCACCTGGTTGACCGAAATACACACTGTTTTCGGAAAGCCCATGTAGCCGACGTTGGCCGGAATCGCCTTTTGCGTATTGACGATGTAGTCGTTGCAGATCGCGTCGAGCTGTCCGGTCGAGACGCCGGCCTTCACATGCTCGCCGATCATCGCGAGGACGTCGGCGGCAAGGCGGCCGGCGATGCGCAAGCCGGCGAGGTCGTCAGGGGTCTTGTAGGTGATGGCCATGATGGAATGAAACGGATCGATGAAGGCGAAATAGCGGTCGCTTCGGGTTGTCGATAGGGCAATTGTACAGAGGATGGCCCGCAACCCTCCGCGGGGCGGGCTACGGTGCTATCCGGCCAGCTCGGGCTGGCTTGGGTGCCGGTGTGTTGCGCAGGACTTCAGTCTGCGGAATCATGGCCGCAATCAGCGCGGCGACAACGGCAACCGCGGACGGCTAACCAGCGTGACGATCACGTAGCTCATGATCGTCAGCATGAACCACGAGCCGAGCTTGCCGACCGAGACCATCGCCCAGCCTTGCATCTGACTCGGGTACAGCCACGCGTGACTGAGCGTGCCGAGGTTTTCGGCAAGCCAGATGAAAACGGCGATGAGAAAGAAACCAAGCAGCAGCGGCATGCGGTGATACACAGTGCCGATACGAAAGTAGACCCAGCAGCGGCGAAACGCGATCGCGGCACAAGCCATCAACAGATAGCGCAGATCGAACCAGTAGTGATGCAGAAAGAAGTTGCCGTAGATCGCAGCCGACAGCGCAAGCGTCACCTTCAGCGGCGGGTGATGCGAGAAGCGCAGGTCGAATTCCCGGCAAGAGCGCGTGATGTAGCTACCCACCGATGCATACATGAACCCCGTGAAGAGCGGCACCCCACCGATACGCAGATACGCGAACTCCGGATAGATCCACGAGCCGACCGCGGTCTTGAACACTTCCATGCCGGTGCCCGCAATGTGGAACAGCAAGATGACCTTCACTTCGTCCCACGTTTCGAGGCCCAACCGGACCAGGATGATCTGAATTAAGACCGCGGCAAGCGTCAACGCGTCGTAGCGAGGCAGCAGTGCGTGCGCCGGGTACCAGAGATACGTCGCGATCAGCAGCGCGACCATTAATCCGCCGAACAGACAAACCCACGCCTGCTTGATGCCGAATACGAGGAAGGTGTGCCAACCGGCAGCGAGACGGCTGCGATCGCCGGATGCGTTCAACAGTCTCGTCGTCAACGCGTCGAGCCAGGCGCTGGCGCGAGACGGTGCCGGTTCCAGCGCGGTGCTTGTGGACTGCTCCGTCAATTGGACTGCTCCTTCTGGTTGTGCCTGTTGTCTTCGTGGTCCTTGCGCCAGCGGTTTCACGCGCTGTGGCCGCGAGATCGCCCTCGCCCAGCACACCGGCAAGACGTGCCGCCATGCTATACGGAAGCGCCGCGATGTAGGATTATCGAGCGCGGACACAAAACCCGTGCCGGAGACAAACGCGCATGAACCGCGTCAATGAACACTAACCTCCTCGTCGACGAACCCCAACCCATCGAGCTGTTGCGCCGCCTCGTGTGGCCCTGGGTCGCGTTCTGGCTGTTGATATTCGCGGTCGACATCCAGCAGTCGATGTGGTCAGGCGAGCTTCAATTCTGGCGGACACTCGTCAACACCAGCACATCTGCGCTCGGAGCCACGGTGCTGATCGTGGTTCAAATGGGGCGCAGAAATCGGCGCAGGAACCTTCTCGGTCAGCCGCTGAAATGGTTTCTCCGCGCCTGGGCATGGATGCCGTTGCAACTGGTTGTGTACGTTACGGGCATCTACGCGTTGCGCCTCGGCATCTACGCACTGGCCGGCAGCAGGTACCGGCACGGCTCGTGGGGCGAGGTATTCGCGTACGACGCGACGGCCTTCGTCGAGTTCTATGTGTTGTTCAGCGGCATTATTTTCGGCATTCAGTCCTACGGCGCGTGGGCTGCCGAGCGAGTGCGCTCCGCCCAGCAGGCGAACCTCGCCCGTCAGGCACAGCTCGCACAGCTGACCCAGCAACTGCAACCGCACTTTCTGTTTAACGCGCTGAACACCATTTCATCGCTGATCCACAGCAATCCCGACTCGGCTGACAGGCTGCTTACGCGACTCGCGACCTTGCTGCGCGCGGCGACCGATGCAAGCCAGCGCCCCGAGCAGTCGCTAGCCGACGAACTGACGTTACTGCACGCCTACGCGGACATCATGACGCAACGTTTTTCGGATCGCGTGCGGATCACGTGGGATGTCGATGCCGCCACTTCAACCTGCCCGGTGCCCACGCTCGGACTTCAGCCGCTGCTCGAGAACTGCTTCCGGCACGTGGTTGAGCGGCGCAGCGCACCGACGCACATCGCGATACGCGCGCGCCACGACGACACAGACAAACTGCAGATAGAGATCGAAGACGACGGCGAAACGCTGGGCTTGCCCGATACCCGCGGCGTGGGCCTCGGCAATCTCGAGGGCCGGCTGCAATCGCTGTACGGCACGCAGGCAAGCCTTGCGTTGCAGCTGCGCCCCGGCGGCGGCCTGATCGTGCGAGTGACACTGCCATGCGCGCACTGATCGTCGACGACGAAGCACTCGCTCGCAGCAAACTGCTGCGCATGCTGCGCGTCTTTCCCGATGTCGAGGTAGTGGGCGAAGCCATCGACGGCGCGACCGCGCTGACGCTCGCCGAGCAGCTTCGTCCGGACGTGATCTTTCTCGATGTGCAGATGCCTGAAGTCGACGGCTTCGATGTGGCGGCGTCGTTACCGGACGACGCACCGGCGCTCGTATTCGTGACCGCGTTCGATCAGTACGCGTTGCGCGCCTTCGATGCCCAGGCCGTCGACTACCTGTTGAAGCCGGTCGAACCGGAACGCCTTGCGCGCACGGTGCAGCGCTTGCGCGCATCGGTTCGCGTTACCCCACGCCCGAGCGTCGGCGCGCCCGCGCAGTTGATGATCGTCGACCGCGGGCAGACGCACATCGTGCGCTGCGCCGAAATCGAATGGCTGGAGGCCGCCGACAACTACGTCAATATCCATCTGCCGGGGCGCAGCCTGTTGATGCGCCGTACGCTAACGGCGTTGCTCAATGACCTCGACCCGATGTTTGTCCGCACACATCGCGGCGCCGCCGTCGCGCTCGCCGCTGTGCTCGCCGTGCGGCCGGAGGGGAAAGGCGACGCAACCGTCGTTCTGCGCAGCGGCGCCGAAGTGCCGTGCAGCCGGCAGCATCGCGCGGCACTCATGCAGCGCCTGCAGCGCTAACGCGAATCGTCCGATCCACCCCGCATCGGACCCAACTCGTCCCAGATCGATTGTCGCTCCCGCGACGGCGAATTACGCTGGCCAGCGTCTCAATGGGGATGCTCCGGCCATGACTATCCTGTTCACCATCCTGAGGTATACCGTCGCGCTGATTCTCGTGTCTTCGTTGACCGAGGCCCTCGTACTTTCCGTCCAACGCGGCTGGCGCAACTACGACTGGAAAGCGGCCGGGGTATCGGTGGTCGACATGCTGGTTCGCGAGTACCCGCTCGGCTGGTTGCTGCCGCTCGCGTTCTGGGGCGATGCCATGGGCTGGTTCTGGCGGCACCGGCTCTGGACCCTGCCGATGCATCACTGGACCGGCTGGCTGGCGTGTTTCGTCGGTCAGGAGTTCTGCTACTACTGCTACCACCGCGCGGCCCACCGGGTGCGCTGGTTCTGGTGCACCCACGCGATTCATCACTCACCGAATCAACTGAACCTTGCCGTCGCCTACCGTATGGGATGGAC
Source organism: Paraburkholderia megapolitana (assembly GCF_007556815.1). Classification (NCBI taxonomy): domain Bacteria; kingdom Pseudomonadati; phylum Pseudomonadota; class Betaproteobacteria; order Burkholderiales; family Burkholderiaceae; genus Paraburkholderia; species Paraburkholderia megapolitana. The sequence continues at coordinate 3,409,889 of NZ_CP041745.1, forward strand.
CGGCCGTCTTGCCGGCTCGACGCTGTTCTTCGTGCTTGCGCCGCTATTCGGTATGCCGCCCAGGATTGTGCTGATGCTGCTTTCGCTCAACCTGCTGTATCAGTTCTGGCTGCACGTCACGTGGATTCCGCGGCTCGGACCGCTGGAGTGGATACTCAACACGCCTTCCGCGCACCGCGTTCATCATGCGTCCAACCTCGAGTACCTCGATGGCAACTACGGCGGTGTGCTGATCGTGTTCGACCGGTTGTTCGGCACGTATATCGCCGAAAAGCCCGACGTGCCCTGTCGCTTCGGGCTGGTCACACCGATGACAACCTATAACCTGCTAACCGTCGAGTTCGATCACTGGCGCGCATTGTGGCGCGATCTGGTAATGGCGCGTTCGATTCGCGAGGGACTGGGTTATCTGTTTGGACCGCCTGGCTGGCGACCCGATGAGCGCGGTGAAACCACGGAAGATTTGCGGCGCCGTGCGGGGTTGCAGTTCGCGGGGATGGAACCTGAGCAGCGCATCTCTACAGTCGAGGAATAAACGGTTCGCTTGTGCCGTTTCGCGAATCGGTGTGGCGATTCTGCGTGGCGCTCGCGCGTACGCTACGATGATGCAGCGAGCCGCAAACGATCGGGTCACAGTGTGCGGTCGGGACTCGCTGAAATCATCTCGCGTACCCGTGTCGTCACTCGAAGATTACCCATGGATATCGACGCTCAAAGTCTGCCCACAATCGGCTTGATCGTTCCGCCTGCCGCCGGAAAAGTCCCCGATGACGGTCCGTTGCTCTACAAGGACCGGGCAAGGTTTATCGCCCGCGGACTGGCGCTCGGCCAGATTTCGCCGGAGGGCTATGAAGCGGTCATCGACTCCGTGGCTGACAGGGCCCGCTCTCTTGCCGACGACGGCGCGCAGGCCATTTCGTTGATGGGTACCTCGCTCAGCTTTTATCGCGGAGCCGCGTTCAACCGGCAACTCGTTGACGCGATCCACAAAGCCACTGGTTTGCCTGCAACGACGATGAGTCACGCGGTTGTCAGGGCGTTGAAAGCAATGGGCGTGCGGCGCGTGGCACTGGCGACGGCCTACATCGACGATGTCAACGCGCGGCTTGCCGCGTTCCTGCAAGAAGAAGGATTCGAGGTCGCTGCTGTTAAAGGTCTTGCCATGACCGATGTAATTGGCGTGGGTACGGTACCGCCCGAAACACTCATCGATCTCGCGCAGGACGTGTTCGCCCAGGATACGTCGGCACAGGGCGTGTTGATCTCCTGCGGCGGCCTGAAAACCCTCGGCATCGTCGAAACGCTGGAAGCTCGCCTTGGTGTACCGGTCGTGTCGAGCTCACCGGCCGGGTTCTGGGACGCGGTGCAACTGATGGGTGTGAGTCCGGTCGCGCCCGGCTTCGGGCGCTTATTCGAGCTTCGGTAGCATCGCGATCCTTCATGCACGCGAGGCGCGATATCCGTCGTTCAGCATCCAGTGAGTGAAGCTTGCATACTCCTGCGCGTATTCGTGGGCGTCGCGTACCCGCTCTACGGCGTCCGCCAGTTCATGCACGCGGGCATAGTGAGGAATGCGGTTGGTTTCATAGGCCGATAGCGCCGTCGCGAGATCCTCGTATTTCTGCACGGCATTAACCAATACCCGTACGTCTTCGACACCCAGTGTCCCACCCGCCGAGATATGCGGCGACAACGCATGTGCCGCATCGCCGATCAGCGCGACGCGCGCCGATGTCCACCGAGGCAACGCGGGCACGAACATGATCTGGTTGTGCAGGATCTGCTCTTCCGGCGTCCTCTCGATCAGCTTCGCCAGCCAGTCGTTCCAGCCGTTATCGTTCAGATGCGCGGCCCGGCGCAGCGCCTCTTCCTTCTTCGTACCGGTAACAGCCGGACTATCGAACTGATTCACCATCCACACCACCTGATCGCCATAGGTGCGTACATATCCCCCACGCGCGCGTTGATGTCCAACGGTCAGGATGGAACCCTCCGCAGGTTCGTCGCCTGCCGCAATCATGCCGCGCCACACGTGGTGACCGGCATGCTCCTGTGCAGCCGAACCAGGGTCCAGTTGCGCGCGCACTGCCGAGTAAGCGCCGTCGGCGCCTAGCAGCAGGTCTGCTCGCTCGACGGCTCCGTTAGTGAACCTCACCTTGACGTGGTCCGCTTCTTCCTCGAAGGCGAGGATTCTGGTGTTCACGCGAATGTTTTCCTGGCCGACCGCCGCAGCGAGAAGCTGGTTCAGCTGGGGACGCGGGACGAGAAGAAACTGGTGTTCGGCAAGCGCGAAGCCGGGTGCCCGCAAACGACGTCCGCCGGCATCGTAGAACCATGTTTCAACGGATGTACCGATTGCGTTGATCGAGTCGCCAACGCCGACTTCCGAGAACACGTCGAGCGCGTTGCGCCATAAACCGATGGCCGCACCCGCCGCGCGAATCTCCGGCGCCTGCTCGCATACGAGCACTTCCCAGCCAATCGACTTGAACGCAATACCGGCAGTCAATCCAACGATACCGCCGCCCGCAATGATGACTCGCATGATCAGAACACTCCTGGTAGTGTTTTCCGGTTGCCTCGATTCGGTTGCTACCGCGCCGAACCGACCGGTTGGAATCGCGTGGATTCCTCGTTGATGGATTGGACTCTAATTTATGAGCGTTCGCTCACATTGGCTACTCGCTTTCCGCCGGTCGCTGCGATGGCTACTTATGGCCTGTTTTTCGCGGTGAAATGGGCTGTATCTGGTTTTGGTTGCAGCGGTGTTGGTCATGGCGCTCACATTTGTCCTGCGTCGCAAGCTCGTTCACGCCTGTTGTCGACTCGGCTATGCTTGAATTTCTGCGCTCCGGATGGGTTTTCGGGTGCTGTCAGTCATGGTTTCTGGAGCAGGCGCAGCGGCAACCTGAATCATCGAAGGACGTGAAATGAGCATTCGAGACGCGCAGTTGAATGACGCAAGAGAAATTTCCGTGCTGAGCAGTCAGTTCGGCTGGAATGCCTCGGAAGACGAAATACGGTCTCGCCTCGAGATCGTGCTCGATAGGCCCGACCACAAGATCTTTCTGTATGAAAGTGACGCCGGGGACGTTCTCGGATGGATTCACGCGTGCGTCAACGTCATCGTATCGAGCGGGAAATATGGCGAGGTTCTGGCCTTTGTGGTTCGCGAGGGAAGTAGAGGCTCGGGGATTGGAAGGGAGCTGCTGTTACGCGCCGAGCAGTGGATCGGAGCTCATGAAGTGGGCGCGACTTCCATCGTCATACGCTGTAACAACGAGCGGCCCCGTACGCATGAGTTCTATATCCGGAATGGGTATCGAAGTACGATGATTGCGCTCAGGAAAGCTATTGAACGTTAGGTGGTTTTGTTCCGGACGATCGCGACGCAAACAAAAAAGTGCCGAGAAGTCTCTCCCGGCACCTTGTCACTTCATCACGACTTTAGCGACAGCTAACAGACCTCAATCCGACTGCGTGAACTGAATCGCGGGCGATGTCGAGCTCGACCCAGCAGATGCAGTGCATTTCCCGATGTTCAGGTTGTTGGTTTCGCCGGTCGTGCCGCCGTTGCTCGGGCCGACGCACGTCGGTGCCGAGTTGGAGCCGTCGGTCAACGCAACCTTCACGGTCATCGACGAACCCGTATTGAAGTCGGCGCGCGATCCGCCAGCATTACCCACGACGTTGAATTCCGTCTCGGTCCAGCCATTTGCGATATCCGAGTTGGAATCGGCGGTGGACGAGCTGTAGGCTTCCGTGCCGTAGACGGCGGTTGCCGTATCCGTGCCATTCGAGTTAGCAGTACCCGAAAGCGTCAGGCTTGCAAGGGCCGTGATCGGCAGTTGCTTCGCGATGACGGTAGCAGGACTGTTCTGGTAACAGTCATCCCCGCTCCCACCATTCGAATCGGCACCCGCGTCCGTGAATCCGCTCGGGCAGATGTTGGTGTTGCCACCATCCACATCCTGGCCGTAGTTCTCTAGCCAGGTCTGGATGAACACGTCGGTCGTGCCGGTGAGCGCCGTGCCCGCGGCGTTAACGTCGTCGGACACCACGATGTATTGTTGCCAGGATTGGCAGCCCGAGTAGCCTGCGCAAGCCGCGGAGTTACCGTCCATATTCGTATTGAGCTGCAACGTGTATTGATTCGCGCCAAGGATGCCGCCACCGCCATACGCTGCTACGCCCGCGCCCTTTTCGGTCTTCACGCCGGTGACCGTGGGGAAGCTGCCGACCGCTTCACTGATCAGGTTCCCGGACGGTGCCTCGGCGGAGAAATCGTAACCGCTGCCCACTACCTGCTCGCCAGCATGCTTGACGCTAGTCGCTGCGTCCTGTTGTGCGACATGTGCGGTCTTCCGGCGCGCGGACACGTAACCCGACACCGGGCCGCATTCCACCTTGGACCATTTGAGGTTCGGATACGAAGCGTGATAACAGCCCTGTGCCTGCGGCGCGAATTGCCTGACGTTTTCACGCCATGACTGATGCGCCTGAGCGTCGGCCTGCACCTGAGCCTGATCGACGAACGTGCTGGCAGTCTCACCTGCAAAGGCCGACGACAGCGGAATGGCACTGATAAAAAGACCTGCACCCACGACAACTGCGGCATGAGCCATGTTACGCGTGGTAAGCAATAACTTCGGTCGCATATGTTTCTCCGGTGGAAGCAACGTGTTGAGGTTTCTGGCGCTGAATTATTCAGCGGCCTTGACCTGCGTGATGAGGACCTGCGGCAAAACTATCCGTAAAGCATCGGATTAAGCGGTAAGGTTCTTTAAAGACAGCTTCTTGTAAAATCTCAAGGAATATTGAATAACGTGAACACTTTGTGGCTTTGGTTTTTGGCACATGCATCGCGGGTTATGCAGTTGAATGAACCGATAAGTGGTGACGCATGGGGTACCGCCGAAGCTTGCCTGCTGCGGCCGAGGCGCGCTGCGTGATGATCCTCACGCGCAGAGGTCCTGTTACGGCAGGAAGCGACCATCCATAGCGGATAATTTTCCGCATATCGACTTAATCAACGAAGCAAAAGCAGAATGAGATATCGCGATATTTGAAAGTAATTGAGTATTGGATTGCGTAATGCCGTCGGCATAAATTGGCATTCACTTATTATAGAGATGTAATTTACGAATTATCATCTCGTAAGTAATTTGCTTGTAATTGTCGGCAACATTAAGAAAGCAGTGTCTTGAAGCAAAAGATAGCAATAAAAAAAACAAGGCGTCAAACTTTTTTAGATTGAAGCTAAAAAAGTTTGGCACATTTGCGTTGGGTGCTGACGCAACCTGGAGGGGGTGTTTTTAGGGCTGGGAGCTATTGTCGTTGGCCCGGTTCGCGGCAATATGCGGCGGTCATCGTCTGAGCGTCGCACCGCAGTCGGTAGACGCGCATCGCTATCGGTGCCCCCGATGGCATGCCCGATATTTGGAGCATGCGAGCGCTAGCGCTATTTCAATGCGGGATGCACATCCGTCGATACGACGATCGCGATCCATACCGCTATCCAGATCGGTCCAAGCGCGGCAAAGAACTTGACCCTCCCGACCGTATGCATCCAGTTCGAGCCCGGCGACAACGTTCCAAAGGCCTTGCTGCTAATAATTTTCGCAGCGCCGTCACGGAAAAACACCCACCATGCAAACGCAAACGCGATGAGAAAGACGGAACCGAACCAGGCCCATACATAGGGATTCTGGTCCTGGGGGCGAAAGTAATACCAAACGTCCGGCACACCACCCAATGTCATTCCGACGCCCATAACGACCCAAGGAAGCGCAGCCACGATAGCGAAACGGCGACGCAGAACCTTTGCTTCCTCGCTTCCCTCCAGACTCCCCGCTCCCGATCTTGCTACGGCTCGCTCGCCCACGAAATAGTTAAAGCCGGATATGGCGAGACACAGTAGCCAGAAGTAGTGCGCAAGTATGTCGAATAAATTCAATGCATCCTCCTTCGCAAGGTGCTATCGCGCGGCCGGAACTGTCTGGTGGAATCGCTGAGCAGGCAATATCCTGAGCACCGAGTACGTTGCTGTCGACAAGAGTGAAAACTGACTCTCGTTACGCGTTGCACAGTGATTGTTGATGACCTGAGCACAGAGGTCGGTTGCGAGATCAAAAAATGTTGTTGTAGTCATACATATACTCCTCGTACTCACCGGCTCTCCATATATGCCCATCTAGTCTGTCAACTATCACAACCCCTCCAGCCCTGTCATCGTCATTAGCAGGAGTATCGAATATCCAAAACAAGGGCGCATGACCTTCTCGATGACCAGATTCAGATATCGCACATCTCATCGACTTCGCATGTTTTTTTGCAAGCACCTTTGCTTCAGCAACATCGATGCCTGGATTGTCCATGTATTCGATCGGAACACTAAAACACGAAACTCCCGCCTTGCGTAGCTCGGACACGACGGAAACGAGCTCCACCCTATCGACGTTCACCCCCATGAATGCATCATAGACATGATCAGCCCTGCAAGAGAATGATTGATCGAAAAGTCTTACTGTCGACAGTGATATTGTCCATGTTTGTCGCAACAAATCTCCAAGCCTGCGACGTCGAAGACATATCGTCGATTCGCAACACCATTCAAACTGCGGCGAGACTAACGTCTCGAAGATTTATCTATCTCACTCTCTCGCTCCGCACTAAGCAGTTCGTCCGCAAACAATTCAACTTGCTCCTTCACTCCAACCTTAGGAAGCAGCATCTCCAAACGCTCGTACACCTCATTTTCAATGATCGCCCACTCTAATAGCGCCGCTAAATAGCCACGCCAAATTAACGCCACAGCGTCGGGAGGGCTGTGCCAAGAAAGTTGACGGGAAATTCTCTTACGCAACTCTTCTTCTGTTGGATACCCGCTAACCATCGTCATCATTTTGGTAACCTCGGTACATACACAGAGCCTTGGGAAGTTATGACCGTGACACTTCGAATCTTTGCTCCAGTTGCGTTGTCCTGACCAATGCGCCGCCCAGTCCAGCAAGAATATTGCTGCTGATGCCGCCTAGCAGGGGCAAGCCTGTTGCGCCCGTCACATCGTCGTCCACCCTCTTGGCCTGACTGGTGAGTCTCGAAGACAACCCTGCTCCAAGCGCACCACCTGCGGCCTGCAGGAAGGCATCTACGTAGGGACTCTGGTCTTGCGGGCGAAAGCAATACCAAACGTTCGGCACACCATCCAGTGTCACCTCGACGCCCATAACGACCCAAGGGAGCGCAGCGACGATAGCGAAACGGCGACACAGAATCTTTGCTTCTTCGCTTCTCTCCTAGCTTTCCGCTCCCGATCTTGCCACGGCTCGCTCGCTCACCATATAGCAGAAAAAAGAGAGATGCCGCTTGCGCTAAACGGCTCGGATTTCTTGGGGATACAGGCTTGCCAAACCCAAGAGCATCAAGACTGACGCGCGGGTTCATGCTCTTCCAATATACGCAATTCAAATTCTTGCGCTTCAACCAAAATGCTTACGGATGAGGCAAACCCTTGGAGACTACCTTCCATCTCAAATCTCGAAATCCCTTCTCGGGCCAACCCTGAATAATTAAAATTGACGGGATCTTGCCAGACCACTCTCCCCTGCGCCCTCACATAAGGAGTGGCGATTAAATCAAATCTCCTAACACCCAAAAAAACTAGCAAACAATGCCCAACAAATCCATCAGGATTTCTTCGATAAAAATTCCTGTCGAATCCCCCAAATGCGGCAAGCCAATGATTTACATAAATCGTTGCATTCGCCCCGTCAAACAGATGTCCGCCATACTGACACTCTGATACCCCAAGAGACGTCCAGCAATCTTTTATGACTTTCATCTCTAACCTCTCACCTCTTAACAAGAACTATGGATCGCGTCGTACCAGTTGGAATCGGCGAACGAATCTGAGTGACACTAAGTTCATTCGAATCCAACTTTCCTTCGATCATAAAATCATTCCGGCTTTAGCAATTGAGGATCTTCCCAGACATCCTCATATTGCTCCGTAATGAGAAACCCCCAGCCCGGGGGCAAACCAAGATATGGCAAGACGAGGGATACCCACTCCTGAAGATGAGATGCGTGTAGAGGTACAAAAAAATCAGACTCCCCCGAGAATTTCTCTCCGGCCCAGATATACCATCCGCATGTATCGCTTTCGGGCCCTATCCGGAGGCCATTCAGAGGCCATACACCGTCCTTTATGTTTCTTGAAATGCCCACCTTCAAGCTCAGATCGCACGTCACGTAAGATGCGCCGAACCGCGAGCAAGTCTCCTGCTGCTTATCCTTACTATCCGCACTTATCATCGAAATCCAGAGAAATCTCTCATCGCTTTATCAAAGGCATCTAACTGACCACCTTGACTCGCCCAGCAGGTAGAGCAATGTGGCTGGAGCGCGTCGACGGAACCCTTAGCTGACATGTCAACTGCTCCGTCTCGACACTATCGTCGATGGACGGTTTTCGTCAAACTCGCGTTACGCTATTCCCGTGCTGCAGTAGTACCTGACATGTGATCGATGCTTCGCTCACAGCATGCTCAGAACTGCGCGGTGGCTTGAAAACCCACCGTCACACGCGCAGTCCGAAATCCCGAGGGTTTGCAAATCGGCGTGCCCGCGAACAGGTCGTACGAAAATCCACCGACGCGAACCGGCAGGGCACCACGCACACCGATCACGGCGCCGGCCAGTTGCGTGCCCGCCAGAAACGCGGTGCTCGGACCGAACACGTGACCGTAGTCGATGCCGGCATAGACGGACTGCCCGGTCTGTCCGATCGGCAACTGAAGCTCGTTCCTCCAGTAGAAACCGCGCTCGGCCGCGAGCATCGTCTCACCATCGAAGCCACGCACCGTGTAGCGGCTACCGATTGTCAGGTCGTCGATGTAGTTCAGCGTGTCGTTCGTGAACTGTCCATGGAAGGTGGTGACGTACCGCAGATTCTGGTTCGCGATCGCAAACGGCACCGACAGGTTCGCATCGAGCACAGCCATGTGAAAGCGGTACGTCGGTCCATCGCCCGACGTATCGGGCATTGCACCCAGCCAACCGATGCCCTGCCGGTAAGCAAGCGTGCCGTCGAATTGCGCAGAGCCGAAGTAGTGACGGTCCGTCAGGCCAGCTTCGACGAACGTGTTGTCCCGGTGCTGCTGCGGAATCTCCGTGTCTTCGATAAAGCTTGCGCCCCAGCGTTTGGTCAACTGGAGTTCCACGCCGAGTACATCGTCCTGGCTGCGACGGATGACCCGTTGCAGCTTGAAACCGGCCGTCTGCGAATTGCCGCTCGACACGAACGTCCGATTCACACCGGCGATCTGTTGGTAGTACGTGTTTGTGTAGCCAAACAACGTTCCAGTCCAGTAGCCCCATGGAACCGAATACGAGCCGTTCCAGCCGTGCGAGCCAAGACGCCTGTCGCCGAACTCCAGGTCCTGGTTTATGCCGATGTTGAAGATATCGTTCAGGCCGAGTGGGTTGTCGATACCAAGACTAACGTTGCCCTGAAGCTTGCCCGTTGCGCGAGCGCCGGAGTTATCGACAGATGCGACGAGCGTCCACGGTTTCGTCCGCTTCACGGTGACCACGACATCGCTCTCGCCGGGAACGTCGGTCGGTACGATCTGCATGTCGACGTCCTGGCTGCTCACGCGCTTCATCTGCTCGAGTCCCTGTTCGAGGTCGCGCAGGTTCAGGAGATCACCGCCGCGCGCAGGGAATGCTGATTTCCAGGTACCGCGGACTTTGGGGTCCGCGAATCGCAACTGTCGGATTACGCCGGGGATCAGCGCAAGTTTCAGCGTGCCCGATGAGAGGTCCTGCTCAGGGACGAGGACACGTGTCGTGACGTAGCCACGACTGAGGATCGTCTGCGACAGGCCCTTGACGATCACGTCTAGCCCCTGTTTGCCGACGCACTGGCCCGCGTAATGATTGAGCCATTCGCTTGCGAAGGCGAACTGGTCCATCGGTAGTGCCGATGCGCCTCGGGCACGCACAGCGTCGGGCAGCGTCGAAGGAACGTCGAGTACGAATGACTGGATGCGGAAGCAGGGAGATTCGACAGGCAAGGGCACGAAACCGGTAGCCGGAACTGCAGTCGAGCGAACAGCAGGCGCATTCACCGTCTGCTCGCGTTCGCGTGCTTCCTGTTGTTGGCGGACGCGTTGATCCTGTTCGCCAACGTTCTGAGCGGGAATGGGAAGGGCTTGGGCAGCAGCGAGAGAGCTTGATGTCAGCATTGCCCACGTGATCAGTGTTTTCTTCCCCTGTTTTCTGTATTTTTTCTGCATACCTGAATAGCGTGTTTTTATAAGAAGGTCTTGGTCCCAACTACGCAGGCACGGTGTTGCACGCACCCACATAGGCCTGCGTGACTTTCTACCTAATAGCTGCCCCCGGCCAGCGCGCCCTCTACGCTCGCCAGCGAGTTAGACAGAGGTTGGCCGAACGGCGAGCGGATTCTGCCGCCAACCGCATCGACAATACTATCCGGTCAGTCTGCAAGTACTGTCGACACATCAGTGCCGCCGGTGCCTCGTTCTCTAGTTGCCATAAGCGGAATCTAATGTGGTGTTTGCAGCAACAGATCAACCCCCACCTAGCTCTGAGAGTATTCGACTTCAACTTTGGTAGTCCTCGAACTCCCAAGCGCCAATCCTCGCGACTTTCTGCGCAATCTCCCAGAAGTTATCTCCCGTGCAACCCTCAACGTAATGATCAAGCTCTCGCCTAATACGACCTTGGTCGTAGCGAGAAACGATCAACATGTGGCGACCCCATACTGCCCCGGTGTGTAGAAATTCCCGCTGGATCCACTCTGGCGTGCATGCCAACACTTGATATAAATGGCCACCTTCTTCGTTCTCCGGTCCAACGAGCACGGTGAGCCACCGGCCAAAGCATTCCTCGTCCGCCGGGTGGTACGCGTCAAAGGCCACATCACTACCGGTATCAATATTCTTAACAATCGCTTTCATGGATGTGTAATGTTCAAGTGTCCGTTGCTTATCACGACACCATTCCGCAGTTCTTGAGAATTCGCCTGCACTCCGGTCGGGGCAAACTCCACCGGAGTGTGCGGTTTGGCCGCAGGCGGCCTGCATGCGCGTGTTCCATCGGCACTCACGAAGCCACCTGGAACTACGGACTTGGAGCAAGCGCCGTCTCCGACCCATGATTGACTAAGCTATCAGCTGCGGCCACCGTCCCACTGAAGTGTTGTCAATCCATGAATCGGTCATCTGTGTAGGCAAGGTTTCAGCAAGGCCGTTGAGTTGAATGGTGCCGTCTGGGTTCAACGGCTTGACCTCGTTGATGTATACGCAAGCTTCGTCAACATTCACCAAGCCGCGTGGAACACGTCGCACGTACGTTTGTGGCAACAAACCTTCATGCAGACGCACGTACTCTTCCCCGAGACGGGTCTACTTGAGCGGGATGAAATTAACTCGTACTTCCGTTCCAAGCTCCTGCTCGAGAAGAGCGGCGAGTTGCGTTCCGCGCTCGTTGTGTCGATTTCTGTCTTCTTCAAACTTGAATCCAGAGTCCGGCGGGTAGTCGTCGGAAAACGTCTGCTGGAACTCCACATCCCAGTCCTTGAGTTGCGTAAGTAAGTGAAGCGATATATGAAGATCTGACAGATCAACGTAGCCCATCTCATCTACATCAGAATTGAACATGGGTGGGGCTCCATAAACAGCTCTCAAGCGGAAATTTTTCATTTCAGTGGTTTCCATGTGCTTACGGGGTTGGCGCGAACGATGAACCCATTCGAGCTCACGCCAACGGAGACGTATTTCGGGGTACCGTTATATGTGATTTCATACACCGGCGCGGAACCGTTTGTTCCCACCAGCTTGCCTTGGGTAACAGCGTCCATAACAACAGACGGGATGTCAGACTGAGCAATACCCTTGTTCGTGAAGTCGACGCCGTGTTCCTCAATAATGTGCTGAAGACCCGCGCTTGACGAACCCGTCTCAAGAAAGACCACCTGCCCGTCTGCGGCCGTCCCTGTCGCAATAACGTTCTTCGGTGTGAACTTGACGCCATTCGCGGCGAGCGTATCGAGGTCCGCCTGAATGACCACCACCTTTCCGGCAGTTGCTGCTTCGGCCGCTGCTTCGCCTGCCGCACCTTTACCAACGCCCATCGTTGCGAGTATTGACACAAGCAATTCTGCGTTGGCCCCAATCTGGTCACCCGACGTATAAGGGGCCTTCAGGCTATCCAGCGAAATATAGCCGGGATCGCCTGGACTAGCCAGGGGGCCGCCATTTGGCAAATTGATGATGCCCGTCGCTACGTCGACCGCGCCGTTCCGGACGCCAGCGGCCAAGTTGTTCATTGCGGTTTGTGCTGCAGCCTGGTCGCTGGCCAATTGCGCCTGGAAACCGGCGAGTCTTTCTTTCGCGCTTTTGTCGCCAGTGTCTGAATTCTCGTTGTAGAGATCAACGTTCGATGCCATTGCTGCTCCCGTACTGCCTCCCAGCAAAGCACCGCCTAACCCAGCAACAATATTTCCGCTGATATTTCCAATCAACGAGGAGCCCGTCGCGCCGCTTATCGCGTCGGCCAACTGGTTGGTCTGGTTAGCGAGTTTCGACGACAGCCCTGCGCCCAGGGCACCACCTGCAGCTGTGAACACGCTGCCGCCTCCGAGACCACCAATCAGCGCACCGCCGCCGGCTTGCAACAAAGCCCGCGAATTGCCACCTTCCATCCACTGGCTAGCCTCAGTCAGCGCCGCCGCCTCTGCGGCCAGATCGCCTTTGTCCTTCGCTGTTTGCGCTGCGTCGAGAGCTGCATCGCGCTTCGCATCCGCGTACGCTCCAATGCCCTGCGATACTGTCTGCCCAGCCGCCTGCGCCGCATTCATCATGTCCGACTGCTGCGATAGCAGGTTGTTGACATCCGGCGTCTTCGACACGGCCCCGTTCAGGTTCGACGTATCGCGATTCAGGCTCGTCACATCCTGCGTCTGACCCGCGCCGTTCGTGACGTTGATCGTGCCCGCGCTGATGGCGCTCTTCGTCGTCGCGCTCTGGTCACCGTTGGCGTCCTGCGACATCATAGGCGTCACACCGCCCGAGCCGGAAACTGAGCCTGGTCCTGTCGCTTTGCCAGTAATGCCAACACCCACACCCGCGCTAAACCCGTTGCTCGTCGCACTGTAGTGCGACTGGTCCTGGATATCGCTGAAGCTCAGCGTGCCCGTCGTGAGGCTGTTTTTCGAGGTATCGGCAGTACTGGCAATCTCCGCACCCTTGAGGTCGGTATTGCCTTTCACGTTGATATCAAAGCCACCACTACCCGCCTGGATACCCGCCTGCTCGTTCACGCCCGCGTAGTTCGAATCTGCGTGACCGTTCTGCGCAGTGAAGCTTGCGCTACCACCGGCCTGGCTAATACTGAATCCACCGCCCGAACTGCTCTGATGCGCCGCGCTCACGGTCGTGTCCTGCACGCTCGCGATATTCAGGTTGCCGCCCACATCGGCCGCCACGTGATTACCACTCACGTCCGCGCCGACAATGTTCGTATCGCCCCCCGAGATGATCGACACATTGTTCACCGCAGTGACGTGCGTGTTGTTCTGCATCGCAGCGTCGGAGTTTGCGTCGCCATGCGCATTCGACATCGAGGCGGACACGCCAACGCCTTGGGTCCCGACCGATACGCCAACGCTTGCACTACTCGAGCTGTTCGAACTGCGTGTCGAATCTGTATTTGTCGTGTTGACGAGGTTCACCTGGTTCTTCGCATCCAGCAGGACGTTGTTCCCGCTGACGTCCGAACCTGCGATCGTCACGTTACCGCTTCCCGGCGTACCATTGCCGGTTGCGACGAAACTCGTCGTTCCACCGGCTTTCACGGTCGAACCCATCTGCGTCGTCTGGTCCTCGCTAGAGACACTCTTGCTCTGGCTCGTTCCGAAACTCAGCTGTACGCCAATGCTTGGCTCCTGCCCAGGTTTAGCCCCATTCACAAGCTTTGACGCGTCGTATGCCGCCGTCGCTGCATCGCCCGCCGCAGCGATCCCGTGCAGCGCCGCGGCACGCCCGTCACCCGCGCCACTACTAATAGCCTGCGACTGCTGGATCGAGTTGTTAATCGCATCGCCAACGCTACCCGAAAGCCCGAGCGTGAAGCCACTCGTCTTCGTTTCGTGCGTCTCGTCGTGATGACTCGTACCCGTTGCCGCGTCGACGGTGACATTTGCCGCCTTACCCGTCACATCCTGCGTCGCGATGACGTCGCTGCCAGTGATATGCAGGTTGTTACCCGCCGTCATCGTTACACTGCCATTCGTGCTACCAACCAGACTGCCGTTCTGCGTCACCGAACTGTCGTGCGTCGTGTCCTTCGTATCGCTGCTGCCGTAGTTGACACTGACACCGCCGCCGCCGAGCGCACCGAGTCCCGACTTCTGCTCCTCATGAAAATGACTGCTCTGACTCGTATCCTGTGTAGTGGTGATATTCAGGTCATGCCCCGCCGACAGCGCCATATCGCCCGTCGAGGCAACAGTTGACCCCGCAACCGTCAAGTCATGTCCAGCAGCGCCACTGACCGTCTCACCCGAAACCGTCGAACCAACAGAATTCACCTGATGCGACGACGCACTATCGGTAGTCTTGTCACTCGACAGAAACCCCGAATGATTAACCTGTTCCCAGCTCTGCGAATCGTGCGTTTCGCTGACCGCACCGACGTTGATGTCCCCGGTAGCCGCCATCGTCGTCGCCCCGCCGCTGCTAGTGCCATTAGCCTGCGTAGACCCTGTCGTAGCACTCGAACCGAGCACACTAAGATTGCCGGCGCCCTTCGGCGCATCGGAAGCTGCGCTAACGCCGTACTGCGACAACAACGCACCGGCCGTGCCCGTCTGCCCCGCACCAAGCGTCAAGTTGTTGCCGGCATTCACGTTGCTGCCCTGCACCGTCTCGTCGTAACTCGAGCCCGTATGCTTAGCCTCGCTGCCACCGAGCGACTGCTCGTGATGCGACTGCGTATCGGTAGCAGCCGTCACCGTAAGATTGTTGCCCGCGATCAGGTTCGCGTTGCCACCGGCCTTCACGGTCGCATCCGTAAGCGTCGTGTCGCCTCCAGACACGGTGGTTAAACTGCCGCCCGTCGTGATCGTGCTGCCAACGTTCCGAGTCGTGCTGGTATGCCCGCCGTTCAACCCATCGTTCGTACCCGCATCCTGCGTCGCGGTCAGCGTCGTCGTACCGATATCGATGTTTCGACCCGCACCGACGAACGTACTGTTACCCGACTGGATCGAGGCACCGGCCAGATTCACATCGCGCCCGGCCAGCACCACTGCGTCGCCGGTCGCCGAAATCACCCCGGTCGCAAGTGTCCCCTGGGAAGACGCGCTGGACGTGAAGCCATCTTCGTGCAGTGTGTTCGAGACGCTCGCGACCGCCGTCTCGTTGATCACATCGCGTCCGGCCTGCACCACGGTCTGCACGCCGCCAATCTGGCCACTCACGTTGCGAACGTCCTGTACCGCTGCGACCACGGTCGAACCGCCGCTACCGATCACGCCGCTATTGACAATGTTGTTGCCCAGCACCGTCGTCGCCACGTCGCCGACGATATGTCCGCTGTTGTTCACGTCACCGGTCGCATTCAGACTCACCGAATTGCCTGCGACGATCGCGCCGCTGTGCTGCAAGTCGACGGTATCGCTCTTCGCCAGATAGACCGTCGGAACCAGCACGGTTTGCTGCGAGCCGTTCGGCAGTGTGACCGTCTGCGATACGAGCCACACCATGTCGGTCGTGAGCTGCTGCATTTGCGCACCGCTCAGTGCGACGCCGGGCGTAAGGCCGAACTCCTTGCTGTAGCTGACGCCGTTGTTCATCAGCGCCTTGTACTCGTCCATGTTGAATGGGTAACAACAATTCGGCGTTCCAGCTTGCAATGAGTGTGCTTGGCGGGCGCGTAGGAGCTTCGCTGAACGTCGGGAGTATCCACGACACAGACAACGCGATACGGCTGTCTGTGGGCGGTTTTAGCGCGGCGCTGGCTGCGTTGAACAGCGATTCGCGGTTCAAGGTGCTGACGTCGCCTAACCTGCGTGTGCGTTCGGGTGACACGGCAAGCCTGAACGTTGGTGAGTCGGTGCCGGTCATTGGGTCGGTGTCGTATCCGAGTGCGTCGGCCGCGCCTGTGCAGAGCGTCCAGTATCAGGATGCGGGTGTGATTTTTCAGGTACAGCCGACCGTGAAGCGCGACACGATAGATCTGCACCTCGTTGAGGAAATCAGCAGTTTCGTCAAGACGACGACGGGCGTGAACGATTCACCAACCAAGGACACGCGTAAGGTGGAAAGCTCGTTCAGTGTGGCCGATGGTGACGTGCTGCTGATTGGCGGGCTGACGCAGGATCAGGACACACGTGTGAATAGTGGTTTGTCGTTTCTGCCGCGCTGGATGGCAGGGCATACAGCGACGACGGCGAAAACCGAAATCCTGTTGTTACTGCAGGTTCAGAAAATTTAGTGCTGTGCGTACAAGATCGGATAGGGCCTGTGCTTTCAGGATATGTTATGCGCGCGGATAGCTGGACTGCCAACTACAACGGTTCGCCGAACGGAGTAACGGGTACTAACACTAGCGCGGAACAGAGGCATTGCGGCAGGCGAGCACCCCTCACTAATCAGGATATTTATATTGAGCAATTCCCGGAAGATCACCGATATATTCGTGGAGTCCTGTATGAATAACAGTGACATTTGTCGCGCCAAGCAAAGTACCTCCATTACTTATAACCGATTTACAAAATGCGAGATCCTCCCCAAGGCCAGGTTTGGACTGAAAAAATGACTCGCATAGCAGTCCGCCATATTCGCTCACATAGTATGAAGTAAGATTTCCTACTTTTCGAAGACGCTCGAAACATGAGCGTGAGATAAGCATAAGCCCTGTACCAACAGCATCAATAGGAGTCAACTCTCGCCCGATAGGTAAAGTTGTACCGTTGTTTGGCATGACAAACATACCATCATAGTTACCGCCAAGATGAGCCAAGTGTGCGGGATCAATATCAGGATTTGCCAGTACAGTTTTCTTAATGCGAGACCAATCTATTTTTCGCCTTGGATATATCACCCCGACCACATCCGCGTCGTTGGCTCGCTCAAACATTGAAATTACCTCGTCGACATTGAAGCCCATGTCATCATCGATAAAAAATATATGCGAGCAATTTGTTTGATTTAAAAACATACTAACCAGTAAATTTCTTGCGTGATCTATTGGGCTAATTCCATTGACAATTTTAATTTCAAATTCGAATCCCTTGGAGTGGCATTTTGCCTGTAACTCCAAAATAGATTGAACGTAAACCGTCGTAGCCATAGCCCGTAGACTCGGAGTGGCGACGCAGATGGAAAATTTTTCTACCTTATTGGCTCCCATAGTTCTCACCTTAAAATTACCTTATCATAAAATTTATACACCACGCATTTCGACTTTAATTTCCATTATTAGATATATATTGAATATCCAATTGATTTTTCCTCAATTTTATATTACCTCAATTTTATATACAGCGAGAAGTTAAATATTCATTTTCCAGACGATGGATGAGGAGAATGGACAGCTGGCGATCAGACGATAGACAAGAAACCGCCCGCTAGAGATAACATGAGTGGCTATGGCGGTTTGTCGCCGGAGTGGCTGTCCCTTGATTCCAGTAAAACTATATCACCAATTTCGAGAAGCGAGCAATCTCCTCAAAAAAATTGGAATAGATTTGCTTTTTACTGATAAATCGATCAATGCGCAAGTTATTTTACACACGATCGATTTAATCCAGATCGTCACACTTCCCACTCCATTATCGCCCAACTTGAAAACAGCAAAATTACCCAATTAATTACAAAGTGAATCTTGCCTGCTTTCAGTTGGACATGAACGGGAGTGTATTACACAATCGGCCAACTATGAATTGCAAGAAATGCTCGTGGTGGCCTCTGCGTATGAGCTTCCGGAGCTGGGTGCCGTCCCAGCCGGCACACGTGCTGTCACTGTCGCCCATCCTCCGCCGGTCCGAAACGCCGAATCAGGGCACGATACTTGAACGCTCGTGCCGCTTAGATATGTTAAATTTACATTAGCCCCGAGCCATTCATACGCAGTAACCGATGGGATACCCGTGGCAGTGCAAGTAATTGAGCTGCCCGCGGCAGTGCAGGTAAGGACTGGACTATAAATAGTTTGAGCTTTTGAGGGAATACTAACAAAAGCCAACGTACCGCATGCAATCACTGAAAAGATTACTGATTTCATGTTATTCCTCACAAATAGATTAACTAGAAAAGTACATCAACTACGCCCCACCCTCTCTCGATGACCACATAAAATCGCTCTAAATATCGACGTATGCGTAATTTCTAATTTTCGAGAGATGATCAAATGAAATCGCTTTATTAAACACCTTCGTTAATCAAGTATCGAGGCTAGCACGAAACTAAAATTGACAATTATAAATATTGTAAAATCATACAAGGAGATCTATTTTAATTATTAAATCAAATAAAGTACCCAGTGCCGCTGGCATTGAAAATAGCCATCAATCCGATGAAAATGATCGTGCTTCACTTCACTTCATAACGTATTTGCCACAACAAAATGATGCTGCTTCACGGTCTTGCTAGTGTCAACTGCAGCTTAGAAGTGACCCACTTGGATCGTTGGGCTATTTTCAATGTGCTGCTGACACGATGAGACGGCTCTTGTCGGTCGTTGTCCCTTCCGCACCTTTGAAACAGTGGTCACGTGACGGTATAAGTGTCCGTCGCGAGTGAACCAATTCGATTGACGGCTTCCTCGATGTTCGTCCACAGGTGTGAAGGTTGTTCATGGTGTCCGTGGCGCCATGATTGCCAGCGTAAACGGGTCCGCCGTTGCCCGATCGTTCTAGCGGTCACCGGTCGCACACATGTGCCCCGATCGTAGGCACTTTTTTGATGATCGATGAGCATATTGTTAGCAGTCTTAAGCAATGATTGCTGTCTATACCAATTTCCATCAACGCGAATTCCGTCAAGGGCGCGCAGCGGCGAAGCGAACCCTTTACGGCCACGGAAAAAGATACGCTCGGCACTGGGGAAGGGGCTGGCCTCACCTGCCCCTTCCCCATGCGATACGCGGGGCGTCTCAGTCGTTCAGAAGACTCGGCTGTGCCGTTTGTTCGGCCCGATACACCGCGCGTTTGATACTCGACAGGTGGACACCGTGTTCGTGCGCTAACGCGGTCAGCGTGTAGCGTCCTGTGCGCCATTGCTTCACTGCCCTCGCCTCCTCATGAGCTTCGAGGCTTCGCGGCCTGCCCAAACGAATCCCGCGACGCTTCGCGGCCTGCATTCCACTCTTCGTCCGCTCACGAATCATCTCGCGTTCGAACTCAGCAAACGCCCCGAGCATTTGCAGCATCAGCCGACCGGCCGGCGTGTTCGTGTCGATGTGTTCGGTCAGGCTTTCGAAGTTCGACCCGCGATCCTGCAGGCGGTCAATGATCGTGAGGAGATGCTTAAGTGATCGTGCGATGCGGTCGAGCTTGTAGACGACGAGTGTGTCGCCACGCTTGAGATTTCGGAGGAGTTTGTCTAGGACAGGTCGGCGCAGAGTAGCGCCGGACCGTTTTTCTTCGTGAATCAACTCGACGCCGGATTTTCGGAGCGCGTCGAGTTGTGCGCGGGTTTCCTGCTCTTGCGTGGATACTCTCGCGTAACCTATTCTCATTTTTTCTTTTGTAAGGGTTGGCCTTACGCAAGATTAAACAAAAAATGAAAACGGCGTTTTCTTTGGCGGAAAGGGTGGGATTCGAACCCACGGTACAGCATAACTGTACACCGGATTTCGAGTCCGGCGCATTCGACCACTCTGCCACCTTTCCGGCTTGAATAGCGTTGATATTGATAGAGAAATCGCACCACAAACTACGTTGATTCTCGATCATTCAACCGCTTCGCCAAACGGGTCGCTGTTTGGCGAAGCGAAGATTATAGAACAGTTGAGACCGGATTCCAAGCCATTTTTGCCCGACGAACGCCGTCGGACTCAGGCCGCCAGGTGCAGCCGCTCGATCCCATCGACGTACGGACGCAGCGCCGCCGGCACCGTCACCGAGCCGTCCGCATTCTGGAAATTTTCGAGCACCGCGACCAGCGTGCGCCCCACCGCGAGCCCCGAACCGTTCAGCGTATGTACGAGTTCCGGCTTGCCCTGCGCGTTGCGATAACGGGCCTGCATCCGGCGCGCCTGGAACGCTTCGGTATTCGAGCAGCTCGAAATCTCGCGATACGTTTCCTGCGCAGGCAGCCACACTTCGAGGTCGTAGGTTTTCGCCGCAGAGAAACCCATATCGCCCGTGCACAGCGTAATCACTCGATACGGCAATTCGAGTTTCTGCAGGATCGCTTCGGCGTGTCCGACCATCTGTTCGAGCGCGTCGTACGACGTTTCCGGCTCGACGATCTGCACCATCTCGACCTTGTCGAACTGATGCTGGCGGATCAGCCCGCGCGTATCGCGACCGTACGCACCCGCCTCCGAACGGAAGCACGGCGAATGCGCGGTCAGCCGGATAGGCAACGTGTTTGCTTCGACGATGCTGTCGCGCACCGTATTCGTCAGCGAGATTTCCGACGTGGAAATCAGATACTGCGTCACCGTATTCTCGCCACCGCCCTTCTCGACGCGGAACATATCGTCGGCGAATTTCGGCAGTTGTCCGGTGCCGTACAGGATCTCCGGATTGACGATGTACGGCGTGTAGATTTCCGTGTAGCCATGCTGCCGCGTGTGCGTATCGATCATGAATTGCGCAAGCCCGCGATGCAGCCGCGCAATCTGTCCGCGCAGCATCGTGAAGCGCGCGCCGGCCAGCTTCGCACCGGTTTCGAAGTCGAGCCCGAGCGGCGTGCCGACATCCACGTGATCCTTCACCGGAAAATCGAACTCGCGCGGCGTACCCCAGCGGCGCACTTCGACATTGCCGCTTTCGTCGTTGCCGAGCGGCACGCTCTCATGCGCGAGATTCGGCACGCCGAGCAACAGGTCGGAGAGCTTCGTCTGGATTTCCTCGAGCTTCGCCGCCGACGCCTTCATCTCGTCGCCGATACCGCCCACTTCGGCCATCACCGCCGAGGTATCCTCGCCCCGCCCTTTCATCCCGCCGATCTGCTTCGACAGGGTGTTGCGGCGCGCCTGCAGGTCTTCGGTGCGGGTCTGGTTCGTACGGCGTTCCGCTTCGAGCGCGGAAAACGCGGCGACGTCGAGGGTATAGCCGCGATCGGCGAGGCGCTTCGCGACGCCGTCGATGTCTTTGCGCAGCAGCTGGATGTCGAGCATGAGGAGGGACGCGTGTTCGTTGTGTGAGGATGGGATTTTAACGCACCGGCGCCCGGGCGCCGGCAGGTTCTCGATGGGACACCTTCGCGGCGCTATCCGGCAGGCGTCAGCCTTTCTTCGATTTGTTCTCGCTGCGCCATTGCGCGTCGAGTTCAGCAAGCCACGCCAGCTTCTCGCCGATCCGGCCTTCGAGCCCGCGCGGCGTCGGTTCGTACCAGTGCGGCTCGCGCATATCGTCGGGCAAATAGGTCTCGCCGGCGGCATACGCATCGGGTTCGTCGTGCGCGTAACGGTACTCGTGACCGTAGCCGAGTTCTTTCATCAGCTTCGTGGGCGCGTTGCGCAGATGCACCGGCACCGCCCGCGATTGATCCTTGCCGACGAAACGCCGCGCTTCGTTGTACGCCATGTAGCCCGCATTCGATTTCGGCGCGACCGCCAGATAGATCACTGCCTGCGCCAGCGCGAGTTCGCCTTCGGGCGTACCGAGGCGTTCGTAGGTTTCGGCGGCATCCAGCGCGATGCGGCCCGCGCGTGGATCGGCGAGACCGATGTCCTCCCACGCCATCCGCACGATGCGGCGCGCCAGATAACGCGGATCCGCGCCGCCATCGAGCATCCGGCAGAACCAGTACAGCGCACCGTCCGGGCTACTGCCACGCACCGATTTGTGTAGCGCGCTGATCTGGTCGTAGAACGCATCGCCACCCTTGTCGAAGCGGCGCAGATTCTCCGCGAGCGCACTGCCGAGCAGCGTACCGTCGATCTCCTTCGTCTTCTGCTGAGCCGCCGCGCGCGCGACGATCTCGAGGTTGTTGAGCAGCTTGCGGCCGTCGCCATCTGCGGAACCGATCAGTGCGTCACGTGCTTCGTCGGTGAACGTGAGGCCGCCGAGTTCCTGCTGTGCGCGCTCGAGCAGTTCGCGTTGTTCGTCGGCATCGAGGCTTTTGAGCACGTACACCGCGGCTCGCGACAGCAGCGCGCTGTTCACCTCGAATGATGGGTTCTCGGTCGTCGCGCCGACAAACACGAACAGCCCCGACTCGACGTGCGGCAGGAAAGCATCCTGCTGGCTCTTGTTGAAGCGGTGCACTTCGTCGACGAACACGAGCGTCTGGTGTCCGTGCGCGCGATGGACCTGCGCGGTCTCGACGGCTTCGCGGATATCCTTCACGCCCGAGAGCACCGCCGACAACGAGATGAACTCCGCATGAAACGCATCTGCCATCAACCGCGCGAGCGTGGTCTTGCCGACGCCGGGCGGGCCCCAGAGGATCATCGAATGCGCTTCGCCGGACTCGAATGCAACCCGCAGCGGCTTGTTCGGGCCGAGCAGATGCTTCTGGCCGATCACTTCGTCGATCGAGCGGGGCCGCAGGCGTTCGGCGAGCGGAACATTGGCGCGGGGTTCTTCGAACATGGCGTTTTGGGGATAATCTCGGCTTTCCGGACAAACCTTGCCCGGACCCGCCGCCCGTTTGCGGGCGACATCGAATGCAGCGGACCGGGCGGATGTCGGCAGAGGTCAGCGAACCTCGGTGGACAGGCGGCCGGCAGGTACAGTCGTGCATTATGACAGCCGCGGCGCGAGCCTGAGCCGGAGCGGCAGCAGATCGATCGCAGCGCGCCGGGTGCCGGGCGCCGGGCGCAGCGTGTACCCGGGTGCCGGGCCGCGCACCGGACGGCTTGCGGCTTGCGGCTTGCGGCTTGCGGCTTGCGGCTTGCGGCTTGCGGCTTGCGGCTTGCGGCTTGGCTTGCGGCTTGCGGCTTGCGGCTTGCGGCTTGCGGCTTGCGGCTTGCGGCTTGCGGCTTGCGGCTTGCGGCTTGCGGCAGGCCAGACTATAGACCGGGCCACTGCACGCCGGCAGTCTCCGAGGCAATGCCGGCACAAGCCCGACACAAGACACAACAAGACAGGACCAGCACACGATGACAGAAGACCAGCACGCCGGCGCCGCCGGTCCCACCTACGCTCCGCTCACTCCCGTGCCCGACGCACGACGCGCGTTCCGCACCGGCGACGCCTTCGCGCTGTGGTTCTCGCTCGGCATCGGGCTACTGGTCGCGCAAGCGGGCGCACTGCTGGTGCCCGGGCTGGCATTACCGCTTGCGCTCGCGGCAATCGGTCTCGGCACCGTGATCGGCGTCGTACTGCTCGCCCTGGCCGGTGTGATCGGCACGGACACGGGGCTCGCAGCGATGTCGTCGCTGCGCCCGACGCTCGGCGTACGCGGCGCCTCGATACCGGCCGTGCTGAATGCGGTGCAACTGGTCGGCTGGGGCTCGTTCGAAGTGATCGTCATGCGCGATTCCGCCGATGCGCTCGCGAAGCAGGCGTTCAACCTGTCGATGCCGCTCGTCTGGACCGTACTCTTCGGTCTACTGGCGACACTGCTCGCGATCAGCGGTCCTCTGTCGTTCGTCCGGCGTTTTCTGCGCACGTGGGGCATCTGGCTGCTGCTCGCGGGTGCGGCCTGGCTCACGTGGAGTCTGCTCGCGCGACACGATCTTGCAGCGCTGATGCGCCGCCCAGGCACCGGCGAGATGCCGTTCGGAGGCGCCGTCGATCTGGTCGTCGCAATGCCGCTCTCATGGCTGCCGCTGATCGCCGATTACACACGCTTCGGCCGACGCCCCGGCGAAACCTTCCGCGGCACGCTGTTCGGCTACGGCATTGCTAACCTGTGGTTCTATGCGCTCGGCGCCGTGTACGGTCTCGCAGCGGGCGGCGGCGATGCGCTGCTGACCACCGCACTCGCGCAGGCCGGCGGCGGCCTTGCACTGCTGCTGGTACTGATCGACGAAATCGATAACGCGTTTGCCGACATTCACTCGGCGGCGGTATCGACGGGGACGTTCTGGACGCGAGCGGGCGTACCGTTGTTATCGGCCGGGTTCGGTGCGCTGTGCACGCTGATCGCGCTGCTGGTACCGATGGCGAAGTATCAGAACTTCCTGTTGCTGATCGGCTCGGTATTCGCGCCGCTGTTCGGTGTCGTGCTGGCCGATCACTTCATCGTGCGCAAGCGCCGCATCGAAGCCGCTGCGCTAGCGGACCTGCGCGGGCGTTACGCGTTCTCTGGCGGCTGGCATGTGAGCGCGTTCGCCGCGTGGGCGATCGGCATCGCCGCCTATCACGCGATCAACCAGTGGCTACCGAATCTCGGCGCGACGTTGCCCGCGCTCGCGATCGGCGCACTCGGTTATCTGGCGTTGGTGTCGGTGCGCACGCGGACTTACGCGGCGTAGCGCGGTAGCGTGCGAGACGCCGGGCAGCAGACGCCCGGCGCAAAATCTGCGGAAAATGCGTTCAGCCGTTGATCACATCGGCACCCTTCGGCACCGTGAACTTGAACTGATCGGCGGGCAACGCCGGGTTCTTCTCCATGTTCGTGAACGTGAGCAACGTCACGTTACCGAACACGTCGTGCAGCTCCATCGCTTCGAGGTTGCCGTTCCGGAAACCGATGCCGACGCGCTGGAACTGCGTGTCCTTCGCCTTCGGCGTCAACTCTAGCCAGTCGATGCCGTCCTTCACGCCCGCGTCCTGCAGCGTGAAGTTCTTGTCCAGATCATTGCTGCCGAACAGGATCGCGGCCGGGCTCGCGCCGAGCGCGCCGCCGAGCTTGCGAATCGTGACCTGGTTCAGATCCTTGTCATACACATAGAGCTTGTCGCCGTCGGCTTCCAGCAACTGCTGATACGGTTTCTCGTACGACCAGATGAACTTGCCTGGCCGCGCGAACGAGAACGTACCGCTCGATGTGCCGCCCGTACGCGTGGTGGGCAGTGCGCCGCTTGCGCCCTGTGCGTTGTTCGGCGCCTTGATTTCGCGCTGCACGAACGAGCCGCGCGCCGAATGCACCTGCGCGACAAACGCCTGCAACTGCTCGGTGCCGCTCGCGAATGCCGGCGCTGCCGCCAGCAGCGACGCGCCGATCGCGACACAACCGACGCCGCGAGCCAGTGTGCGGATCAGGCGACGCAGACGGCTTACATGGCCCGAGCGGACGACTTCGTGGCGGGCATCTTGCCCGGCATAGTGCTGCATGGTGTTTCTCCGTGAATGGAATCGGATGGTCGCGCGGGCGGGTTGCCGCGGTGCGCGCGAGGCCATGTGGAGCGCACCGCGAGGCATGCCGCGTGCCCCGCTAGTCGGCGTCCCGGGTCGGCACGAGAATCTCGCGATTGCCGTTCGACGACATCGCCGACACGAGCCCCGACTGCTCCATCTGTTCGAGCAGCCGGGCGGCGCGGTTGTAGCCGATCCGCAGATGCCGCTGCACGAGCGAAATCGACGCGCGACGATTCTTGATGACAATCTCAACCGCCTGATCGTACAGCGGGTCGGACTCGCCGCCCGCAGCACCAGTTCCCGCAGCGCCCGCGGAACCCTCGTCGCCTTCGCCCAGCGTGCCACCTTCGAGAATGCCTTCGATGTAGTTCGGCTCGCCCTGTTCCTTGAGCTTGTCGACGACGCGATGCACTTCCTCGTCGGATACGAACGCGCCGTGCACCCGGACCGGCAAGCCGCTACCTGGCGGCAGGTACAGCATGTCGCCCATACCGAGCAGCGATTCGGCGCCCTGCTGGTCGAGAATCGTGCGTGAGTCGATCTTCGACGACACCTGGAATGCCATTCGCGTCGGCACGTTCGCCTTGATGAGCCCGGTGATCACGTCGACCGACGGACGCTGCGTCGCGAGGATCAGGTGAATGCCGGCCGCGCGCGCCTTCTGCGCGATCCGCGCGATCAGCTCTTCGACCTTCTTGCCGACCACCATCATCAGGTCGGCGAGTTCGTCGATCACGACGACGATGTTCGGCAACCGGTTGAGCGGTTCGGGATCGTCCGGGGTGAGGCTGAACGGATTCGGCAGCTTCTCTTCGCGCTTCGCCGCTTCGTCGATCTTGTTGTTGTAGCCCGCGAGATTGCGCACACCGAGCTTGCTCATCAGCTTGTAGCGGCGCTCCATCTCGGCGACCGTCCAGTTCAGCGCGTGGCCGGCCTGGCTCATGTCGGTGACGACCGGACACAGCAGATGCGGAATGCCTTCGTAGACGCTCATTTCGAGCATCTTCGGATCGATCAGGATCATCCGCACCTGCTCGGCGCTCGCCTTGTAGAGCAGCGAGAGGATCATCGCGTTGATCCCCACCGACTTGCCCGAGCCGGTCGTGCCGGCCACCAGCAGGTGAGGCATCTTCGCGAGGTCGGCGCAGACCGCCTTGCCGCCGATGTCCTTGCCGAGACCCATGGTCAGCGGCGACGACGCGTCCGCATAGACGGCGGAGCCGAGAATCTCCGACAGCCGCACGGTTTGCCGGCGCTGGTTCGGCAGTTCGAGCGCCATGTAGTTCTTGCCCGGAATCGTCTCGACGACACGGATCGATACCAGCGACAACGACCGCGCGAGGTCCTTCGCGAGGTTCACGATCTGGCTGCCCTTCACGCCGGTGGCCGGTTCGATCTCGTAGCGCGTCACGACCGGCCCAGGATAAGCAGCAATCACGCTCGCGTCGACGCCGAAATCCTTCAGCTTCTTCTCGATCAGACGCGAGGTGAATTCAAGCGTATCGGCGGAAATGGTTTCTTGCACTTCGGGTGCGGGATCGAGCAGCGAGACCGGCGGCAAGGTCGAATCGCCAGGCAGGTCGGTGAAGAGCGGCACCTGCCGCTCCTTCTCGACGCGTTCGGATTTTTCGGGCTTCACGACCGGCGCGACTATCGTGACCGGCTCGTGTTCCTCGATCCGCACGCGGCCCTGTTCGACTTTCCCTTCGCGTTTAACGGCCGCTGCTTCACCGAGCTTGCGATCGCGGCCGGCCTCGCGGCGCAGCTTCGCGAACGTCACCGCGGAGATGATCGAATCGCCGACCCGCTCCGCCACAGATAACCACGAGAAGCGGAAGTACAGCGACAGCGCAGCGGCCAGCACGACCAGCAGCGCAAGCGTACCGCCGGTGAAGCCAAGCGCGTGCGATACGCCGCGCGCCACCGCTTCGCCGACCACGCCGCCAGGGGCGCGCGGCAATTGCACTTTCAGCGACCACATGCGCAGCGCCTCGATGCCATCGCAGGCGAGCAGCACCACGACGAACGCGAGCGCTTCGGCCAGCCAGCTGATATCGCGCGGACCGTCGTCGGAAACCGCCTCGTGATGTGTGATGCGCCGGTAGTTTGCGGAGATGCGCCGTGCGAGCAGCACGATCCACCAGTAGGCGGACAGCCCGAACAGCAGCAGCAGGATGTCGGAGGTCCACGCGCCGACGCGGCCCGCCCAGTTGGCGATGCGATCGACCTGCGCCGCGTGCGTCCAGCTCGGATCGTGGCGGCTGTAGCTGACGAGTGCCATCAGCAGGAATACGCCGAGCGCGACCTGCAGGATCCAGCGGATTTCGGTGAAGAGACGCGACATGCGGTGCGGCAATGCCTGCGCGTTCGCGGAATAAGTAGCTTTTGCCATTGATCCTGTTGCGTGGGCGGTCCGGTGCGTGTTGCGGGCTGGGCCAGCCGCCAGTCGATTGATCCGGTCTATTGTAAACGTTGTATTGCGTACAAGGCTGTAAATGACGGTAACCGGGTCTGGAGGGGGAAATCGGGGTTTCATGGGCCCGCCGACTCCCGGCTGCCCGCACGCAGCCTTGTTCAGGGAGCCTTGCAGACACCACCGGCAAGGCTCATGCGTCTTGCTATCGCCGCCATCGCAAAGCTTCATGGAGCGGCCGATTGCCCCGCCCTTTATAATGCCGGACTGATACCCATCTACAGTTTCGACACACGTTCCCGGCTTCGCACCATCCTGCACCACCCGGCCGGACGCTATTTACGGATTTCGATCATGCCTGCACCCACCAAACACGCGAAGGTCCTGATTCTCGGTTCCGGCCCCGCCGGCTATACCGCTGCCGTCTATGCGGCGCGCGCCAACCTGGCGCCGGTACTCGTCACGGGGCTCGCACAGGGCGGCCAGCTGATGACCACGACCGACGTCGAAAACTGGCCCGCCGACGCGAACGGCGTGCAGGGACCGGAACTGATGCAGCGCTTTCTGGAACATGCCGAGCGCTTCAACACCGAGATCGTCTTCGATCACATCCACACCGCGAAGCTCGGCGAAAAGCCGATCCGCCTGATCGGCGACGCAGGCGAATACACCTGCGACTCGCTGATCATCGCGACTGGCGCATCGGCGCAGTATCTCGGCCTGCCCTCCGAAGAAGCATTCATGGGCAAGGGCGTGTCCGCCTGCGCAACCTGCGACGGTTTCTTCTACAAGAAGCAGGACGTTGCGGTGATCGGCGGCGGCAATACGGCAGTCGAGGAAGCACTCTATCTCGCGGGCATCGCGAAGAAGGTGACGGTTATCCATCGCCGCGACAAGTTCCGCGCCGAGCCGATCCTGATCGACCGTCTGCTGGCGAAGGAAAAGGAAGGCGTCGTCGAGATCAAGTGGAACCACGTGCTCGACGAAGTGACGGGTGACCAGTCTGGCGTAACAGGTCTGCGTATCAAGCACGCGCAAACCGGCGCCACCACCGATCTCGGCCTGCAAGGCGTTTTCGTCGCGATTGGCCACAAGCCGAACACGGATCTGTTCGAAGGTCAGCTGGAAATGAAGAACGGCTACATCATCACGAACGGCGGGCTCACGGGTAATGCGACCGGCACGAGCATTCCGGGCGTGTTCGCCGCTGGCGACGTGCAGGATCACGTGTACCGCCAGGCCATCACGAGCGCCGGCACGGGCTGTATGGCCGCACTCGACGCACAGCGCTATCTCGAGAGCATCCACGAAACCGCCGGCGAGCACGTGCTGAGCGCGGAAGCAGAACGGTAAAATAGCGTCCGGGCGCTACCCGACGCACACCGAGCAGGGGCCGCGGCCGACAAGCCAGCGGCCCTTGTTGTTTGTAGTGTCTTGTGGGTAGCGTCGTTACCGACACGTGGCCCCGATTGCTCCGATTCACCTTGCAGCGCGATCTGTCTGACCGTCATGCCGAAGAACCTGCCTCACCCTAGCGAACCGAAACGCGCGAAGCCTGCGCCGGCACAACCCGCGCCACCCGCCGCCGCACCCACAAAAGCGGCTGCCGAACCCGCGCCGGGACTTGCCGGCCTCGGTGCATTGCGCGATTCGCTGAAAGGCGCAGCCGAGCGCCGCGAACGGGAACGCGTCGTCGCGCAGCAAGCGCAACGCGAAGCCACCGCCGATGCCGACCTGTTCCGTCGTGAGATTGGCGCAGTCGCGCCGCTTACGGTTCCACCGCGTGCTTCGGTGCCGCGTCAGCCACCTGCCCCGCTGCCGGTGCAGACCCAGCTCGACGAAGAGGCGGTGCTGCAGGAGGCGTTATCCGACGAGTTCGATCCCGAGGTCCTGCTCGAAACCGACGATACGCTGTACTACTGCCGCCCGGGCATCAGCCAGGACGTGGTGCGCAAATTACGCCGCGGCGAGTGGATCGTGCAGGCGCAGCTCGATCTGCACGGCATGCGGCGGGACGAAGCGCGCGACGCGCTGGCCAGTTTCGTGCGCGACTCGGTTAAACGTGGCCTGCGGTGTCTGCGGGTGATTCACGGCAAGGGGCTTGGGTCTGTGGGCAAGGAGCCCGTGCTGAAGGGTAAGGTTCGCGCGTGGCTCGTGCAGAAGGAAGAGGTAATCGCGTTTTGCCAGGCACGGCCGAATGATGGGGGGGCGGGGGCAGTTCTGGTGTTACTGCAGCCTGGGCGGCTGACTGTCTGACTTGGTCTGTTGCCTGTGCCGGCGGCTCTTCGTTTGCGCCTCTCGGCCGGTCTTTGGTTTATGCCTGTGCAGGCGGCTGCGAGTTAGCGCCTCGCGGCGCAGGCGTTGCCCCTGTGCGGGGTGGCACCTTCTTTCTTTGCCGCGGCAAAGAAAGAAGGCAAAGAAAGCCGCTCGAGACGATAGCAGGTCATTTCCGTGTGCAGCCTTTGTGGCCCGCGCCTAAGTGTCGTTCTCGCGCTGAAACGGTAGTGGTCCGAAACAAGACCATCCCTCGCATCTCAACCGATAGTGACAAGGCCGTCATTCATCCCACTCGCACTACGTGCTCGCGGTTGGGTGACCACAGCGGAAACCTGACGAGGACAGCGGGACGTCAAGTTGAATGCGAAAGCTGAAGGACAGTTCAAGACGCAAGCCCGAACAGGAAGTCGGCGACGAAGTTAATGCGGCAAGTTGAAGGGAGAGCAAGCCTGAAGTCGAAAACGCAAGGATGTGCTAAACGAAGCCGAAGCGGGTTATGCCCGTCGGCGGCGAAGCTCGCCGGAACGGATGAGCGCCTTGTCACTACCGTTGGCGGGGCGAGGTGTGATCTCGTCTCGGACCACTACCGTTTCAGTGCGAGGGCGACACTTAGGTGCGGGCCACGAGGGCTACACGCGGAAACGACTCGGTAACGTCTCGAGCGGCTTTCTTTGCCTTCTTTCTTTGCCGCGGCAAAGAAAGAAGGTGCCGCCCCGCACAGGGGCAACGCCTGCGCCGCGAGGCGCCAAAACAAAGCCGCCGGTACAGGCATAAACCAAAGACCAGCCGCGAGGAGCTAACAAAGAGCCGCCAGCACAGGCAAAAGCCGACCCCTATGCAATGCGCTCCTCATTCGAAGGATCAAACAACACCGCCTTCGACACATCGAACAACAAATTCATATTCGACAACGGCTGCGGATTCGACGCCGGATGCACCCGACTCACCACCCGCTTGCCATTCACCTGCGCAAACACCAGCGTATCCGGCCCGGTCGGCTCAATCACATCGATCTTCACCTCCATCGACTGCAACTGCGCATCTTCAACGTTATGCGCGCTCCGTGCATCGGTGATCCGCTCCGGCCGCAGCCCAAGAATCACTTCGCGCCCAACATGGCTCTTCACCTTGCCGTCGAACGGCAGATTCAACACGCCACGTCGCGCACCCGTATCGAGCTCCATACCGAACCCGGCACCCTGCTCCACCACCTTACCCTGAATGAAGTTCATCGGCGGCGCACCGATAAAACCGGCGACAAACAGATTGGACGGCGAATCGTAGATGTCCTGCGGCGCGCCGAACTGCTGGACCACACCGTCCTTCATCACCGCAATCCGATCACCGAGCGTCATCGCTTCGATCTGATCATGCGTCACATACACGATCGTCGTACCAAGGCGTTGATGCAGCAGCTTGATTTCCGAACGCATCTCGATACGCAGCTTCGCATCGAGGTTCGACAGCGGTTCGTCGAACAGGAACATCACCGGATCGCGCGCGAGCGCACGCCCCATCGCGACGCGCTGACGCTGGCCGCCCGACAGCTGGCCCGGCTTGCGATCGAGCAGATGCTGAATCTGCAGCATGTTCGACACACGCTCCACAATCTGGCTTTGCTCGGCCTTCGGCACCTTGCGGATGTTCAAACCGAACGAGATGTTCTCGCGCACCGTCATCGACGGGTATAGCGCGTACGACTGGAACACCATCGCGATGTCGCGATCCTTCGGCGACAGGTCGTTCACAACCTTGCCGTCGATCAGGATCTCGCCCTTCGTCACGGTTTCGAGACCGGCGATCATGTTCAGCAGCGTCGACTTCCCGCAGCCGGAGCCGCCGACCAGAATCAGGAACTGCCCGTCTTCGATGTCGATATCGACACCCTTCAGAACCGGCACGCCGTTCGGGTAAGTCTTGTATACGTCACGGATGGAAAGGCTTGCCATGCTGTGATTCCTCTAGTCTCTGTACTGCTTCGAACCCGCCGCGCGAAGCGCCGCCGGCCGGATGCTGTTCAAGCCGCGAGGCGCACTGCGCCACCGCGGCGTCCATTGGATTAGCCCTTCACCGCGCCCGCTGTCAGGCCGCGCACGAAGTAGCGGCCGGCGATCACGTAGACGAGCAGCGTGGGCAGCGCGGCGATGATCGCGCCGGCCATGTCGACGTTGTACTCCTTCACCCCGGTCGACGTATTGACGAGGTTGTTCAGCGCAACCGTGATCGGCATCGAATCGACACCGGAGAACACGATCCCGAACAGGAAGTCATTCCAGATCTGCGTGAATTGCCAGATCAGGCAGACCATGAAGATCGGCAGCGATACCGGCAGCAGGATCTTCGTGAAAATCACGAAGAACCCGGCCCCGTCGATACGCGCCGCCTTCACGAGTTCGGCCGGAATGCTCACGTAGAAGTTACGGAAGAACATTGTCGTGAAGGCGATCCCGTACACCACGTGCACCAGCACGAGTCCGCCCACCGTATTCGACAGGCCGAAGAAACCTTCGACGCGCGCCATCGGCAGCAAGATTGCCTGGAACGGGATGAAGCAGCCCACCAGCAGCATCGTGAAGAGCGCATCGGCGCCGCGGAACCGCCAGTGCGTGAGCACATAGCCGTTGAACGCGCCGATGATCGACGAGATCAGCACGGCCGGGATCACCATCCGCACCGAGTTCATGAAGAACGGTTCCATGCCGTCGCAACGCACACCCGTACATGCCTGGCTCCAGGCCTTGATCCACGGTGCGAAGGTCGGGCTGGACGGCGGCGTCAGCAGGTTGCCGTGACGTAACTGATCCAGATCCTTGAACGACGTGGACAGCATCACGTACAGCGGAAACAGGAAATACAGCGCAAACAGAATCAAGGCCGCATAAATGACGGCACGGCTAATCGTCATCTTAGGCTGCATTGCGCGTGCTCCTCGATTCCATATACATGAGCGGCACGAGTACGGCCACGACGGTCGCGAGCATCATCATCGACGATGCTGCGCCGACGCCAAGCTGCCCGCGATTAAACGAAAACGTGTACATAAACATGGCCGGCAGCGACGACGACGTGCCCGGGCCGCCCGCGGTCAGCGCGACGACGAGGTCGAAGGTCTTGATCGTGATGTGGCAGAGAATGAGCAGCACCGAGAAGAACACCGGGCGCATGCTCGGAATGACGATGCGGCGATAGATGGTGGGCAACCTTGCGCCATCCACCTGTGCTGCCTTGAAGATTTCGGCGTCGACGCCACGCAGGCCAGCAAGGAACAGCGCCATCACGAAACCGGTGGACTGCCAGACGGCCGCGATCACGATACAGAAGATCGCGCGGTCGGGATTGTCGAGCCAGTCGAAGGTAAAGCTCGTCCAGCCCCAGTCGTGGAACACCTTCTGCATACCGAGGTTGGGATTCAGGATCCATTGCCATGCAGTGCCGGTCACGATGAACGACAGCGCCATCGGATACAGGAAGATCGCGCGCAACGCGCCTTCGTTACGGATCTGCTGGTCGAGCAGGATGGCGAGAAACAAACCGAGCGCGACGCAGATAGCAATGAACGGAATGCCGAACCAGCCGAGGTTTGCGGCAGCGGTCCACCAGACGTCGTTCTCGAACAGTTCGCGATAGCGGTCGAGGCCGACGAAGTTGTAGCGCGGCATCAGCCGCGAATCGGACAACGACAGATAACCGGTAACGAGGATAAAGCCGTAAACGAAGACGAGGCTGATCACGATGCTGGGAGAAAGCACCAGCTTCGGAATCCAGCGGTCGGCAAACGCCGATAGCGGCGAAGTGCGGCGGGTCACGGCGGCCGTGTTCTTCCCGTTTCCGCTAAGAGAAGCAGTCACTACTCGACTCCTGAAACTATGCGGCCGGCGACTGCAGGTATGCAACGCAACGCTGGACTGGCATGGGGTGTGGCTTCGGGTAAGGCGTCATACATGGCGCGTGCCCGGTTGCGCGTGAAACACATAACCGGGCACGTGGCCATCCTGCTTACTTCGCTTACTTCGTCTTCGCAGCCTTGGCGAGCGCTTCGACTGCGCTCTTCGAGTCTTGCGTCGAGTTCATGAACTTCGTGACGACGTCGGTGATGGCGCCGGCGGTTGCATCCGCCTGAGCCATGCCGTGTGCCAGCGACGGAACATAACCGCCCGCCTTGATCGCCGTCTGTTCATCCGCGTACGACTGCTTGCCGCATGCATCGAACTTGTCCATCGGCACACCGAGGCGCACCGGGATCGAACCCTTGTACAGGCTGAACTGCTCCTGGAATTCCGGGCTCATGATCGTCTTCGCAAGCGCGAGCTGACCAGCGGTCGCCGCCGTCTGACCCTTCTGCTGGAAGAACACGAACGAGTCGACGTTGAACGTGTATTGCTTCGACGTGCCCGGCACCGGTGCGCAGATGTAGTCCGTACCCGACTGCTTGCCCGCGTTCGCGAACTCGCCCTTCGCCCAGTCGCCCATGAACTGCATGCCGGCCTTGCCGTTGATGACCATCGCCGTTGCCAGGTTCCAGTCGCGACCGGTGCGGCCGTTATCCATGTACGACTCGATCTTGCGAACCGTGTCGAACACGTTGACCATCTGCGCGGACGTCAGGGTCTTCTGGTCCAGGTCGACAATAGCCTTCTTGTAGAAGTCGGCGCCTTGCGACAGCACGACGTCTTCCCACAGCGTCAGGTCTTGCCACGGTTGACCACCGGCGGCAACCGGCTGGATACCGGCGGCCTTCAGCTTGTCGGCGAGCGCGAAGAATTCCGGCCACGTGGTCGGCGGTTTTGCGCCGACCTTGTCGAGTGCGGCCTTGTTGATCCACACCCAGTTCACGCGGTGCACCGAGAACGGCGCGGCGACATAGTGGCCACCTGCGTGCATGATCTTGTCGATCTGCGGCGGCAGGTTCTTCTTCCAGTCACCCGCGACCGGGTCGATCGGCACCAGCACGCCCTGATCGGCCCATTCCTGGATCAACGGACCCTTGATCTGCGCAGCAGTCGGTGCATTGCCCGAGATCACCTGGGTCTTCAGTGCCGTCATGGCCGCCGCCCCTGCGCCGCCCGCAACCGCGAAGTCCTTCCACGTGTAACCCTGCTTCTGCATGTCGTCTTTCAGCACGCCGACAGCTTTCGATTCGCCGCCCGACGTCCACCAGTGCAGCACTTCAACCGACTCGGCAGCCTGCACGGCCGACACGCCACACATCAGACCCGCGGCGCACAGTGCGCCCATGATCGCGCGAAATTTCATTGCTTATCTCCTCCAGACACCTGAACAAAAAACGAATGGCCCCTGATATAGCCAGGGTGCAGTGAGTGGTTCAAACAGGCAAAACGATTGAGCGGTCGAGCCTCGGGCAGACGCATGCGCATGCATGTGCCAGCAAGCCGTTGTCCGGCCGCAGGACGCTCAAGAGATGAGTGATTCGGGATGCAATTGACTGTCTCCTCTTTTGATTTTTGCCTGCCCCGCCTCGCACCCGTTGACCCGGTATGCCGGAGGCGCGTTGCAGACTCGAGGCACATCGCACATTGGCTGGTCCACCGTACTACAGAACGGCAGCGGAACTGCCTGCCAGCCCATGCAGAAACGAGATGTTCCGTTAACATGCGAGGGACGACCGCCGATTCGGGAAAACGCGTATCTCGCAGGTCCCGGATATGCTTTTTTCATCGAATTAGCGCTACCTCTTGATTTGGATTGTAGTTAAACTACAATTCAGTGTCAAAAAAAATTTTATCGGACTACGGCCGCCCTGACGCTCACTTAGCGTTCACTTCGGCGGCACCAGGACATCGACGGAGACTCATGCAAACCGATTCAAGCTTCACCTTCGTGCTCTTCGGCGGAACCGGCGATCTGTCGATGCGCAAGATCCTGCCCGCACTGTATGAAGCGCACCGTGCAGGCATGCTCGCGGACAGCGGCAAGATTGTCGGCGTCGCGCGTCATGAGGAAGATCGTGCCGGGTACATCGATTGGGTGAACGGGCACGTCAAGCCGTATGTGTCGAAGGACGGTCTCGACGAAGCCGCGTGGGAAAGCTTTCTCGCGCGCATCGAGTACGTGAAGCTCGATCTCAGCAAGGCCGAAGACTTCGTGCTGCTGCGCGACGCGGTGAACAAGCTGTCCGGCACGCGCGTGTTCTACCTCGCTACCGGGCCGTCGCTGTTCGTGCCGATCTGTCATGCGCTGGCATCGGTGGGACTTAACGAAAACGCGCGCATCGTGCTGGAAAAGCCGCTCGGCTACGACCTGCGTTCGTCGAACGCGATCAACGACGCGGTCGGCGAGATCTTCGCGGAAGAACAGATCTACCGGATCGACCACTACCTCGGCAAGGAGCCGGTGCAGAACCTGCTCGCGCTGCGCTTCGGCAATGCGCTGTTCGAGCCGCTGTGGCGCCGCGAATGGGTCGAAAGCATTCAGATCACGATCGCCGAAGAGCTCGGCGTCGAGGCGCGCGGCGATTTCTATGACAATACCGGCGCGCTGCGCGACATGGTGCAGAACCACCTGTTGCAGTTGCTCTCGATCGTCGCGATGGAACCGCCGCACTCGATGGATTCCGACTCGGTGCGCGACGAAAAACTACGCGTGCTGCGTGCGCTCAAGCCGATCGATCCGCGCGATATCCAGCGCGTCGCGGTGCGCGGTCAATATCATGCAGGTGTGATTCGCGGCACGGCTGTTCCCGCGTACGCAACCGAACCCGGTGTGAAGAAGGACAGCACGACCGAGACCTTCGTCGCACTGAAAGTCGAGATCGAGAACTGGCGTTGGTCGGGTGTGCCGTTTTTTCTGCGCACCGGCAAGCGGCTCGCGGATCGCGTCGCTGAGATCGTCGTGAATTTCCGTCCGGTGCCGCACTCGGCGCTGGGGCCGACCGCGCTGCGCCCCGGTGCGAACCGTCTCGTCATTCGCCTGCAACCGAACGAAACGATCCGCCTGTATTGCCTCGCCAAGCAACCTGGCGAAGGCATGAATCTCGCCAGCGTCCACCTCGATCTCGCGTTCGACCAGTTCTTCCGCGAAAACCAGATGGAGGCTTATCAGCGGCTGCTTCTCGACGTGATCAACGGCCGGCTCGCGCTGTTCGTGCGGCGCGACGAGCAGGAAGCCGCATGGCGCTGGGTCGAACCGATCCTGAACGACTGGTCGGCCGCGAACAAGGCACCGAAACCATACGCAGCGGGCACGTGGGGACCGGCAGCAGCAAGCGCGATGCTTGCGCAGCACGGCACCTGCTGGCTCGAAGAAGAAAATTGAAGGTAGAAAACTGAACGGGGCGACGTCCGCGCGAAGTTCTAGACGCGGACCGTTGACGCAGCATCCAAGGGGCCGCTCTGCGGCCCGCCCTGCAAACTAACAAGAAAGCTGTACGGAGGAGAAGTGATCGAGCTTCACGCTTTCGACGACCCGCGCGCCCAATCCGACGCGCTGGCGAAGGCGGTAGGCGACGCGCTACATGCGTCGCTTGCCGCAACGACAAACGCGTCCGCAACCGGCACGCGCCTGGCCACGCTCGCAGTATCGGGCGGCACCAGCCCACGTCCGTTCCTGCAGAATCTATCCACCCAGCCGTTCGACTGGGCGCGCATCCTCGTCACACTGGTCGACGATCGATGGGTGCCGGAAACGGACAGCGCGAGCAATGCGCGTCTCGCGCACGAGACGCTGCTGCAGAACGCCGCGCGCGACGCCACG
This sequence comes from Paraburkholderia megapolitana, assembly GCF_007556815.1. Lineage (NCBI taxonomy): Bacteria > Pseudomonadati > Pseudomonadota > Betaproteobacteria > Burkholderiales > Burkholderiaceae > Paraburkholderia > Paraburkholderia megapolitana. Next base: position 3,447,748 of record NZ_CP041745.1, read on the forward strand.
TTCTGGCCGCTCGTCGACACGACCCAGGCACTCGACGCGCACGTCGCGGCGTTGAACGCCGACCCCGCGCGCCTCGTGCCCGATGTCGCCGTGCTCGGCATGGGTGAAGACGGCCATACCGCGTCGATTTTCGCGGATTCGCCCGAATGGGACTTCGCGATCTCCACACCCGAGCACTTCGTCGCCGTGCATCCGGGCGCCGCGCCCCACGCACGCGTGAGCTGGTCGATGAGCGCGCTGAAACAGGTCGGTCACCTGTTCCTGCTGATCGCTGGACAGAGCAAGCTCGACGTACTCAATGCCGCTGCCGCTGCGCCACAAAAAAATGCCATCTCGACGCTGGCGAACGACAAGGGAGTGAGACTCGATGTCTACTGGTGTGCAAACTAAGGCTGTGCCCGGTACGGGCCAGCACGCCGACGGACCGAGGCTCCTCGCCGATATCGGCGGCACCAATGCGCGCTTTGCGCTCGAAGTGAAACAGGGCGAGATTACCCAGGTGCGCGTCTATCCGTGCGCGGAGTATGCCGGTGTCGCCGAGGTCATCCAGAAGTATCTGAAGGACACGAAGATCGGTCGCGTGAATCACGCGGCGATTGCGATTGCGAATCCGGTCGACGGCGATCAGGTCAGTATGACCAATCACGACTGGACCTTTTCGATCGAAGCGACGCGACGCGCGCTCGGCTTCGACACGCTGCTCGTCGTCAACGATTTCACCGCGCTCGCGATGGCGCTGCCAGGTCTTACTGACACGCAGCGTGTACAGGTAGGCGGCGGTGCGCGTCGTCAGAACAGCGTGATCGGGTTGCTCGGGCCGGGCACCGGCCTTGGCGTCTCGGGTCTGATTCCCGCCGACGACCGCTGGATCGCGCTCGGCAGCGAAGGCGGTCATGCAAGCTTCTCGCCGCAAGACGAACGCGAAGACCTGGTGCTGCAGTACGCACGCAAGAAGTGGTCGCATGTGTCGTTCGAACGTGTCGTCGCCGGTCCTGGCATCGAGGTGATCTATCGCGCGCTCGCAGCCCGCGACAAGAAACGCGTCGCGCCTTCGTGCGATACGTCGGAGATCGTCAAGCGTGCACTTGAAGGCGATGAACTCGCCGCCGAAACGATCGACTGCTTCTGCGGCATCCTCGGTAATTTCGCTGGCAACGTCGCGATGACGCTGGGCGCGCTCGGCGGTATCTATATCGGCGGCGGTGTCGTGCCGCGGCTTGGCGATGTGTTCGCGCACTCGTCGTTTCGCGAGCGCTTCGAGGCGAAGGGTCGCTTCGAGGGGTATCTGCAGAACGTGCCGACCTATGTGATTACGGCCGAATACCCGGCGTTTCTGGGGGTTTCAGCGATTCTCGCGGAGCAACTGTCGAATCGCGCGGGCGGTGGATCGTCGGCGGTGTTCGAGCGGATCAGGCAGATGCGCGATGCGCTGACGCCGGCCGAACGACGCGTCGCCGATCTCGCGCTCAATCATCCGCGCTCGATCATCAACGATCCGATCGTCGATATCGCGCGCAAGGCCGACGTGAGCCAGCCGACCGTGATCCGCTTTTGCCGTTCACTCGGCTGTCAGGGGTTGTCCGATTTCAAGCTGAAACTGGCCACTGGTCTGACCGGCACGATTCCGGTCAGCCACAGCCAGGTGCACCTCGGCGACACCGCAACCGATTTCGGCGCGAAGGTGCTCGACAACACGGTGTCCGCGATCCTGCAGTTGCGCGAGCATCTGAATTTCGAACACGTCGAACGTGCAATCGATCTGCTTACCGGCGCGCGACGCATCGAGTTCTACGGGCTCGGCAATTCGAACATCGTTGCGCAAGACGCGCACTACAAGTTCTTCCGCTTCGGCATTCCGACCATCGCGTACGGCGACCTGTACATGCAGGCCGCGTCGGCAGCGCTGCTCGGCAAGGGGGACGTGATTGTCGCGGTGTCGAAGTCGGGGCGCGCGCCCGAACTGTTGCGTGTGCTTGAAGTGGCGATGCAGGCCGGCGCGCAGGTGATCGCGATCACGTCGAGCAACACGCCGCTCGCCAAGCGCGCGACAGTCGCGCTCGAAACCGATCACATCGAAATGCGCGAATCGCAGCTGTCGATGATTTCGCGAATCCTGCATCTCGTGATGATCGACATCCTGGCGGTCGGTGTGGCGATCCGCCATGCCGCACCGGACGCCGACGTTCGTGAAGCGGTTGCGAAAGTGCGCGACGGTGCCGACGATGAGGCGACGGCCGTGCTCGACTGGCTCAGTCATGGCGCGGCGTCGACGGCGCGCGATTAGGGCGTGCGTGTGATGTGATGGACTCGGGCTGCTGCGATGCGGCGGCTCGAGCGCTTCTCCTGAGCACAACGGGTTGCCCACCCTTCCCTGAGCTGCCCTACCGCACCGGCCGATCGTGCCAGCGCAAGATCAACAGACGTCCCACATAACACAGCACACCAGCCGAGCCGATCGTGACGCCCATGCCGAGCGGCGACGTGTCGTGCCATAGCCCGACCACGACACTCGCAAGCGCACCGAGCGCGAGCTGCACTGCGCCGAACACCGCAGCCGCAGCGCCTGCGTTGTGCGGGTAGCGGTGCATCAAATCCGTCGTGCAGTTGGCGGACAACACACCCACCACACCGACCACGAAGAACAACCCAACCACGATCGACCACAGCCCGCCCCAACCGGTGATGCACACCAGCGCGACGAACAGCGAGGCGATACAGCTGATCGTCGCCGCGAACGAGATGATGCGCAACTGCCCCACGCGCCCGACGAAACGCGTATTCAGGAAGTTGCCGGCGATAATGCCGAACACGTTCAGGCCGAAGAAGAACCCGTAGTGCTGCGGCGACACGTGGAAGTAATCGATGTAGACGAACGGCGTCGCCGAGATATACGTGAACATCGATGCGAAAGCCATCCCGCCGCATAGCAAGTGCCCCCACACCAGCGGATCGCGCAGCAGCCGGCCGTAGGCAGTGAACGATTGCAACACCGCGGAATTGGCGCGCTTCTCGCGCGGCCAGGTTTCGGGCACGCGCAGATATGCGGTCACAGCGCAGCACGCGCCGAACAGCGTGAGCGCCATGAACACCACGCGCCAGCTGCCAAGCAGTAGCAATTGACCGCCAATCAACGGCGCCAGCAGCGGCCCCACCGCCGTAACGATCGCGACCATCGACAGCACGCGCGCCGCATCGCTTGGCTCATGCGCATCGCGCGCGATGGCGCGTGACAGCACCGACGCCGCGCCCGCACCGAGTGCCTGCAGAAAGCGTACGAGCACGAGCGAACCGATCGAGAACGAGAACACGCACGCGATGCTCGACAGCGTAAACAGCGCGATGCCGCCGAGCAGGATCGGGCGCCGGCCATAGGCATCGGACAGCGGGCCGTACAACAGCATGCCAACCGAAAACCCGGCCATGAAACTGGTCAGTGTGGATTGTGCGACGGCGGACGTGACGCCGAACGCGAGCGCGATCGACGGCAAACTCGGCAGATACATGTCCGTCGAGAGCGGACCGCAGGCAGCGAGCGCGCCGAGCAACAGAATCAGCCGACCATCGGGCCGGCGTCTGACAACGTGAGACATGGGAATCCAGGGAGTAGGCAGTTCGTCCGCGCCAACACCGGAACTGACGGAAGAACGGAGAGGTGGGGCGATTGTACCCGACGTATCGGATGAGGCAGGCAGTGAGAACCGTGATGACCGGCTTGTGCCGCTTCCTGCCGCGTGTCGGGCAGGAAGCGGTGTACATCCAATGTACTAAAACGTCGTTACCGCTTCGGTCAAGCCATTAGAAACGGTACGTCGCGCCGATCTGGAAGAAGCGGCCAAGGTCGGTGTACAGCGACTGGTCGTAGCCGGTGATGTCCGGCGTAGACTGCCACTCGACGTCGAACGGCGGCTTCTTGTCGAACAGGTTCGAGATGCCGCCATAGATCGTCCAGTGCTTGATGCCACGATAGGTCGCCATCAGGTTGAACTGGCTGTACGACGCAACGGAACCCGTTCCGCCATCGCCGAATTCCGCCGCCACCGCATTCGTGTACGGACCGGTGTATTGCCAGGTCAATGCGGTGGTCAGGTTGTGGAAATCCCAGGCCAGCGTCGTATTGCCCTTCCACCGCGGATTACTCGCACCGAACGGTTGCAACAGCGCGAGGTTATTGCCGGCGAAGTCCTGTATCGGCGAACCCGGGCTGCGCAGCTTGTAGTGCCACACGTAAGCCCAGTCGCCCGTCAGCGTGAACAGACCGTACGGCGTGCGGAGTGCCTTGCGGAAGTTCATGTCGAAACCATCGGTATCGAGCGAACCGAGGTTCACGAACGGCTGCACGATGTAGCGGATCGTACCGTCGGGATTGCGGACCACCGTCGTCGGGTTGTTCGCTTGAAGCACTGCGTTTGGATCTGCCGTGCCGATCACCCCGTCAATATGCACCTTGTAGAACGCCGCGCCGATATCGGTCAACGCGTCCGGCGACAACTGGAACCCGATGTTGTAGTTCTTCGTGTGCTCAGGCTGCAGGTTCGGATTACCCGTGGTCTGCTCTGTCGTGAAGTGCTTCGTCGGCACGCCGCTCGGATCGTTCGGGTCGACCAGATTCTGGTGACCCAGGTAGACCGCCTGCGAGTTCTCAACACCTGTCGGCGCGCGGAAACCGCGACTGTACGACGCGAAGGTCGTCAGCATACGCACCGGCTGGAAGCGCAGCGCGAAGCTCGGCGAGAAGGCACCGCCAAAGTCGCTGTAGTGGTCGTAGCGGGCAGCTTGCGTGAAGGTCAGGTTCTTGATGATCGGAATATCGATCTGATAGAACAACGCCGCCACATTGCGTGAGCTGGCGACGGTCTGCACGTTTGCCGGTGCGGTAATGCCCTGCGACGCGTACGTTTGCGGGTTGATCGTCGAAGATTCATGACGGAATTCCGTGCCCAACCCCAAACCGACGTTGCCGGCCGGCAGGCTGAACAGGTTCGCCGTCGAAGTCTTGGCGGTCACGCTATCGATCTTCGAAATTGCCTGCTGGTTGTCGTCGGTGAATACACCGTTCAGACCGTTCGGCGTCGAGGAAGGATTCGCGAAGTTGTACGTGCCGTTCAGCAGCATGTTCTCGACGCCCGCGACGTTGATGCGGTTCGAGTAGCTCGTATCGACCGTGCTCTGCGAATGACCGTAGTCGGCAGACCAATCCCAGTTTCCGAACTTGCCGGTGTCGTACGAGCCCTTGATGCCCGTCGACGCCATCCAGAACGTCGACACGGTATCCGCCACGCCGATCTGGTTCGGGAACGTCAGATTGATCGGCGTCGACACGCCGAACGGGTTGAACGGATTCGACGCCGACACCGTCCGCGAGAGCGGTGCGACAGAACCCGTCGCCGGGTTAAACACGTTCGAATTGGCAGTGATCGCGGCGGGTCCCTGCAACTGCACGCTTTCGTCACGGCTCACCCAGAAGCCAGCGTACGCTTCGGTGTTCTCGTCGATCTTGAAGGTGCCGCGGACTTTCGCGTTCAGGCGCGTCAGGGCCGGTGTCAGCGAGGTGCCGGCAGCGACGTTGTACACGCAGTTCTTCGTACCTGGAGTGCTACCCGGTGGGCAGGGGCTAAGCGCTACGTTACCGCCGGGCGTGGTCCAGAATGACTGCTGGCCCGGACCAAACGGTGCTTTATTGCCACCGGAGTACTGCGTGTAATCCTGCCCTGACGTCATATCGCGATCGGCCAGCGTCGACCCGCTGTCGCGGTAATAGCTTGCCGCGGCCGTGACGTTGAAGCGATCCGAATTCAGGTCCCCAAAGCCGCCGAGCACGCTGAAGCTGCCCTGGCCATTGCCGGGGTGCTGCGCCTTGCCAAGCTGGGTATCGAGCTGCAGGCCCTGAAAGTTCTTCTTGGTAATGATGTTGACGACACCGGCGATGGCATCGGAGCCGTAGATCGAGACCGCGCCAGTCTTAACGATGTCGATGTGATCGACGATGCTCAGCGGAATCGTGTTGACGTCGAAGAAGGTGTCGGTGAAGTTCACCGCCTGCGCGTAGTTGGCGACACGTTGCCCGTCGACCAGCACCAGCGTGTATTTTTCGCTCAGGCCGCGCAGTGCGATGCCGGCTCCGCCCGGCGCTGCGCTGTTCATCGTCGACTGCGACCAGCTGGCGCCCGAGTTGGCGGCGGTCCCGCGCAGGAAGTCAGCCACTGTGGTGTAGCCGCTTTGCTGGATGTCCTTCTGCGTGACCGTCTGGATCTCGGTCGTGCCGACCTTGTCCGACGTTCGAATCAGCGAGCCCGTGACCTCGAAGGTCTTGAGCTGCTTGACGCCCGCCGCCACGGGAGCGCTGGTGCCTGTTGCGGGTGCCGTGGCACCGTCCTGCGTACCCGCCTGTGCGACCGTTACCGGCGGTGCAACCGCCACTCCTGCTGCTGACGGCTGGCTCTGGGCAAACGCCGAAGTCCCGACCATCGCCGTCAAGGCCATTTCGGCCCAAAGTATTTTTCGTATGGCCGATCCTGCTTCTTTTGGTTTCATAATCCCCTCTCGCCATTAATACCAGGTTGTTATGCGAAGAGACCTGGCGAGCCTCTTCGTTTGCGGCACCCCGCCGCACGGATTCCAACGCCTTGTCTTTACCGATGCTCAAACAACGATGAATAGAGTCTGTGATCTCTGATAAGCGCCTCCGGTACATAAGTGTCTAGCTGAAATTGCCTATAATTTAGCTATCCTCAATTCGCCAGATTGAAATGACACGACGACAGAAGGCAGCGGCTTGTTAGAGCAAGCTCGCCCCTTCACGCCCAACGGGCATGAATTCTTTTCCAGTCACATGGATCCCGCTTCGAGACCGTTGACGCGTATTCCGAGCAGACATCCGCACCAGATACAACGCTGCTCTACCCGGCTCATTAATTCTTCACAGCCGAACGTACAAAATAATTTCCGTTAGTCCGGTCAAGCTGCCAGTACAACTAAATTATTTTTCTGCACTTTGAAAATCAAAACCCTGCCATTCCCCACTGCGACAAATCTGTTCTCCCGGTTGTTCGCATGCCAACCACGGCCCCTTCCGCTGTCGCAACGTCCTGAATAGTGCGCAGTTGTCGCCTGCAGGACGCCCCACGCTTACCGTTCAAGAAAGGTCAAATCTCATCTTTCATTTGCTGTACGGAAACGTATCAGCCCAGAAATGTTTCGTCAAAATTTGTTTGATGGTCGTAATTAACGTGTGCGATTTGCGTAACGTACCTTTCTAGGTATTTACCCTCTCATGGGACCGATTGAATCTGTGCGCGCAAGACGCATCGGATTGCGCGGCGACAAGGGAATCGCTTCCACTCGCCCGAGGGCACGCCCCGCGCCCTCATGATTTTTCACCGCAACCGGCGTCGGGTACGGGCTGGCAAAACACTTCTGTGCCAAACCGAGCGCTTATTCTCTTGCGTAAGATATTGAAATATGCCTAGGGCGGCCGCGACACCGACGGGGTAATTGCCGCTGGACGATTGGGCAAAAAAAGACCTGCTCACCCAGGGGTAGGTAGCAGGTCGAGAGTACTGACAAGCGTACTTATCGAAGAGGATAAGTGGGTCAGATTGTAATGTTAACGAAAAAACAATGTAAAGATAAACAATAAGGCAATCGATACTGTCGCCCGCGACACGCAATCAGTTAAGCTGCCGTTTTTCTGCGTCCGACAAATTCGCCATGACCGCCTTTCTGCTGATCTGGAGCCCGAAGAAATGGCCCTGGCCAGAACTGCCGGACCTCGCGAAACGCGTCGCCGCGGGCGAAGCGGTCGCGGATGTATGGGGCTGCGGTTTCGCGCGCAGCCTGCTGTCAGGCGACCGGGTGTTCCTGCATCGCGTCGCCTCGGAACCGCGTGGCATCTTCGGCTCGGGCTATGTGACGCGAGCGCCGTACGAAGTGCCGGACCCAGCGTACAAACGCGGCTACCGGCTATGCATCGAATTCGTCTACGACTGGCTTGTCGATGCCAACGAGCGCGTCGTGGTCGACCGCGCTGCGTTACGTGTGCATCCGTTCTCGGTCCAGACCTGGGACGCACAAAGCTCGGGCACTTCAATCAAGCCGATCGCCGAAGGCGCGCTGGAAAAGCGCTGGGCCGAACTGACCGGCAAGCGCGCATCGCCACGGTTGCCGGTTGCATCGGCTGCCGCGCCGCAGGGCGCCCCGGTGCAATCATCGAAAGTCACCGCGCACGCGCGCAGAAAGCGCACCGGTTGATCCACGGCATGCGGCGCGTCCATAGCCCACGCCGCTCGCCTCCTTGAGGCGTCCACCAAGGCAAAACGCCGCAGCGGATGCTGCCGCCAAACGCCCGATTGACGGGAGTCCGGTACAATTTCAGCCAGTCACCCCGCCGCCGCCCGCTCTCCCGGCACGCCGGCAACGCCATCCATCACGCAGGTCGAATCAGGTCGCAATTCCATGTCCAGCCAGTCCAGAAACGAAGCTCTCTTCGAACGCGCGCAGATCACTATCCCGGGCGGCGTCAACTCGCCGGTACGCGCGTTCCGCTCGGTCGGCGGTACGCCGCGCTTCATCGAACGCGCCCAGGGCGCGTACTTCTGGGATGCCGATGGCCAGCGCTATATCGACTACATCGGCTCGTGGGGGCCGATGATCGTCGGGCATGTGCATCCGGAGGTGCTCGACGCCGTGCAGCGCGTGCTCGCGAACGGCTTCTCGTTCGGCGCACCGACCGAAGCCGAGATCGAGATCGCCGAAGAGATCTGCAAGCTGGTGCCGTCGATGGAACAGGTCCGCATGGTGTCGAGCGGCACCGAGGCGACGATGAGCGCGCTGCGACTCGCGCGTGGTTTTACGAACCGCAGTCGTATCGTCAAGTTCGAAGGCTGCTATCACGGCCATGCGGATAGCCTGCTCGTGAAAGCCGGCTCCGGCCTGCTGACGTTCGGCAACCCGACTTCCGCGGGTGTGCCGGTCGACATCGCGAAGCACACCACCGTGCTCGAATACAACAACGTCGAAGCCCTCGAAGAAGCGTTCAAGGCATTCGGTAACGAAATCGCTTCGGTGATCGTCGAGCCGGTCGCGGGCAACATGAATCTCGTGCGTGCAACGCCGGCGTTTCTGGCCGCATTGCGGCGCCTGTGCAGCGAGTACGGCGCAGTGCTGATCTTCGACGAAGTGATGTGTGGTTTTCGCGTCGCGCTCGGCGGCGCGCAGGCGGCGTACGGCATCACACCGGATCTCACGTGCCTCGGCAAGGTGATCGGCGGCGGCATGCCCGCGGCCGCATTCGGCGGACGGCGCGACATCATGGCGCATCTCGCCCCGCTCGGCGGTGTCTATCAGGCGGGCACGCTGTCGGGCAATCCGATCGCCGTCGCGGCCGGCCTGAAGACGTTGCAACTCATCCAGGCACCGGGCTTTTACGACACACTCAGTGCGCGCACAACCCGTCTCGTAGAAGGACTCACTGCTGCCGCGCGCGATGCGAAAGTGCCGTTCGCCGCAGATTCAGTCGGTGGCATGTTCGGCCTCTACTTCGCGGCGTCCGTGCCGACGAGCTTTGCCGAAGTCACCCGCTCCGATGTACCGCGCTTCAATGCGTTCTTCCACAAGATGCTCGACGCGGGCGTGTACTTCGCGCCGTCAGCCTACGAAGCGGGCTTCGTATCGATCGCGCACGACGACGCGATCATCGACGCGACAATCGATGCCGCACGCGGCGCGTTCACCGCACTCGCTGCCTGAGCCATGCCGATGTTCTCGCAAACCGATTTCGTCCATATGGAGCGCGCGCTCGCGCTTGCAACGCGCGGCATGTACACGACCGATCCGAATCCGCGGGTCGGTTGCGTACTCGTGAAGGACGGCGCTGTCATTGGCGAAGGCTTTACGCAACCGGCCGGCCAGGATCATGCGGAAGTCCGCGCGTTGAAGGACGCGCGTTCGCGCGGCCAGGACGTGCGCGGTTCGACCGCTTATGTGACGCTCGAGCCGTGCAGCCACTTCGGCCGCACGCCGCCGTGCGCGAATGCGTTGATCGAAGCGCAGGTATCGCGTGTCGTCGCCGCCATGGAAGATCCGAACCCGCAGGTCTCGGGCCGCGGACTCAAGATGCTGCGCGATGCCGGCATCGAAGTGCGCTGTGGCTTGCTCGCGAACGAAGCGCATGAACTGAACATCGGTTTCGTGTCGCGAATGACGCGCGGCCGGCCGTGGGTGCGGATGAAGGTCGCGGCATCGCTCGACGGCCGCACGGGGTTGCCGTCCGGCGCGAGTCAATGGATTACCGGCGAAGCCGCACGCGCCGACGGTCACGCGTGGCGGGCACGCGCATCGGCGATCCTGACCGGCATCGGTACCGTGAGAGAAGACGATCCGCGCATGACGGTGCGCGCAATCGATACGCCGCGCCAGCCGCAACGTGTGCTGATCGATAGCCAGCTCGACGTGCCGCCGGAGGCGAAGATACTGGCCGGCGCGCCGACGTTGATTTTCTGCAGCACGCTCGATGAACGGCTCGCGGAACGCGCTGACGCATTGCGCGCGCGCGGCGCCGAACTCGTGTCGCTCGCCAATGCGGACGGCAAGGTCGATCTGCCGGCGATGCTGCTCGAACTCGGCAAGCGCAATGTCAATGAACTGCATGTCGAAGCCGGCTACAAACTGAATGGCTCGCTGTTGCGCGAAGGTTGTGTCGACGAACTGCTGGTCTATCTCGCGCCGAACCTGCTCGGCGTCGAATCGATGGGGATGTTCAATCTTGCGGCGCCCGATTCGCTCGACGGCCGCGTTCAACTGAATTTTCACGCGGTCGACCGGATCGGCGAGGATCTGCGGGTTCTCGCGCGGTTTGCCGCGCCGCTCGCACGTACCGACTTGCACTGAACAAGGAAACCGCACGATGTTTACCGGAATTGTCGCGGCCGTCGGCCGCATTGCTTCGATCAAGCCGCTCGGCAGCGACGCCGATGCGGGTGTGCGGCTCGTGGTCGAAGCTGGAACGCTCGATCTCGACGATGTCCTGCTTGGCGACAGCATCGCCATTCAAGGTGCGTGCATGACCGTGATCGAAAAGACTGCGCAGTCGTTCGCCGTCGATGTGTCGCGTGAAAGCCTGAACCTCACAGTCGGGCTCGCACAGACCGGCGACGTGAATCTCGAGAAAGCGCTGCGTGCGCACGACCGGTTGGGCGGACATATCGTGTCGGGGCACGTCGATGGGCTCGGTACCGTGACGCGCTTTGCGCCGGTCGGCGAATCGCATGAGCTGCGGGTGCTCGCGCCGCGCGAGCTGGGGCGTTATCTGGCGTACAAGGGGTCGATTACCGTGAACGGTGTGAGCCTGACGGTGAATTCGGTGGACGACCGCGCGGATGGCTGCGAGTTTTCGATCAACCTGATTCCGCATACCGTCGAGGTGACGACGCTCAGGCATCTGGTGGCAGGAGCGAAGGTTAATCTTGAGATCGATATGATTGCGCGGTATGTGGAGCGGATGTTGTCGACGGCGCAAAATATCAGTTGATCGGCGGCCATTGCCGGGAGGTATGAACGAGGGCAAGCATCCACACCGTATCACCCTCAATCTCATAGACAAGCAGATAGCTTTCGTGCGGAATCAACTCGCGGGTGCCGTCGATCCTTCCCCGCCTCCCCAACTCGGGGAAACATTCCAGCTGCGCGGCGGCATCACTGAACAGCTCATCCATCCACGCAGCTGCGGCTGGGTTATCAGCCGCGATGTACTCCCACACGTCGTCCCGATCCTGCTCGGCTTCCGGCGTCCAGACAACCCTCATGCCTTGCTGGCGACACCGGCGCGCCGTTTCGCAAACTTAGCCTCGACTTCGGCATTGGAGCGACCGCTGCCAGCCCGCAACGAGGTGCGGGCGACATCGACCTTGCTGCTCAGAAACTCGTCGTATTCGCGTGCTGCGCGCTGACGTTGTACGAACTCACGCATCAATTCGCGCAATACCTGCGAAGCCGGTCTATGCACTGCTTCTGCTTCTGCCATGAATTCCTCGCGTAACTCAGCTTCAAGCTTCATCGTAAAAACGGCTTCTTTCATCACGGGCGGCTCCATGGTTGCGTCGCACATACTTACTAAGTATATACGTTCTCATTACCTGAGCGCGAGCGCTACCCGTGCATAGTCTCGCTTGCCCGCTCTGGGCAACGTTAAAGCCCCGAGGTCGGTGACCGATCGACCGTTTTCTACGATCAGTACGATGCCAAGAAGTGTGTGTGAGCCAGTACGCACTGGCCTTTAGGCCGTTCGGCCAACGTTCGACGATGGAATTTGCAACCAGCGCAACCTAATATAGTTGTATTCGCATCGGCTCCAGCCCGTCGGCGGCCGGCCCCTGCGTCACGCTGCCGGACCCGGAGGTCCTCATCATGCAGATTGCTAAAGCGGTAATTGGACTAGCTGTCCTGGTCGGCGTAAGCGTTGCTCATGCCGACGGATTCGTCGTCACACAATCGATGTCGAACGGGCGCGAAATGCGCCTCCTCGAACACACTTCCGAATGCGGCGGCGGACCGGGTGCGTTCGTTTACCAGGCCGGTAAGCAAGTCGATCAAACCTGCAATGTCCGCATCACGCCAGCGGGCGCGACGATCATATTGCCGGCGTTCGAGCCGCATATGTTCGTCCCGCGCGACACGCTGTACCAGAACTCGAAGTCATAAGCGGACGTTTGCGGAACACATATTCGATCGTCCCTCGGTGGACCTGAGCCCACCGAGGCGGCCGATCCCCGGCTGCAAGTCGCTCCCCCACCCCATCCCCCGCAGACCCCACTTGCCCGCCAGCTCCAGCTTCATCGAACCGTCCGCAGCCGTCTGAAATCCCCGCCAGGAGGACGCGCCCGTCCGCGTGGCGTAAAATACGCCCTTTCCCGAATTTCACGCCAACATGACGCTCGCCTCCACCCTTGAGATCATCGCCGAACTGAAGGCCGGCCGGATGGTGATTCTCGTCGACGAAGAAGATCGCGAAAACGAGGGTGACCTCGTCATCGCGGCCGAATTCATCACGCCGGAAGCGATCAACTTCATGGCCCGCTACGGTCGCGGCCTGATCTGTCTGACGCTCACGCAGGACCGCTGCAAGCAACTGAACCTGCCGCTGATGACCTACCGCAACGGCACCCAGTACGGCACCGCATTCACGGTCAGCATCGAAGCCGCCGAAGGCGTCACGACCGGCATTTCGGCCGCCGACCGCGCCCGCACGGTCGCCGCCGCCGTGGCGCACGACGCGCGTCCCGAACATATCGTCCAGCCCGGTCACGTGTTCCCGATCATGGCCCAGCCCGGCGGCGTGCTGATGCGCGCCGGCCACACGGAAGCGGGCTGCGACTTCACGGCGCTCGCGGGCCTCACGCCGGCCGCGGTGATCTGCGAGATCATCAAGGACGACGGCACGATGGCGCGCCTGCCCGACCTGCTGGAGTTCGCACAGGAACATAGCCTGAAGATCGGCACGATCGCCGATCTGATCCACTATCGCAGCCGCACCGAATCGATCGTCGAGCGGGTCGCCGAGCGCACGATGCAGACCGCACACGGCCCGTTCCGCGCGGTGATGTTCCGCGATCTGCCGAGCGGCTCGCCGCACATCGCGCTGGTGCGCGGCACGCCCGCGGCGGATCGCGACACACCCGTGCGCGTGCACGAACCGCTGTCGGTGCTCGATCTGCTCGAAGTCGGCGCGTCGACCCACTCGTGGACGCTCGACGCCGCGATGAAGGAAATCGCGCAGTGCGATCTCGGCGTCGTCGTGCTGCTCAACTGCGGCGATTCGCGCGAGCATCTGATCGACGTGTTCAAGGCCTTCGACGAAAAAGAGAAGGCGGACGCACTCAAGCGCCGTCCGGTCGACTTCAAGACCTACGGCATCGGCGCTCAGATCCTGCGCGAACTGGGCGTCGGCAAGATGCAGGTGCTGTCGAACCCGCGCAAGCTCGGTAGCATGTCGGGCTACGGCCTCGAAGTCACCGGCTTCGTACCGATGCCCGGCTGCCCGACGCAAGCTCCGCTGCCGCCCGCCTGATCGAACCACTGACCGGACCCTTTACGCGCATCCGCGCTTCATCCAACACCTACGGACCTCTCATGGAAATCGGACAATATCAACCGAATCTCGACGGTGACGGCCTGCGCGTCGGCATCGTGCAGTCGCGCTTCAACGAACCCGTCTGCAACGGCCTCGCCGATGCATGTATCGAAGAACTCGAACGCCTCGGCGTCACCGGCGAAGACGTGCTGCTCGTCACCGTGCCGGGCGCGCTCGAAATCCCGCTCGCGCTGCAAAAACTCGCCGAAAGCGGCCAGTTCGATGCGCTGATCGCACTTGGCGCCGTGATCCGCGGCGAGACCTATCACTTCGAACTGGTATCGAACGAAAGCGGCGCGGGCATCAGCCGGGTCGCCCTCGACTTCGGCGTGCCGGTCGCCAACGCGGTCCTCACCACCGACACCGACGAACAAGCCGTCGCCCGCATGACCGAAAAGGGCCGCGATGCGGCGCGCGTCGCGGTCGAAATGGCGAACCTTTCGGTTGCGCTCGAACAGCTCGACAGCGATGACGACGACGATGAAGAAGATGAAGACGAAGAAGAGGAACGTGCATGAAGAGCGCTCGCCGACGTTCCCGCGAACTGGCCACGCAGGGGCTGTATCAGTGGCTGCTGTCGGGCGCGCCCGGCGGCGAGATCGATGCGCAGCTGCGTAACGCGCAGGGCTTCGACAAGGCCGACCTCGAGCATCTCGACACGCTGCTGCACGGCGTGATTCGCGAGGCGGATTCGCTCTCCGCCGACCTCACGCCGTGTCTCGACCGTCCGATCGAACAGCTGTCGCCGGTCGAACGCGCAGTGTTGCTGGTCGCTGCCTACGAACTCAAACATCACGTCGATATTCCGTATCGCGTCGTCATCAACGAAGCAGTTGAACTCGCGAAGACGTTCGGCGGCTCGGACGGCTATAAGTATGTGAATGGCGTGCTCGACAAGCTGTCGGCAAAATTGCGCGCCACCGAGACGCAAGCCGCCCGCAAAAGCTAGACGCAGCACACTCCGTCGCGCTGATCCTCCACCCGAAGCCGGTGGATGGATCAGTAGGCGACACAGCGCACTTTCTCGCTGCCCCGCCCGCCTTCGAAACCGGACTCACCGCATGACCACCGTGACCCATCCCCTGTTGCGGCTTGCCGCTCGCGTCGACGCCATTCAGCCTTTCTACGTCATGGAACTGGCGAAGGAAGCCGAGCAGTTGAAGCATGCCGGACGCGACATCATCGATATGGGCATCGGCGAGCCCGATTTCACGGCGCCCGAAGCGGTCGTCGAAGCGGCGGCGAGCGCGCTGCGGCGCGGTGTCACGCAATATACGAGCGCACTCGGTATACGGCCGCTGCGTGAAGCGATCGCGAAGCATTACGCCGATGCATGGGGCGTGGATGTCGACCCGGCACGTATCGTCGTCACGGCGGGTGCATCGGCGGCGTTGCTGCTCGCGTGCGTGGCGCTCGTCGATCGCGACGACGAAGTGCTGATGCCGGACCCGTGCTACCCGTGCAATCGCCATTTCGTCGCAGCCGCCGAAGGCAAACCGGTGCTGGTGCCAAGCGGCCCCGCCCAACGCTTCCAGCTGAGCGCCGCCGATGTCGAGCGCCTCTGGACCGAGCGCACCCGCGGTGTCCTGCTCGCGTCGCCGTCGAACCCGACCGGCACATCGATTGA
The DNA here is from genome assembly GCF_007556815.1 of Paraburkholderia megapolitana. Classification (NCBI taxonomy): domain Bacteria; kingdom Pseudomonadati; phylum Pseudomonadota; class Betaproteobacteria; order Burkholderiales; family Burkholderiaceae; genus Paraburkholderia; species Paraburkholderia megapolitana. Next base: position 3,463,497 of record NZ_CP041745.1, read on the forward strand.
AGCGGACGAATTGCGGCGCATCGTCGATGCGGTTCGTGCGCGCGGCGGCTTCACGATCGTCGATGAGATCTATCAGGGCTTGAGCTACGGTGAACGGCCGGTATCCGCGCTGTCGCTTGGCGACGATGTCGTCACCGTCAACAGCTTCTCGAAGTACTTTCACATGACCGGCTGGCGCCTGGGCTGGCTCGTCGTTCCGCCGACGCTGATCGATGCATTCGAAAAGCTCGCGCAGAACCTGTTCATCTGCGCGTCGGCGCTCGCACAACATGCAGCGCTCGCGTGCTTCGAACCGGCCACGCTCGCGATCTACGAAGCGCGTCGCCTCGAATTCATGCGCCGGCGCGACTTCATCGCGCCGGCGCTCGAATCGCTTGGCTTCAAGGTCCCTGTGATGCCGGACGGCGCGTTCTATGTGTACGCGGATTGCAGCGGCGTCACGCACCCAGCCGCGGGAAATAGCGCGGAGCTGACGAAGGCGATGCTGCATCAGGCAGGTGTGGTGCTCGTGCCGGGGATGGACTTCGGTACGCACGCGCCGCGGCAACATGTGCGCCTGTCGTACGCGACGGCGCTGCCGAAGCTCGAGGAAGCGGTCGAACGTCTGCACGGGTTGTTCGGCGGGTAGTGTTCTCGCCTACGTACCGACGTAAAAAAAGCACCCGAGGGTGCTTTTTATTTGCCTGCTTGCTGCGATAACTAGACCAGAAGATTCAACCAGCCATCAGGCACCCAGCTCCGACGACGACGTTGCATGCTTCGTAGTAGTCGCCGCATCGTCCTGCTCCGGTGCCTTCGCCGGTGCGTCGGCGGCAACGGTCTTCGCCGTCAGCGGATGCGCCGCATCGAGCGTCACCTGAACGCGCTTGTTCGTGCCGCCATTCGTAACTGCGGCAGTCGTGGCCGACGGAGTTGCAGTCGAGGCTGTCGTCTGCGGTGCATTGACCGGTACCTTGCGACCACGCGCCACGTCCCGCAGACGGCTACGCTCACCCATCACCTTCGCACCGTAACCGCCATCGTCCTGCGACGTCGAACCAACGTACAGACGCAGACCGCCCGGCAGCGAACCGCCGCGCGCGATGCAATCCTTCAGGACCAGTGCACCCACCTTGATGTTCGTCAGCGGTTCGAGCGCAGCGCTCTGCCCACCGAAGTACTGGAACTTGTCGGAGTGGACCTTCGCCATCACCTGCATCAGGCCCTGCGCACCGACGCCGCTTTCGGCGTACGGATTGAAGCCCGATTCGATGGCCATCACCGACAGCAGCAGCAGCGGGTCGAGACCGACTTCGCGGCCGGTGTCGAAGGCTGCCTTCACGAGTTCGCTGACGGGTTCCTGAGCGACGTGGTAGCGGCGCGCGAGGTACGACGCGACGAGATCCTGTTCGCGGGTGGAGACCAGCACACGGTCATCGCGTGCATCGGCGGAGACGCGTTGCGCCGGAATCAGGCGTGCCAGCGAACCAACGCTCGGCAACGTACGCGGATCGAGACCGTTCAGCGAGACCGTTGCGCCACCGCTCGAACCGCTGCCGTCGAAGGCACCGTCGTAGCTCGTGTTGCTCACCGTACCGCTTGTATCGCTCGACGGCGTGCCGGACAACGACAGGGAGTCGTCGGACGACGAGCCGCTAGCCGGCCCGAAGCCCGGCAACGGGTTGCCTTGCAGCAGACGGGCCGGACCCGCCTGCACCGCAGCGGAAATGACCGGCATCAGGCGGGCAGCCATCGCGCCGCGCCATGTCGGCATCAGCCAGAGTGCCAGTGCCAGCAACACGGCGAATCCGCCGACGATGCTGAACAGATGATGACTCATTCGCGTCCCGCGACGCAGCATCGCGCGCACAACTTGCGCAAGGCGTTCATCGGGACGCCACGTTAACCAGGTGTTCATTCAGAAGATCTCCCATGTTGCATGATCCGCGGACCGCCGGACGAGCCGGCAATCGATACATCATTCGCAGATCAAGACGTCGCGCGCTCTGGTTAGGACGACAGCGGCGTCGGGAAAAACGGCATAACCGTTGGGGAACCGTATCGAAGGTCCGCCTGCATGCTCAAAAACCATGCAACCGGGGGTTCCCACACGAAAAACCAGCGTCGAAAGGGCGCTGGCGAGGACGACAAACAGACCGTTGGGAGCCGTGCAGGGGTCGGCTAACGGCGACGCGTTGCGTCTAAAGGACCGGGGGCGGTGGTCGAAAAACTACGGCCCTGCAACCAATGTCGACGGATTCTAGCAGGGTTTTATAGATCGTCAACACTATGGAACGTCACAATCATAACCAAATGTAATAATGAACGGCGTTCAGTCCGATGAAAACCGCATGCCGCATATGTTTCAGGGCGATGGCTTTTTCGCCTTCCAAACGTACGCCACCCAACGCGGGTAAAATTCCCAATCGATCCGGCGCGGCGATTGCATGCCGTCGCTATTCCTCCCTGCCGCGCTACGCGGCCACGATCCGGACCAGATGAAATACAAAGACCTGCGCGACTTCGTTGGCCGTCTCGAAACGCTCGGCGAACTGCGCCGCATCTCGCAAGACGTCTCCCCCGTGCTGGAAATGACCGAGCTGTGCGACCGCGTGCTGCGCGCCGGCGGCCCGGCGCTGCTGTTCGAGGCGAAACGGCAGCACGCGTTCCCGGTGCTCGGCAACCTGTTCGGCACGCCGCGGCGCGTCGCGCTCGGCATGGGCATCGACGCGGGGGCCGGTAACGGCGACGCGGACGCGCTGGAGTCGCTGCGCGACGTCGGCCGTCTGCTGTCGGCGCTGAAGGAGCCGGAGCCGCCCAAGGGCCTGAAAGACGCCGGCAAGCTGCTGTCGCTCGCGAAGGCCGTGTGGGACATGGCGCCGAAGACGGTGAGCTCACCGCCCTGCCAGGAGATCGTCTGGGAAGGCGACGATGTTGACCTCGCAAAACTGCCCATCCAGACCTGCTGGCCCGGCGACGTCGGCCCGCTCATCACCTGGGGCCTCACGGTGACGCGCGGGCCGAACAAGACCCGCCAGAACCTCGGGATCTACCGCCAGCAGCTGATCGGCCGTAACAAGCTGATCATGCGCTGGCTGGCCCACCGCGGCGGCGCACTCGATTTCCGCGAATTCGCGCTCAAGAACCCGGGCCAGCCGTACCCGGTCGCCGTGGTACTCGGCGCCGATCCGGCGACGATACTCGGCGCGGTCACGCCGGTGCCCGACACGCTCTCCGAATACCAGTTCGCGGGGCTGCTGCGCGGCGGGCGTACCGAACTCGCGAAGTGCCTGACGCCGGGCGTCGATACGCTGCAGGTGCCGGCGCGCGCGGAGATCGTACTCGAAGGCTTCATCTATCCGCAGACCGGTACGCCTGCAGCAGCCCCGCCTGGAGCGCCGGCCCGGCCGTCGAAAGGGGCGAGCGCCGCATACGAGCATGCGCTCGAAGGCCCGTACGGCGACCATACCGGCTATTACAACGAGCAGGAGTGGTTTCCGGTGTTTACCGTCGAGCGCATCACGATGCGCCGCGATGCGATCTATCACTCGACCTACACCGGCAAGCCGCCCGACGAACCCGCCGTGCTCGGCGTCGCGCTCAACGAAGTGTTCGTGCCGCTACTGCAAAAGCAGTTCGCCGAGATCACCGACTTCTATCTGCCGCCCGAAGGATGCAGCTACCGGATGGCGATCGTGCAGATGAAGAAGAGCTACCCGGGCCACGCGAAGCGCGTGATGTTCGGCGTATGGAGCTTCCTGCGGCAGTTCATGTATACGAAGTTCATCGTCGTCGTCGACGAGGACGTGAATATCCGCGACTGGAAAGAAGTGATCTGGGCGATCACGACACGTATCGATCCGTCGCGCGACACCGTGCTCGTCGACCGCACGCCGATCGATTACCTCGACTTCGCGTCGCCGGTGGCCGGTCTCGGCTCGAAGATGGGGCTCGACGCGACCAGCAAGTGGCCCGGCGAAACTGATCGCGAATGGGGCCGCCCGATCGCCATGGATCCCGCCGTCAAACAGCGCATCGACGTGCTGTGGAACGAGCTTGGCCTTTGAGCGCGAAGCTTGGGGCTGAATACCAACAACAATAGTGATACGTGATTCCCATGCATGTGCTGTCGATGTTGTCGGACGGTTTTTTCCTGTCGCTTTCGTTGTGCCTCGATATCGGCCTCGTCAACGTGGCGGTCATCTCGCTGACGTTGTCGCATGGCTTCAGACCCGGTTTCTGGCTCGGACTCGGCTCGTGCTTCGGCGACCTGCTGTATGCGGCACTGGCGCTCGCGGGGATGGCGGCGCTGTTGCAGTTCGATGCGGTGCGCTGGATCGTGTGGATCGGCGGTGCGGCGATCCTGCTGTTCCTCACGTGGAAGATGGCGCGTGAAGCGCTGTATCCGGCGTCGGCGCCGCCGGTCGAAGGCGAAGCCGATGCGGCGGCTCCACATCTGGGCGCATGGCGCGGCTTCGTGCGCGGCGCGCTGCTGGCGATCTCGTCGCCGAGCGCGATCCTGTGGTTTGCCGCGGTAGGCGGCGCGCTGATCGCGAAGGCGGGCGCCACTACCGCTCCGACGGCAGCGATTTTTCTCGGTGGCTTCTTTCTCGGCGGGCTCGCCTGGACGCTCTTTCTATGCGGCCTTGCGAGCCACGGACGCAAGCGCGCCGGCACTCGCCTGCTGCGCGCATGTCACGTGCTGTCGGCGCTGCTGTTCGCGTATTTCTCGTATAGCGTGATCGTCAACGGGTATCGAGATCTGATCGTGCACGCTGTGCCGGTGCACTAGGCCGATTGCAGCAGCAGGCAATCCAGCCGCGGCAATAAAAACGGCGCAACGCGGCGCACTAGCCTGCGTTGCGCCGTATGGCGCTAAACCTGAATGGTTGCGACGGACTGTCGCGCCGCGCGGGTTATCCCCGCGCCACGCTTAACGGCGCCAGTAACCGTGGCCGTAACCGCCGTGACCGTAGTAACCGCCGCGGTAGTAGCCGCGACCATAGTACGGGTGACCGTAGTAGCCGTAGCCGCCATAACCACCGTAGCCTACGACAACCGGCGGCGCATAGACCGGCGGCGGCGCGTAATACACCGGCGCCGGCGGTGCGTAGTACACCGGGGGCGGAGCCGCGTAGACAGGATAGGCAGGCGCGATTGGAATGCCGAGGCCGATCCCGATCGACACGTGAGCCTCGGCAGCGGTGGTGAACCCCGCGGCAAGCGCGGCGGCAACGATGAACGGAACGATCTTTTTCACTTCTCTTCTCCTGGCGGCACGGCCAGGATGGTCGTGTCGCAAAACGGGCGTGCTCTGGAATTCACTCTATCCAAAAAGCGCTTACCCCGCTTTATGCATTTGTTGCAAATTGCAATCGGTGCGACAGCCTTACGTCCGACGATTCAGCGTTCGCGCAGCAAAATGCGGTGCAGAGTGCCGAAAATCAAGGGTTTGCGCGATGTGGCACCGCGCTGCGGACGGTTTTACCGATGTAGATGGGCGCGGATCGTGCGTCCTCGGTAATGTTTCATTACAAATGAACTGCAAGCTGGCATCTCGCGCAAACCTTGGTCTTTACACTGCTCTTCAAGAGCAGAAGCCCGGCTCGCAAGCCGGGCTCCGATCTGCTGCGCTCACGCGTCAGCGGCGTTAGCCCACTTTCACATAGATGAATTCACGGCTCACGCTCGGTGGCACATACCCGCCGCTGATCCGGACCCGTGGCTTCAGACGCTTCTTCTGATCCCACCAGCGCCGGCGCTGGCTATGGGTTAGAAACCGCAAGTGCTTTCGGTACGAAAAGATGCTCATGGCGACCTCTCGAATCGGACTGCGACGGGGAAAATCGATGGCGACGACCTACCTGATGTAACGAACATAGTGGCGATTGTGAGCAGTTTCCAGACCCGCGGGCGACGCCATGCCGCATGTCCGGCAGCCCCTGCCATATCGACTGAAAACAGACTGACGAAAGCCGCAACGCCACCGCGGATCGGCGATACTCGACATTTGCGCCCTCTTTCAGTCATCCTGTCTGGAGCAGAACTCATGTCGCAGCCCTCGTTGCCGCGCCTCGGTTTTATCGGCGCGGGCCGACTCGCTCGTTGCCTTGCGCGTGGCTTTGCGCGGGCCGGTTATCCGGTCAGCGCAATCGCCAGCCGTACGTCCGGTAGCGCGCAGGCACTCGCCTCACAACTCGAGCGCTGTCAGGCATCCGACGATCCGCAGAAAGTCCTCGAAGCGGCCGATATCGTCTTTCTAACCGTCCCCGACGACAGCATCGGTACGACAGCGAACACACTTCGCTTCGGCGCTGCTGCCGGCACGGCGGCCTGGGGTCTCGTGCATTGCAGCGGCGCGTCGCCGGTCGAACTGCTGGCGCCGGCGCGCGATCAGGGTGTGGCGATCGGCGGTTTTCATCCACTGTACCTGTTCGGCGGAGAACTCGCCGACCTCGAGCGCATCGCTGGCTGCTCGGTGACGATCGAGGCCGACGGGGCGCTCCACGAAGCGTTGACGGCGCTCGTCGGCGCGCTGCGCTGCCATCCGCTGTCGATCCCGGCGGGCGGCCGCATGCTCTACCACGCGGCTGCGCACTATGCGGCAAGCTTTGCGCTGTGCAGCCTCTCCGAGTGCGTCAATTTGTGGCGCACGCTTGGTTTCGACGAAGCCGACGCGCTACGCGCCGTGCTGCCGATGCTCGCCGGCACCATCGAAACCGCTCGCGACAAAGGCCTGCCTGGCGCACTCGCCGGCCCGATTTCGCGCGGCGATACCGGCGTCGTGCAGAAGCAACTGACATTGCTCGAAGAGCTGGGCGGCGACCACGCAGCGCTATACGCGCTGCTGTCCCGACGCGGCGTCGAACTCGCGCGTCGCCGGCCGGTTCCGCCCGCGGCCATCGATGCCATTGCGCGCGCCGTCGAGGAATCGCTCGCGCGCTCGCTGAATCAGGTGCCGGCAGGTGCAAGCGTCAAGTAAGCCGTGATAATGTGACGACCGGCGCAGCGCAGCGCGCCCCGGGACCCTCAACGAGAACGCACAATGATCAAGGTCAGCATCTTCTATCCGTATCGGGAGAATGGTCGCTTCGACGTGGACTATTACTGCGGCACACATATGCCGCTTGCGGCCAGGCTGTTCGGGACGGCGCTGAAAGGCTGGTCGGTCGATATCGGTGTGAATGCGGGGCCGCCTGGATCGGCGCCGCCCTACGTCGCGGCAGGTCATTTTCTGTTCGACACCGCCGATGCGTTCTATGAAGTGTTCACGCCGGTGTCCGCACAGCTGCTGGACGACATTCCGAATTACACCGACGGTGGCAATGGCCAGATCCTGATCAGCGAGATCCGGGTTTCGGTCTAGCCGCCGTTAGTCGTGCCGAGGCAGGTTTGCCCGGCGCGGCGCGATATGTCCGGCTTGCACGCTGGATCAACAGAAGTCCTGCATAGCCACCGGCCCATGCGGACAGCACCTGAAGCAAAGAGGACACAAGATGTTCGGCGAGATCGCCCGCTTTCTGCTCAATACCGTTTTCACCCTGTTCGGCGCCGTGCTGATATTGCGCGCGTGGCTACAGGTCGTGCGCCTGCCGCCGTACAACCCTGTGTCGAATGGGGTGCTGCAGGCAACCAACTGGCTCGTGTTGCCGCTGCGCCGCGTGATTCCCGGCACGCGCGGTATCGACTGGGCGAGCATCGTCGCCGCACTGCTCACGGCGATCGTCTATGTGGTGCTGATGGTCGTGACCTCCGGCGTCGATCCGCTCTCGATCATGCCGGTGCTGCTGATCGTCGCACTGCTCACGCTGCTGAAATGGGCGCTCAATCTGATCATCTGGCTAACCATCTTGATGGCGCTGCTGTCGTGGCTCAATCCGCGCTCGCCGGCGATGCCGATCCTGCATCAACTGACCGCGCCGTTTCTGAATCCGCTGCGCCGTTTCGTGCCGCAAGTCGGCGGTATCGATCTGTCGCCGATCGTGCTGTTCGTGATCGTGCAGGTTCTGCTGATGATCGTTACGCGGGCTGCGGTTTCGTTGACGTTGTTTGGGATTTGAGTTGAGTTGACGCGCTGCGTGCGGCGATGGGTCGTGCGTGGCGCGAGTTGTGACTTTGCTTGCCATGCAGCGGGTTCCTGAATTGCGCAAACGGGCAAAATCCGCGTAGAATGGCGCGCTCTGCGGGCGTCGTATAATGGCCATTACCCTAGCTTCCCAAGCTAGAGACGTGGGTTCGATTCCCATCGCCCGCTCCAGCAGTTGCCGTCCGAACGCCCCTCCCCCCGCTGCTATAATCCGCGCCTGACCGGCCGTCCCGCCTGGGCGACGCCCTGCTTGCCCTGTTAATTTGTTGTTGTCCTCGATGATGATTCACGACCCGAACGAAGCTGGCCCACTCGACGCCGCTAACCCCGACACGCCCGAAGCAACAGACACACCGGAAGCGCTCCATCTGCGCCGCATCCGCAGTTTCGTGACGCGCGCGGGACGTGTGTCCACTGGCCAGCGCCGCGCGCTCGATGAATTCGGGCCGCGCTTCGTCGTGCCGTATACAGATACGCAACCGGATTGGGACGCGGTATTCGGCAGACAGGCGTCACGCGTGCTGGAGATCGGCTTCGGCATGGGCGCGACGACCGCCGAGATCGCAACGCATCGCGCGGGCGAGGATTTTCTCGGTGTCGAAGTGCACGAACCAGGCGTCGGTGCACTGCTGAAACTGATCGGCGAGCAGACCCTCACGAACATCCGCATCATCCAGCACGATGCAGTCGAAGTACTGGAGCAGATGATCGCGCCGGACAGTCTCGACGGCGTGCACATCTTCTTTCCCGACCCGTGGCACAAGGCGCGTCATCACAAACGCCGGTTGATCCAGCCGAAGTTCGTCGCGCTGCTCGTCTCGCGTCTTAAACCCGGCGCATATCTTCATTGCGCGACCGACTGGCAGAACTACGCGGAACAGATGCTCGAAGTGCTCAGTGCAGAACCTGCGCTCGCCAATACCGCCGACGGCTACGCGCCACGCCCCGACTATCGTCCGGTGACGAAGTTCGAACGTCGGGGGTTACAGCTTGGCCACGGTGTTTGGGATCTGGTCTTCAAGCGCCGCGATACGATCTGAATACGGCCTGAATACGATCTGAATACGGCCTGAAAACAAAAAAGTCCGCATGCGTGAACAAACGCATGCGGACTTTTTTATTCGCCATCGCGCGATCTCACGATCGCGCGGCCAACGCTACGCCCAACCCAACCCACCGCTATAACCGACCAGCAGAATCAGTAAGCCGAAACCAATCCGGTACCACGCGAACACCGTGAAGTCATGCGTGGCGATGTAGCGCAACAACCAGCGCACGCACGCAAACGCACTCACGAACGCCGCGACAAAACCGATCGTGAACGTGCCGAGCATATCCGCCGACAACTGATGCCAGCTCTTCGCCATTTCATAGAAGGTCGCGCCGAAGATGATCGGGATCGCGAGGAAGAAAGAGAACTCGGTGGCGACACGCCGGTCGAGCCCAAACAGCATCCCACCGATGATCGTCGAGCCCGAGCGCGACATGCCCGGAATCAACGCGCAGCACTGAGCGACACCGACCTTAAGCGCATCGAGTGGCCGCAGATCGTCGATTGCCTGCACGCGCGCGGGTACATCGCCGCGCTCGCGCTTGCGTGACTCCACCCACAGAATCAGCACACCGCCCGCGACCAGCGCGAACGCAACGGGCACCGGCGAGAACAGCGCCGATTTGATCGCCTTCTCGAATAGCAGGCCAAGCACGACCGCGGGGATCGTCGCGATGATCACATTCAGTGCGAAGCGCCGCGCGTCGGGCCGCGTGGGCAGGCCTGCAACCACACTGCCGATCCGCCGGCGATATTCCCAGCACACCGCGAGAATCGCGCCGAGTTGAATGACGACATCGAAGGTTTTGGCGTGTTCGTCGGTGAAATCGAGCAGGCTGCCCGCGACGATCAGATGGCCGGTGCTCGACACCGGCAGAAACTCAGTCAAGCCTTCGACAACGCCGAGAATCAGCGCCTTGCAGATCAATATCCAATCCATCGGTGGCCCTTGTCGCTAGGAAAATCGGTGACCGGGGCCGTGACGCGAAACGACAGCTAGAACAACAGCGATCACCGAGACGCGGCCCCAACGGCCGCGCCCGTCGTCATTTTTCGACGATCTGTACGCGTATGCCGTTTGTAAGGATAGTGATTGTACCGGGTTCGTAGTGCACACCGGCAAATTGCAGCTGTTCGGGCTTGAACGTGTAGATCGGATAATTGGTGAGGAGCTGGGTGGCGAGCAGCCCGGCCGCCGCATTGATCTGCTGGCTATAGGCCTGCGCGCCGCTGCTTACGTTGACGTTATCGACGTGCGGCGACACCAGCACGACGGAGTGGCTGGCGCTGTCGTAGGCGAGCTGGCTCGACAGCGTGAATATGCCGTCTACGGGCTGCTGCAGGAACGGGCTCGCGAGATGCGCATCGAGTTGCACCGAGATGCGGTTCGTGTCCGGCAGCAAACCGACGACCGGATTCTTCAACGCGACGTCGAAGAGCTGCGACATCGTGTGCTGATACGGAAACTTCCGTTGCACCGCGTCCTGCACCTGCTGTTGCGAAAACGTGTAGTGCGAGGGGATGAACGGAAACGTCGACGACGCGCAGGCCGCGAGCGAGACAGAAACCGCCGTGGCCGCCCACGCGGTAAGCAGGAAACGACGCCGGGCAGGCGACGGGAATCGAGTCATGCGGGTTCTCCGGTTAAAGCTGACACAGCGGTTGGGTTGGCACACCGCGCGCCGACATCGTCGCTTTACTATCGGGCCGGGTGTGCGATTCGAGTTGCGTAAGCCACGCGAGCGCTTCGCCGCGCGTAGTGCCGCACATTTCCATCTGCGGCTGCAGGCCCGAACAGCACGCGGGCCGCTCGGGCTGGCCGAAGATCGCGCAGCGCAGATCGTCGCCGAGCTGCACACAGCGTATGCCCGCGGGTTTGCCGTCGGGCATACCGGGGATGGCGCTCGAGATGGAAGGTGCAATACAACAGGCACCGCAGTCAGGGCGGCAATGCATATTTCCCTTTGTCTGGGAGGGTCCGGGTTCGGTCCGCTCTGTGCGTTCGCGGAGCAGAAGAAATTCCGTTACCGTGGCTACCGGGAGGCTTCGGGGTATGCCACGATTACGGGGCCAGGACCTTCATGAGGTTGCGCTCGCTCGATGCGAGAGCACGATGATAACCAATCCGCCGTTCTGACCGGCATTCGAGCCCGACGAATGAAACATCAGACCACGCTGCTGGGAGCGGTTCTCTTGCTGGCCATGTGTGCGGCGCCGCATGCAGACGCCACGTCGGTCAAGGTCGACGGGGGCAACATCATCATGATCGACGATGCGGGCTCCGCGCGACCGCTGACCACCGGCGGCCTTGATTCCGATCCCGTGCTGTCCCCCGACCATCTGTCGATCGTCTTCGTTCGTCGAACGCCCCATCGCATGGTCGACACCGCATCCGGGGCGCAAAGCGCCGACGAGGTATGGGTGACGCATATCGATGGAACGGCGCAGCGTCGACTGGTCGAAGGCGCCGGCGCGGAAGATCCGAAGCGCACGCTCGCCGCCCTCAGTTCGCCGTCTTTCTCTCCCGACGGACAGACCATTTACTTCACGAGCGCCGCGTGGGTCACCTCCGGCGCGATTCACTCGGTCGAGCTGTCGAGCGGCAAGGAGCGGTTTGTCACTGACGGGAATTCTCTGGAAGTCATCCCCGCGGGCAAGTATCGAGGCGATCTCATTGTGAACAAGCACAAGTACTGGCTGGCGAGCGGTTCCTACGACTGGTACTGGCTCGTTTCGCCAGCAGGCAAGGAGATTGCGCCGATCGGTCCCGACGACGAAAGCGTCGAGGAATTCAGGTCCTTGTTTGTGAAGTGAATTCCTCCGACCGACGGGCCTGCGGCGCGCTGTACATGCTGTCCGGAGCGGGAGCACCTTGCCTGGTCGGCCGATTTCGGACATAATCCGCGTCTCACTACGTGTGCGCCCGGCGCACATCGTCAGACAAGCCCAGGTGGTGAAACAGGTAGACGCAGGGGACTCAAAATCCCCCGCCGCAAGGCGTGCCGGTTCGAGTCCGGCCCTGGGCACCAGCAAGTCGTTTCGTACGGCCTCACGACATTCCCCAAAACCCCCGCAAGAGATGTGTTCCGCGGGGGTTTTTGTTTCTGGCTGTCCTCCGAATCGATGTCGAACCGCCGACGTCGACGGCGACCGTGAATGCCAGCCTTCAGGGTCATCCACGGTTGGCATACGCCGTCCTCAGTTCGCCGACACCTGCTGCCCGCCATGCGCAAGCCACCAGCTTTCCGCCTTCTCGAACCGGATCTTGTTGCGCGCGATCGTCTCAGGCTCAGCCGGGTATTCGGCGTTTCTGACCGGAATCACACCGGCCCGTTCGGCCTCGATCAGTTCGGCGCGGACCTGTGCGCGAGTCTTGCCCTGATTGCCTGCCGAATCCGCCGCGTCCACCGAAGCGCTCTGCGCCTGAACGCCCGGGTGTTCGACTGCCGCCAGCAGCAGATCTGAAGAAGACGCTATAACGGCGACCGGTTGCGGACCGGATTGCGCCGACGCCGGCGCGCTGGCAAACACCAGTGCGAACGCCGACAAAAGCAGCGTGCCGAAGACCGAGCGATTCAGAAGTGAATTGTGTTTCATGATGGGTTCCTCAATGGGTATGTCGGGTATGTCTGAAAGAGGGAGACGGCGCTGTGCCGCCTCCGTTGCTTCGTGTTCGTGTTCGTGTTCGTGTTCGCGTACACGTACACGTACACGGCGAGACTTCTGCCGCGATCGCGACTACGCGTTTACTTTTGCGTCAGGGCGATCGAGCTACCGCCCTGCCACGCCTGCTCGATCTGCTGGAAGCGCACCCGGTTGCGGGCGATCGTCTCGGCGCTCGGCGGGTAGTCGTTGCGGTGGGTCGGAATCAGCCCAGCCTCTTCGGCCTGCAACAGTTCCGCGCGTACCTGTTCGCGAGTCTTGCCCGGCGTGGTGATATCGGTCGTGGTCGTATCGCCAGCGACCGCAACCACTGTCTTCGCGGTGACGTGTGCATAAGGACGTGGTTCAGGGCCACGCGAACCGCCGCCGGCAAACGCCGAAATGGAAGCGGAAACGAGCAGGGTGGTGAGAACGGTACGGTTCAGCAAGGCAATGGCCTTCATGATTTTTTCCTCAAAAGTGGTGACGACATCGTCCTGCGCGAATCGACGCGCAGCGACGGCAATAACCGACGCGGCAAGCCGCCAGGCGGCGCACGCGGGCGCACAAAGCGACCTTTCGGCGTCAACGAAAACTTTGATTACCAGGTGGAGGTGGGACGCATGACCGGTGGCCCGACGGCTACCGCGTAAGCGGCGCACTGACGAGTTCGATCACGTGCCGGATATGCAGGCACGACCCACGTTCAGCCGCGAGGGGCTAGGTTCGGAACACCTGGAAGAGGATGCGGCTTGGAGGCGGCGCCGACAGGAGAATCGGCTCGGGGTGAGTGGGCCGATCCGGACGGACGGCGAGCGCAACGGTGGAAGAATGTCCCCAGATCAGCGGCAGCCATACCGCTGGAGACACGGTCGGCAGATTGGCATGATCCGGCTGCGCGGAGTTGTTGCAATGGAGATGACAACTTGCAGCGGTATGCGGATCTTGCAGGTCGGCGTGACTTCCTGTGAGCACCACCGCTACTGCGCCTGCATCGGTCGGAATCGTCCGGCCGGCCGTTGCGCACGCGTATGCCGATACCCACAGCTGACTGAAGATCAGCGTGAAGAGTACGGTAACGATAGCGAACAGTTTGATGCGGCTCATGGTGACAATTCAGCTCGACCCGTTTCAGGAAGTCAACGGGATGAACTTTAGACATTCCCACCGTAGGAATGTCAACTACCAAAGCAAAATTTTCGCGACGCTTCCGCCGCGAGACGTTATCACGCATGAGACTGCGCAGGAATGCGCACGCCGAGAATCTTGCGTGCTTCTTCCGGCGACGCGATCTCGCGTCCGGATTCGCGGGCGATTTTCGCCATCGCTTCGATCAGGTGGGCGTTGGATGCCGCGCGCGTGCCATCGGGCAGATAGAACGTGTCCTCGAGTCCTGTGCGCAACTGCCCACCGAGTTCCGCGGTGCGACGATGCAAAGCCCAGATGTTCGTCCGGCCGATAGCGGTCACCTGCCAGGTCGAGTCTTCGCGCAACAGGCGAATCAGGATCGGCAGCAAGTCCGGGTCGGCCGGCATGCCCGACTCGACACCCATCACGAAGTTGTAATCGGCCTTGCCCTTGAACAGCCCCGCGCGCGCGTACATGTCGACGCAGCGGACAATACCCACATCGAAGCATTCGAACTCTGGCACCGATCCCGTCTCGGCCATCATGTCGAGGAACGACTGCACCTTCTTGACCGGGTTGTCGAACATCAGCGGCGGCCAGGCCCAGGTCCCGTCTGCCTTCACCTTCAGGTAGTTGAGCGAACCGGCGTTGCATGCGGCGATTTCCGGGCGGATCGCATAGATGCAGGCGAGCGGTCCGTCGACGTCCGGACCGACGACCCCCGTCGACTGGTTGAAGATCACGCCGGGGCAGGCTTCGCGAATCGCCTGGCTGATCTCGGTTGCGAGCGTGGGGTCCCACGAAGGCAGATGACCCTTGTCCGCTTCCTGGCGACGGAAATGGACGTGCATGCACGCCGCACCGGCGTCGTACGCGCCTTTCGCTTCACGAGCCATCTGCTCAGGTGTGACGGGAATATTGAACTGCTTCGGATCGGTGAAGATGCCGTTCAGCGCACAGGTGATGACGACGGGGGTGCTCATGGGTTGTCTCCTTGCATCATGAATATCGATTGGGCTCAGCTGGCTTGCGGTTCCAGCTGCGCGAGTACATGTCCTGGCGCGACCTGATCGCCAGCGGTCGCGCCGAGCGAGGCGACCTTGCCGGCGAACGGTGCGGAGATGGCGTGCTCCATCTTCATCGCTTCGAGCACCATCACGGTCTGCCCTGCTTCGACGATGGCGCCTTCGTCGACATTGACCGCGATCACACGGCCGTTCATTGGCGCGCGCAACACACCATCGCTTTCGCTCTCCTCGCTGGCGCGTGCGCTGTCGAGGTTGTGCGACACGAACGCATAGTCGATGCCGTCGAGCTGCAGCCATAGCACGCGGCTTTCCCACACATAGCGGTAGTGGTAGATCTGTCCGTCGATGGCGACGACGGCAGGCTCGCCGGCATGACCTGGCTGTGCATGCAAGACCATCGCGTTGCCATCGCTATCCAGAAGCTCGAACGCATCGCGTTCCGCGTGCGCCACGGTGCCACGTCGCACGTCGGCATGATTCGCCCGGCTAGCCAGCCGGTAAGGCACCGGCAGCGGCGCACCGTTATGCCAGCCGCGCCACACTGCAGGTTGCTGGTCGGCGCGATCGGCTGCCGTCGTGGACAGCCAGGCGGCGATCGCCCACGCGTGCCGCGTCGGCTCCGACGCACGACTTTCGTTGCTGGCGAAATGCTGACCGATGAACGCGGTCGATACCGATTGCCCATCCACGAATGCGGGATGCCGCAGCACGCGGGCAAGAAAGGCGCGATTCGTCGACACACCGAGCAGCACCGTATCGTCGAGGGCACTCGCAAGCCGCTCGATCGCTTCGCTGCGCGTGCGGCCGTGTGCAATCACCTTGCCTAGCATCGAGTCGTAGAACGGGCTGATGGTCATGCCGTCTTCGAGCGCGTGATCGCAGCGCACGTGACGACCCGGACGCCAGAGCAGCACATTGCCCGTGCGCGGCAGGAAATCGTCGGCGGGGTCTTCCGCGCATAGCCGGACTTCGATCGCATGACCTTCGATGCGGATCTCTTCCTGCTTCAGCGGCAACGGCTCGCCTTGCGCGACACGCAACTGCCATTCGACCAGATCCTGACCTGTGATGAATTCGGTGACCGGATGCTCGACCTGCAGGCGGGTATTCATCTCCATGAAATAGAAATGTCCGGTGCGGTCGAGCAGAAACTCGATCGTGCCTGCGCCGACGTAACCAATTTCCCGGGCGACCGCAGCGGCCGTTTCACCCATACGCCGACGCAACGCTTCATCGACGGCGGGCGACGGGGCTTCTTCGACGATCTTCTGATGCCGGCGCTGAATCGAGCAGTCGCGCTCACCGAGGTAGACGACGTTGCCGTGCGCATCGGCGAAGACCTGGATTTCGACGTGACGTGGCTCGATGACCGCGCGCTCGAGAATCACACGCCCATCGCCGAATGCCTTCTGTGCTTCCGACACAGCAAGCTTCAGCGATTCGGCCAGCGCTTCCGGCGCGTCGACGCGCCGCATGCCGCGCCCACCGCCACCCGCCGAGGCCTTGACCATGATCGGAAAACCGATGCGCGCCGCTTCCGACAACAGCAGTGCCTCGGACTGGTCGTCACCGTCATAACCCGGCACGACTGGAATGCCCGCCGCCGCCATCCGGCGCCGCGCGCGGGCCTTGTCGCCCATCGCGTCGATTGCATCGGCGGGTGGGCCGACGAATACAAGTCCTGCTTCGGTCACACGTCGAGCGAACCCGGCGTTCTCGGACAGGAACCCGTAGCCCGGATGAATCGCCTCTGCGCCGCTGCGCAGTGCCGCGTCGATCAGCTTGTCGATGACGAGATACGATTCCGCCGGCGTTGCACCACCGATTGAAACGGCCGTATCGCAGGCGCGAACATGCGGGTTGTTCCGGTCAGCGTCCGAATGAACCGCGACGGTCGCGATGCCGAGCCGTTGCGCGGTGCGTGAGACCCGTACCGCGATTTCACCGCGATTCGCGATCAGCAGGCGGGTGAAGCGTTGTTCCTTCATGGTGTCTCCGGCAGAGCGGGTTGGGCGATCTGCCAGGTCGGAGCGCGTTTCGCAGCCAGTGCGGCTAATCCTTCGGTGACGTTGCCGGAGCGCAGTGCGATCGCGAAGTCGTCGGCGGCTGCATCGAGCACGAGCGAACGTTCGCGAATGCCCGCGTCCGCGACGATGCGCTTGGTCGCGCGCTGGGCCGCTGGCTCGCCGGCGAGTACGCGCGCAAGCTCGCTTTGCAGCAGGGCATCGATGCCCCCGGGCGACGACGTTTCGTCGACGAGGCCTGCATACAGCGCTTCTGCCGCGGATAACCGCTGGCCGGTGAGCATCAGCCATCGGCCACGCGAGACGCCAGCGCGCGCAACGATGAACGGAGCGATCTGCGCAGGCGGCAGGCCGAGCGTTGTTTCAGGCATCGACAGATGAGCGTCGGCGGCCATGATGACGCGGTCGCATGCCGCTGCGAGACCACAGCCCCCGCCTATCGCCGCGCCTTCGATCACGGCCAGTGTCGGCACAGGCAGTGCGGCAAGCTTCTCGAGCAGCGCACCGAACCGGCGGTTGTAGAGCGCGATCGGATCGCGACCGGTTGAGGGCGCAGGTTCGCGCATCAACGCCTTGAAGCCGCCGAAATCGCCGCCCGCGCAGAACGTGCCGCCCGCGCCGCGCAACACGAAGGCACGCACGCTGTGGTCGTTCTTGACGCGATCGCATTCGGCATCGAGCGCCGCGACGATATCGTCGGTCAACGCATTGCGCCGGTCGGGCCGGTTCAGCGTCGCGAACAGCACACCGCTGATCTGCGCCACGTGCAGCGGCGCCTCACCGGTCGCCAGTTGAAGTGATGAGGTCATGTCTCGCATCACTCCCGGGGCAACGTGCCGAGCTTCTTGCAGATGATGCTGAGCATCACTTCGTCGGCCCCGGCGCCGATCGAGAACAGGCGGCTGTCGCGATAGGTGCGCGAAATACTCGATTCCCAGGCGAAGCCCATGCCGCCCCAGAACTGCAGGCAACTGTCGGTAACTTCTCTCGCGAGACGCCCCGCTTTCAGTTTCGCCATCGATGCAAGCGCGGTCACATCGCCGCCACCTACGTAGAGTTCCGTCGCGCGATAAGTCAGTGCGCGCACCGCTTCGACCTCGGTCTTGAGTTCGGCGAGCCGATAATGGACGACCTGATTGTCCAGCACCGACCGGCCGAAAATCTTGCGCTGCCGCGTATAGTCGATCGTCTGGTCGATCGCGCGATCGAGCACGAGCAACGCGCCCGCAGCGCCATACAGACGCTCTTCCTGGAACTGCAGCATCTGATAGGTGAAGCCCTTGCCTTCCTCGCCGATCAGATTGCGCCGCGGCACGCGCACTTCATCGAGAAAAATCTGCGCGGTGTCCGACGAGTGCATACCGATCTTGCGAATCTTCTTCTCGATCTGCACACCCTTCGATTTCAACGGCACGACGATCAGCGACTTGTTGCGATGCGCCGGATCATCCGATGTATTGGCGAGGCAGCACATCCAGTCGGCCTGCGTGCCGTTGGTGATCCACAGCTTCGTGCCGCTGATCACGTAGTCGTCGCCGTCCTTGCGCGCGGTCGTCCGGATCGCGGCGACGTCGGAGCCCGCGCCCGGCTCCGAAACGCCGATACACGCAACCTGCTCACCGGCAATGGCGGGAGCGAGAAATTCTGCACGCAACGCATCGGAGCCGAAGCGTGCGAGCGCGGGTGTCGCCATGTTGGTTTGCACACCGATCGCGAGCGGTACGCCACCCGCGTTGCAAACGCCCAGCGCCTCGGCGAATGCCGTTTCATAGCTGTAGTCGAGGCCGCCGCCACCGTAAGCCTCGGGCTTGCTGAGACCGAGCACGCCGAGCTTGCCCAGTTCGCGAAAAACTTCGTGCGCAGGGAAGATGCCCGCCTCTTCCCACTCATCGACGTGCGGATTGATTTCCTGTTCGATGAAACGCTTGACGGTACGGACAATTTCTTCGTGTTCTTGAGTGAATAGCATGATGTCTCCGGATCAGGGACGGGCGACGCCGAATGTAAGGGGGTAAACAGTCTTGTTGCGGCCGTCGCGGCATACCGACAGCGTCATTGCGATCACCCGGCGCGTGTCGCGCGGATCGATGACGCCGTCGTCGAGCATGCGGCCCGAGGTATAAAACGCGTGCGTCTGGCGCTCGAAGTTCGCAACGATCTTCTGGCGCAATGCTTCGATGCGCTCGGCGTCGGGTTCGAGGCCTTTCGCGCGCGCCGCGCTCTCCATCACGATCGACATGGTCAGCGCGGCCTGCTCCGCACCCATCACTGCTGTGCGTGCGTTCGGCCACGAGAAAAGAAAGGACGGATTGAAGCCCCGTCCGCACATGCCGAAATTGCCAGCCCCGAACGCGGAGCCGCACAGAATGGTGATCTGCGGCACGGTCGCGTTCGAGACCGCCTGAATCATTTTCGAACCGTGCTTGATCATGCCGGCGCGCTCGGAATCCTTACCGACGATAAAGCCGGTGGTGTTCTGCAAATAGACAATCGGGATGTCGCTCTGGCAGCAGCTCTGGATGAAGTGCGTCGCCTTGGTTGCGCCCGCTGGATCGAGTGGCCCGTTGTTCGTGATGACGCCCACCGGGATGCCGTGAATGCGGGCGTGCGCGCAGACCGTCGCGGGTCCGTAGAGCGGCTGGAACTCGAGCAGGTCAGATGCATCGACGATGCGCGCGATCACCTCGCGCATGTCCGCAGGCTTCTTGCCGTCGCGCGACATGATGCCGAGCAGTTCATTGGCGTCGAGCGTGGGTTCGGCGCCGACCGGCAATGCGCTCTCGCGTGCGTTCCAGCCGAGCTTGTCGACGAGTTCGCGCAGGATGCGGATGCCGTCGGCATCGTCGTCCGCGAGATATTCGGCAAGCCCGGAGACGCTCGCGTGCAGCATGGCGCCGCCGAGTTCTTCGTCGGTGGCGATCTCGCCGGTCGCGGCTTTTAGCAACGGCGGCCCGGCGAGAAATGCCTTTGCCCGGTCGCGCACCATCACGACATAGTCCGACAGACCTGGCATGTAGGCACCGCCCGCAGTCGACGAACCGTGCACGAGTGTGAGCACCGGAATGCCCGCCGCAGACAGTCTTGCAAGCTGATAAAAATTGCCGCCGCCGTTGACGAATTCCTCGACGCGGTATTGCATCAGATTCGCGCCCGCCGACTCGACGAGGTGGACGAACGGCAGGCGGTTATCGAGTGCGATCTTCTGCAGGCGTTGAAACTTTTCGAGCCCCATCGGCTGCAGCGCGCCGGCATCGATACCGGAATCGGCGACCACGATCATGCAGCGGGTGCCGCTCACGTAGCCGATGCCGGCGATCATGCCCGCGCCCGGCACCGACTTCTCCGGATCGCTTTCGCCGACAAGATAGCCCGCAAGCGAAGCGAGTTCGAGAAAGGGCGCACCGGCATCGAGAAGTAACGCCAGGCGTTCGCGCGGCAGCAACTGGCCGCGCTTCGCGAACCGCGGGCGCGCCTTCGCCGATTCCTGCGCGGCGCGCGCCTGCAACGTGTGCAATTGAGCAATCAGCGCGGTCGTGTGCTCCGTGTTGTCCCGGACCACGGCACTGGCAGTATTAAGACGAGACTGGAAGACGGGCATGTCAGCTCTTGAAGATGTCTGGCGTGGTGGCGCGGTGGAAACCGTCGAACCCACCGGCGGGTTCGGCGGGCATCAGTGGGTAGTGGCGCCGCGCATTGGGTGCGCCGCCATCGACACGCAGGCAGGTTCCGTTGATAAACGAAGCGCCCTCCGACAACAGGAACGCGATCGCCGCCGACACTTCCGCTTCGTTGCCGATGCGGCCGAGCGGTACATGCTTCGGCAAACTGCGGATCAGTGGTTTCGCAGCTTCGGGGTAAGTGTCCATCCCGCTCGATGCGATCCATCCCGGAGCCACGGCATTCACTCTGATGCCGGCCCATTCCGCAGCGGCGGTTTCGGTGAAATTGAGCATGCCGGCGCGCGCGGCGCCGCTATGACCCATGCCGGGCATGCCTTGCCACATGTCTGCGATGATGTTGACGATGGCGCCCGACTTGCGCGGTTTCATCGATTGCGTATAGCACTCGCGCGAGACCAGGAAGCCGCCTAGCAGATTGGTATTCAGCACCGTCTGCCAACCCTTCGAGTTGATGTGCTCCAGAGGGGCCGGGAACTGTCCGCCGGCGTTGTTGACGAGCAGATCGATGCGGCCGTAACGCTCGACCGTTTGCACGACCGCGAGCCGAACCTGCTCTTCGTCACGAATATCGCAAACGACTGAATCGGCGCGGCCCCCATCGTCGTGAATCTCGCCAACGACACGCTGCAACTTTTCCGCATTACGTCCGAGCACTACAACGGTTGCACCGAGCGATGCGAGTTCGTGCGCACAGCAGCGGCCAATGCCACTGCCGCCTCCTGTGACGAGGACGATCCGGTCGTCGAAACTACCGGCGCGAAGCGATGAGCGATAAGGCATGGTGTCAGTCGTCCAGAAACAGGTCGTTGGGGAAAGATTTCGTGCCTGGCACGATCGCGTATTTAGAAAGGTCGGTGATGCCGGCGTCGGCGAGAACCTGTTCGTCGATATAGAAGTTGCCGGTATGGGCCCGTGCATCGAGCGACAGGATCTGCGCGGCTGCGTCGGCCATGATTGCCGGTGATCTGCAGATTTCCGGCGGAACACCGGGGATCATTTGCAGTGCCGCGGTCTGGATCACGGTACGCGGCCATAGCGCATTGACCGCAATACCTTCAGGCTTGAATTCTTCGGCATGTCCCAGCACGCACAGGCTCATGCCGTATTTCGCCATCGTGTAGGCGACATGCGGCGCAAACCACTTTGCGTTCATGTTGAGCGGCGGTGACAAGGTCAGCACGTGCGGATTGCCGTTGCGCTGCGCTGATTGCCGGAGATACGGAAGCGCGGCCTGCGTGCAGGCATAAGTACCGCGCACGTTGACACCGAACATCAAGTCGAAGCGCTTCATCGGCGTGTCCGGTGTGCGGGTCAGGCCGATTGCGCTTGCGTTGTTGATCAGCACATCGATGCCACCGAAGCGCTGCGCCGCCTGCGCCATCGCGGCCGCGATCTGCGCTTCGTCGCGGATATCGACCTGGAGCGGCAGACAGGCGCCGCCCGCCGCCTCGATTTCAGCCGCGGCGCTGTAAATGGTGCCAGGCAGCTTGGGGTTAACCTCTGCCGTCTTGGCTGCGATCACGACGTTCGCGCCCTGGCTCGCAGCCTTCTTTCCTATCTCCAGCCCGATGCCGCGTGAGCCGCCGGTGATGAAGACGGTCTTGCCCTGCAAGGTTGTCATGGGAGTGTCCCGAATGTTGTTGTGCGAGTGTGTAGACGCATCCTAGCGCCGCTAATTTATTAAATCAATCATTTGATTGATTTACCTGAGGCACACATCTAGAATTCGCATCAGTCAGATCTACGGACATCAACCAGGAGACGTCGATGCAACCCACCCACGCGAATCCCGCGTACTACACCCCGGAACATATCGAGCTGCAGGACACGGTTCGCCGCTTCGTTGCAAAAGAGATCTCGCCGTTCGTCAACGACTGGGACGAAGCCGGCGAGTTTCCCCGTGAGCTTTATCGCAAGGCCGCGGACATCGGTTTGCTTGGGCTTGGCTTTCCCGACGCTTACGGGGGTATTGAAGACATCGACGCATTTCACCGGTTGCTCTGCACCGTCGAACTCGCCCGCTGCGGCTCGGGCGGTGTCGCGAGTTCGCTGATGTCGCACACAATCGGCGCGCCGCCGATCGCACACGCAGGCAGCGACGAGCTGAAGTCGCGCGTGCTGCCGGGCATCCTGTCCGGCGAGAAAATTTCGGCGCTCGCGATTACCGAACCGGGCGGTGGCTCAGACGTCGCTGCGTTGCGCACAACCGCGATTCGCGATGGCGATCACTACATCGTGAGCGGCGAGAAGGTGTTCATCACGTCCGGCATGAGGGCGGACTACTACACGGTTGCGGTTCGAACAGACCCGGAAGCACGCGGCGCCAAAGGACTGTCGCTGCTGGTGGTAGAGGGAAACACACCCGGGCTGTCGAAGACGCTACTCAAAAAGATGGGCTGGTGGGCATCCGATACCGCACATCTACACTTCGATCAGTGCCGCGTTCCGGTCGCGAACCTGATCGGTCAGGAAGGCAGTGGCTTTCCGCTGATCATGCAGAACTTCAATCTGGAGCGCTTCAGCGTGGCCGCTTCTGCGCTAGGGTTTTCGGAAGTCTGCTACGAGGATGCGCTCGAATGGGCGCGGCAGCGCAAGACGTTCGGTCAACGCGTCGCCGATCATCAGGTCATTCGCCACAAGCTCGTCGACATGGCCACGCGCATCACGGCGACGAGAGCCTGGCTCGAGCAATGCGCATGGCAGATGGACCATGCGGACAAACGCGACCCCGCTTTAATCTCCACGATCTGCATGCTGAAGAACTTCGCGACGCAGACCATGCAGTTCTGTGCCGATAGCGCCGTGCAGATACTCGGAGGTATGGGATATATGCGTGGCACGCGGCCGGAGCGCATCTATCGGGAGGTGAAAGTGAACATGATCGGTGGCGGCACCGAAGAGATCATGAAAGATCTGGTCGCACGCCAGCTCGAATTTTGACCGAAGCGGCGCAGGGCGCCTCGGGGGGTGCATCCCTGTTCAGGTGCGGGAAAGTCATCGATAATGTGCCAATCGATGGCCGGCTGTTACGGCCCTCGCCTGAACGGGACATCGAATTGATTGTATGAGCGCCATTCCTCTAGTTCCACGCAAACGCGGACGTCCACTCAAGGGCGAAGGCGCGTCGTTGCGCGACGACCTGATTCTCACCTCCGCCAAACTGTTCCGCACGCAAGGGTACGAGCGCACGACTGTCCGCGATATCGCAGCCGCGGCGGGCATTCAGGCGGGCAGCTGGTTCTATCACTTCAAGACCAAGCAGGACATTCTCGTCGCCGTGATGGAACAGGGCATGGCGAGCTCGCTCGCGCGCATCGAGGCACTCGACGTCGACAACCTGTCTGCGCGCGACGCCTTTCACGCGTTGGTTCGCACGCATCTCAAGACGATGGTTTCGCCGGATCACGATTTCATCCCCGTCCTGCTCTATGAATGGGGTTCACTCGACAAAGACCGGAAGGTCGCGGTGCTGAAATTGAAGGACCGTTACGAGGCCCTGTGGGATAGCGTAATTGCCCGTCTGCATGCATCTGGAGAATGGCTTGCACCAACGCCGATCGACCGGTTGATGACATTCGGCGCATTGAACTGGGCGGTGCAATGGTACAGACCAGGTGGGCCGCTCAATCTGGACGAACTGACGGACAACGCGGTGCAGTTTCTGTTGAGGAGCGTACCGACCGCTACTTCGGCACCTGCGTCGGCACCCGAGTCGACCCCCGCGTCAGTACCCGCAGCAAAGCGGCCGCGCAAGACAAAGGCCGGTTGAGGCCAACCCGACCTCAACCGGCTCGCATCGAAACATCCCAGCTCTACTTCTGGTAGCCCGCCTGCCGCACCGCACGATCCGCCGCGGCATTGCCCGCCTTCAGCGCCGATGCCACGTCGGTCTGTCCGGCCACCACGCCTGCAATAGCCTGCCCCACGACCGTCCCAAACGACTGGAACTCGGGGATACCCACGAACTGGACGCCGGAATACGGGACCTTCTGGAGCGTCGAATCATCGGGGTTCGCCGTTTCGATTGCCTTCAGAACGAAGTCGCCGAACGGTGCCGCCTGCCGGTATTCCGGGCGCGCGTAAGTCGACTTGCGTGTGCCCGGCGGAACCGATGCCCAGCCCTCGTCTTTCGCCACCAGTTCGATGTACTGCTTCGACGTTGCCCACTCGGCAAACTTCTTCGCGGCATCCTGCGACTTCGAGGTTTTGGGAACGGCGAACGACCACGACCACAACCAGTGCGATCCCTTCGGCGTCACCGCGACCGGCGCTGCGGCAAAACCGATCTTGTCCGCGACCTGCGACTGCGCCTTGTTATAGAGCATGCCGGCCGCAACCGTCGCATCGATCCACATCGCGCACTTGCCCGACGACATCAACGTGAGATTCTCGTTAAAGCCGTTTGAACTGGCGCCCGGAGGACCGTCTTTCTTCAGCAGATCCGAATAGAACGTGATGGCTTTGTTCCATTCGAGCGTATCGATCTGGGCTTTCCAGTGCTCGTCGAACCATCGTCCGCCGTACGTGTTGACGACCGTCGATACGTACGCCATGTTCTCGCCCCAACCCGCCTTGCCGCGCAGACAGATGCCATATACGCCACTGGCCTTGTCGGTCAGCTTGTCGGCGAATTCCTTGATCTGATCGTAAGTGGGCTGGTCCGGCATCTTGAGGCCCTTCGCCGCAAACAGGTCTTTGCGGTAAAAGGTCATCGAACTCTCGACGTAGAACGGTAACGCCCACAACTGGCCATTCGAAGACAGACCGTCACGCGCTGTCTTGACGACGTCGTCGAGATCGTAACCGGCCGGCAGGTTGTTCATCGGCGCGAGCCATCCGCGCTTGCCCCACTGCGGCGCTTCGTACGTTCCGATCGCGACCACGTCGAACTGACCGCTGTTCGTGGTGATGTCCGTCGTTGCCCGCTGGCGCAATACGTTCTCTTCGAGAATCACCCAGTTCAGCGTGATATCCGGATTTGCTTTCTCGAACGTGGCCGAGAGCTTCTTGAGCTCGATCATGTCCGGGTTGTTGAGCGTTGCAATCGTCACGCTCGCTGCGCTTGCCATTTGCGCCGCACTGAAAATTACTCCAGCGACTAACGCCCTGCGGGTCACAGTTTTCGTCTTCACGTCTGTCTCCTCTCTGCTAGAAACTTCCCTTTCGGTGGATGTCTTGCTCCTGAATCAGGGGGTTAAAAAAACGATTACGTTTCTTCGGATGCCGCATCGCATATCCTGCACGCGGCGGCATACGAGCCAATGACTTCGCGAACCTTGCTCTCGATCAGGCTCATCGGCGATGCATCGATCATCTCGCGCCTGAACTGCCAGTACTGTTCGGGTAGATGGCGGCTCAGCAGGTTCTCCGGGATGGCGATGCCTGCGAGGTTGCTCATCAGCGTTTGCACCGCCGCGTCGATCTCCGGATCGGCCCAGTAATACCGGACACGGTCGCTATAGCTGTAGGTGCGCAACAGCCGCTTTTTCTGCTCGTCGCCGTGGTAATACTTCTCCCAGTTGCCGGGGCGCGAAAGCATGACGCGCTCCACGACTTCACGCAGGTTCGATGTCGTTTCTGGAGAGACGAGTTCAGTCTCGATGTCGGCAAGCGCATACAGCGCTTCGCGCAGGGCAAACGTCACACCCGGGCCGACTTTCAGAATGGCAAACCCGTCCCACACCAGCGTGGCGAGCGATTCCGGTCTCTGATAGTCGGTGGAGTGTGCCTCGAAGACCATTCCGGGCAACTGTTCAAGAACTCCCGCAAGCTTCCTGGCAAGCCTCGGTTGATAGTCCACGACCTTCGTATGATCGAACTCGACGCCCGGCTGAACGACGAGGGCGATCACGCGCTCCCACACGTCGTCGAGGCCACGATCGCGCCACGCCTGGCGATGAACTGCAACCGTCGCGAACGCTGCCTCCGGATGCGTGACTTCTACCGCCTCCAGTTCCTCGGCGGCACCACCCGGTACCGGAACCTCCGTGCCGATCACATACACCGGTTTTCCGTTTCTGCCTGCGCGCGCGGCAGCGGCCTCGGCGATTGCACACAGTCGCGAGGCACGCCCGGCCACGACATGATCCGAGAGTCGCTCCGGATCGCCGGCGCAACTCATGCTCGTATCGAGGTGAATTTTCGCGAAACCCGCCGACACGTATGCATCGATGAGCGCTTCCGCGTGTTGCATGGCTTCCTCCGCGGGCAGGTCGCGCCATGCGTTAGGGCCAAGATGGTCGCCACCGAGAATCAGCCGCGAGCGCGGCAAACCAACACGATCGGCGATCAGATGCACGAAGCGCACGAAATCCGCCGGCTTCATTCCCGTGTATCCGCCGAACTGATCGACCTGGTTTGAAGTCGATTCGATCAGCAGCGGCGTGTCGTCGTCGAGCGCCTGCTTCATTGCCGCACCAAGCACCCATGGGTGAGCCGAGCAGATCGAGTACATCCCCTTGAGTTTCTGTGCCGCGCGCTCGTCGCCCGAGAGACGAAAGACGACGTTAGTCATGACGCTGCTCCATCGGGTTCGCGATGAAGTCGTCGAGCTGCGCCAACGTCGCCGTTCCCTCCATCGGCCCGCGAAACGTCACTGCCCGTGCGCCGGCCGCACAGGCATAGGTCAACGCTCTTTCAACGCCGAAGCCTTGCGCACGGCAGGCGATGTAGGTTCCGCCGAAGCAGTCGCCCGCGCCCGTCGGATCGACTTCCTGAACCGGCAGCGCGGGAAAGTTCAGCACGGTTTTTCCATCGTAGTAGCTGCATCCATGCTTGCCGCGCTTGATCACGACTTCGCGTACGCCACGCTTCAAAAGCTCGTCGATAGCGCCCTCTTCGCTGCTTGCGCTCGCGAGCAGCATCACCTCGTGGCCGCTCGGCAGGAAAACATCGGTGTAGTCAAGGATGAAATCGAGCGCTTCGCGCATTTCGGGAATACGCAGCATCTCCTTGCGGATGTTCGGATCGAAGCTCACCGTCCCGCCGTGTTCCTTGACGGTTTCGATGACCTTTTTCATCGCTTCGATGATGCGAAATGAAAAGAGCGACGAGCCCATCACGTGAAAGTGGCGGCACTGCTTGAGTAGATCGTCGCGGATGTTGCCGACCGACAGGTGGCCGGAAGCGCTGTTGGCGATGTTGTAGATAAAGTCGCGGTCGCCGTCCTCGCGGTAAGTCACGAACGCGCTACCTGTCGTCGCGGTCTTGATGACGGAGATACCGGAGACGTCGACGCCATCCGCGCGCAATCGCTCGACATTGAGGGCGCCGAAATCGTCGTCGCCGACGCAACCGATCATCGCGCACCGGCTGCCGGCCTTCGCAACCTGATCGATGAAAATGGCCGGCGCGCCGCTCGCGTAGGGGCCGATCAATGTGCCCGGCTGGCGGAACGACTGGCCGCGCTCGGTAGCCATTATTTCGACCAGGATTTCGCCCATCGTCAGGATGTAGCCGACGTCGCGGGACTTCTGCAGTTCAGTGTTAGCCATGACGCTTTTTCGTTTGAACATCGATGCAAACGGCGACGAGGATGACGACGCCCTTTACGATCAGTTGATAGAAGTACGGAACGCTCAACAGATTCATGCCGTTGTTGATGACCCCGATGATCAGCGCACCGATCAACGTGCCGATAATCGTGCCGTAGCCGCCACTCAGACTGGTCCCGCCAAGCACGGCAGCCGCGATCGCGTCCAGCTCGTAACCGAGACCCGCATTGGGCTGCGCCGAATACAGACGCGAGGTCATCAGCACGCCGCCGATGCTCGCCATCAGCCCGGAGATCATGAAGATGCCGATCCGCAGACGCCTGACGTTGATGCCCGAATACAGCGCGGCCTCGCGATTCCCGCCCGCCAGATATGCCTTGCGTCCAAACACCGTTTTCGACAGGACGAAATGGTTGATGGCCAGCAGAACCACCAGAAGCCAGATGGGTATCGCAATGCCAAGAAAAGTCGCGTTGCCGAGTGCCGCAAAGCGGTCGTCGTCGATCGAGATCGGTACACCTGCCGACGTGATGTACGCGAGCCCCCGGAAAACGCCCATCGTTGCGACTGTCACGATGAACGAGGGAATGGTCAGCATCGCGGTCAGCGTACCGTTGATGAACCCGAGAACCAGTCCCGCACCCATGGCGATCACGATAGCCAGCGCGGGATGCAGTCCATGCTGCATCGAGAAAGCGGCGACCGTGCCGACGAGCGCCATCACTGCGCCGACAGAAAGATCGATATCGCCGAGCAACAGGACATAGGTCATCCCGAAGCCGAGAATCGCGATGATCGATACCTGCATGACGATGTTCAGCAGGTTGCCGAGCGTCAGAAAGTTGCTCGACAGAACCGCGAAAAGTACGCAGAGCAACGCGAGCCCGCAGACGATGCCGCCGTAGTGACGTATCCATGGGAACCGCCCGGTCAAGCTGCTCATGTGTCCGCCCCGATCGGCCTGTCTAGTAAGCTCCGATGATTTCATGCTGGTGCTGCTCCTGTTGCGTACGACATGACGGTCTCCTGAGTCAGCCCCGCCGTTGCGAATTCCCTGACAAGGCGCTTCTCGCGCATCACCGCGAGGCGGTCGCTCATGGCCAGCGCTTCGGGCAATTCCGAAGAGACCAGAACAATGGCGGTGCCGGCATCGGCGAGTTCACGCATCACGCGGTAGATCTCGAACTTCGCGCCGACATCGACACCGCGGGTCGGCTCATCGAGAATCAGCACTTTGGGCTTGAGCGAAAGCCATTTGGAGAAGACGACTTTCTGCTGGTTGCCGCCGCTCAGATCGCCGACCGCCTGCTGCGGCCCCGCTGTTCTGATCTTCATGCGAGCGATCGCGTCCTGCGTTTCGCGTTGTTCGTAGCGGCTGCTCACGATGCCAAATCGAGAACCCTTGCGCTCGAAGCTGGCCATCGTGATGTTTTGCGCAATCGAATGCATGAGCACCAGGCCCTCGTGCTTTCGGTCTTCGGTGACGAACGCGATGCCTGCCGAGATTGCGCGCTCCGGCGAACGTAACCGCACTGCCTTGCCATCCATCAGGATCTGTCCCGTCGGACGTCCGATTCCAAACAGCGCCTTCATCACATCCGAGCGACCCGCGCCGATCAGGCCAAAGAAACCGAAGATTTCGCCAGGTCGGACACCGAAACTGATGTCGTGAAACTTGCCGTTAATGGTGAGGTTCCGCACTTCGAGCAACGGTGCGCGATTCATATTGAGCGGCGTGGCGCGCGGCGGATAGACATCGCTCATCTCGCGTCCGACCATGAGATTGATCAGCGCCCCGATCGTCGTCTCGTTCCGGTCGTGCGTGCAGATGTATTGCCCGTCGCGCATCACCGAGATGTCGTCCGAGATCCGCATGATCTCGTCCATGCGGTGTGAGATGTAGACGACGGCGATGCCACGCGACTTGAGTTTCGCCACGATGCCGAACAGCACTTCGGCCTCCCGGTCGCTCAGGGACGACGTAGGTTCGTCCATGATGACCAGCTCGGCACGGCGACTCAGTCCCTTCGCAATTTCGACCAGTTGCCGCTGCGCCATCGACAGGCGCGCAACGGCGACGTGTGCGTCGATATCGATCGCTAGATCGTCGAGCAGATCCTGCGCTTGCCGGAACAACGATTTGAAATCGACGATGCCGAATCGCTGCGGCTCGTGGCCCGCGAAGATGTTCTCCGCCACAGTCAGATTCGCCGCGAGACTCAGCTCCTGATAGATGATCGAGATGCCGGCCGCCTGGGATTCGGACGGGGTGGCAAATACGACAGGCTGACCACGCACGAGCAGGTCGCCTTTCGTCGGTTGATGGACGCCCGCCAGAATCTTCATCAAGGTCGACTTGCCTGCGCCGTTCTCGCCGAGAATCGTGTGGACCCGCCCGCTTCGCAACGCGAGCGAAACGTTCTTGATCGCCTCGACCGTACCGAACGATTTAGCGATGGACCTCAACTCGGCAAAAGGAACATCCGCGCCATCGCTAAAGCTCGCGCCCGATGCCTGAGCGCACAGGCGGTTCGGGCTCGCATTCACTTTGCGGTCCCGTGCAGATAGACGCCGGGTGTCACGGGGATCAGCTTCGCGACCGGCTGCTTTGCGGCAACCTTCACCGCTGTGTCGACAGCGATGGCGCCCATTTTTTCGGGGTATTGGCGGATCACGCCGACGAAATTCGGATTCTTGTCTACGGCTGCGCGCGCTTCCGGCATG
This sequence comes from Paraburkholderia megapolitana, assembly GCF_007556815.1. Lineage (NCBI taxonomy): Bacteria > Pseudomonadati > Pseudomonadota > Betaproteobacteria > Burkholderiales > Burkholderiaceae > Paraburkholderia > Paraburkholderia megapolitana. Next base: position 3,494,332 of record NZ_CP041745.1, read on the forward strand.
CCGTCGAAGCCGATCACCTTGACGTGATTGCCAGCTGATTTACCGGCAACGGCTGCCGCCATCGCGGCGTCATCGCCAAACCCAAAGATTCCGTCGAGATCCGGATGGGCCTGAAGCATGTTCTGCGCAGTCGTCAACGCTTCAGCGCGCGTGATGCCGGGCTGGACTGCAACGATCTGCACACCCGGACACGCATCGAGAGCCTTCTTGAAACCCGTCACGCGATCGATCACGGACTGCACCGTCGGATAGTCGATCACACCGACCTTGCCCTTGCCGCCGAGGACCTTGCACATCAGTTGCCCGGCCATCTGGCCGCCGGCGTAGTTGTCGGTAGCGATGTGGGAAGCGACCTCGACGCCCTGCGCGCTGATGTCGACGGTGATGACGGGGATGCCGGCTCGTTGCGCGATCATGACCGCCGCCTTGACACCTTTCGAATCGACCGGTGAAAGCACGATCACGTCGACCTTGCGGGTCACGAAGTCCTGTACATCGGCGATCTGTTTGCTCAGATCCTGATTCGCGATCGATATGTCGAGCTTCGCGTTGTCCTTCAGCGCTTCCTGTTTCATCGCATCGGCGAGCGCGACGTAGAACGGATGTTGCTGCGTCAGCAGAGACGCGCCGATCTTGACCTGGTCGGCGTGCGCCAGCGGGGCGACGGCAAACGTCGTGGTCGCGGCGAGGATGGCCGCCATGCTTTTGAGCGTCAACTTCATGTGTCTCTTCCTTTCTTCCTTTGATGGTCTAGTAAGTGGATTGGCGGAATTCGAGAATTCCGCTTTCCCTTCTGTGGAGCTGCAGACCCTTGCGCGGCATCAAATCCATGGTGGGTGGGTCGATGCCGTCATCGATAAGCAACGCATCGATGTCCGCGAGGTTTGCGAATACCTCGCCGTCGCGCTCGTTTAGCTGCGGCTGGTACGCAACGACGATGGTTCGCGTGGCCGCCTGCCGTGCAGCCTGAAACACGCGTGCCAGTGCCGGATCGGCGCACAGCAGGTTGCCTTCGCGGTCGAGCCCCGAGGCTTCGAGAAAGCAGAGGTCGATCGAGCGCCGCGCCACCGATGCTTCCGCATCGGGGCCAGTCATCGTCGAGCTGCCCTGTTCGAGCTGGCCGCCCGTGAGCTGTAGTTCACAGTGCAGAAAACGCTGTGCCGTTTGCGCCATCCCAATGTCCTGCACGAGCAGGGCAAGGTTCGAACGGTCGGACAGGAACGGCAGGATTCGGTGGACGACTTCGCCGGCGCCCATCATCAGCGACTCGTGATCGTCGACCGCCTCTGCGGCGAAACGCGCAATCGTCGTTTCCGATGCCTTGCGGGTCGCGCTATCCGCAATCGGCGCGAGAACGTTGTCCCCGGGTCGCTGCGAGAGATAGCGGGCCTTGCCGAACGACCGGACAAGGTAACGCTGCTGCTCCAGATAGGTCAGGTCCGTCCGAATGGTGACGCTCGACACGTCGAATACCTGACTGAGCTCCTCGACCGATACCTCGCCGCGCTTGCGGACCAGTTCGACGATTTGCAGCCGTCGCCTCAGTGAACTCTTGCTGACTAGCATGTCTCCGGATCTCGAAAGTAGATGCTTTTGTTTCGAAAGAGTTTAGTTTCGAAACGAAAGAAGCGCAAAGCGATTTTTAGGCTTTTTGGATAGGGTTTTCCCTTGTTATCTTGCATTTTTAACTCTGCCGTATAGAGTACTCTGAACTTAACCCTCCTCTTACTGCCATGTCACTCTCCTCCGAGCAAGCGGCTACGGCCTTACGTGAAGTTGAATCAGTTAGTCAGCGCAGCGGCCAGCTCTATCGATATCGACGGATGGCGCCGATGTTCATGCTGTGGGGGGTGATCTGGCTGATCGGCTTTGGTTTGACTGACATTGCGCCTGCGTATGCCAACTTCATCTGGATAGCGCTGAACGTCGTAGGCGTGCTTGGATGCATCTATCTCGGCCAGCGAGGTAGGCACGAAGATCGGTCCGCAACGAGCTGGCGCTGGCTGGCCTCGATACTCAGCATTTTTGCGTTCTACATCCTGGCGCTCGTTATTTTTCAGCCGGCCACAGGCATGCAGTCGGCGGCGTTCATCGCGCTGATCGTCGCGCTGTTTTATGTACTGGCCGGTCTTTGGCTTGGCGCGCGATTCGCCATTGCCGGTACGTTGCTGGCGGCGCTGACGCTAGTCGGCTATTTCGTGCTGCCCGCGCATTTTGCTCTGTGGATGGCCGTGGCCGGTGGCGGTGCGTTGATGCTCGCTGGCTTGTGGCTGCGGAGAGCGTAAATGGATCAGCTGGACGACATCATTCACCAGCCGGTGCGGCTCAAGATCATGGCCGCGCTCAACGCACTGCCCAGTCGCGAGTCAATCGATTTTGTTCGACTGCGTGCCATCGTCGAAGCAACCGAAGGCAATCTCGGCGCTCATCTCGCGACGTTGGAGAAATCCGGTTACATCGAGATGGAGAAGGGTTTCGTTGGCAAGAAGCCGCGAACCAGTATCGCGATGACGCCGTCGGGACGCCTCGCGTTTGAGCGCTATGTCAGTCATTTGCGTGGGATTCTTGACGGTGCGGCGTGAGGTACCTTTGTTTGCAGCGGATCGTTGTAGTCGTGCAGCGATGCTGTTTCTACGAAACCTGATCGAGGAAGTGCCTTGGAATACTCAATGTATAGCCCGAAAGCAGGCGCGGCAGTCGGACAGATGTTCTTCGCGGGATTCGGCACACTGTGGATGATCGACTGGTGTCTGCAGCGACACGGCGCAGATCTGCCGACACTGACTCTGATTGCGCTCGCCGGCAGCACGATTTTCTTGTGGGCGTGGTGCGAGTTCCGGCAAGGCAAAACCGAAGCCGAAGTGCGCGTGGAGTCGTCGCGCTACCGTGCATCGCAGCGCGCGTTCCGATGGGTGAACGCGACGCAATGGCTAGCGGTACTGGTTGCAAACATCGCTTTGAATGCTACGGGTCACGCAGAGTGGGTCATGCCCACGGTCATTCTGATTGTCGGCGTCCATTTCATACCACTCGCCCGGGTCTTTCACGCACGGCGGCACTACGCAACCGGAGCCGCGCTGATCGTCGTTGCGTTGGGATACCCATGGATTGCAAATAGTGGATCGAGTTACCCGACCGGCGCATTCGCAACAGGCAGCATCCTCTGGATCAGTGCCCTATACGGGTTCTTGCGAAATCGTTCCGGCGGGATCACCGCGCGATTAGTCGAGCGCAATCGGCTCACGTGATGAGAAGCCAGGCCCGCTCGCGATAACTCAACGAGCGGTTTAAAGCGTCTCGCAAAACCGTCACACCAGCTCAACCGCACTACTACGTTCGGCTTCAATCTTCTGCCTCAACGCCTTCGCAGCCAGAATCATGTTGCTCAACGCCGCTTCTGTCTCCGGCCAGGCACGCGTCTTCAACCCGCAATCAGGATTGACCCACAGGCGTTCCGCAGGAATCACTTCGCAGGCTCGTTCGAGCAGGCGTTGCATCGTCTCGACACTCGGCACGCGCGGCGAGTGAGTGTCATACACCCCCGGGCCAATGCCATTAGGGTACGAAAACGCACCGAAGCCATCGAGCAATTCCATCGAAGATCGCGACGTCTCGATCGTAATAACGTCTGCATCGAGCGCGGCGATCGATGGAAGAATGTCGTTGAACTCCGAATAACACATGTGCGTATGGATCTGCGTCGCATCCGACACGCCGCTGGAAGAGATACGGAACGCCCGTGCCGCCCAATCCAGATACACCGCCCAATCGCTCTTGCGTAGCGGCAAGCCTTCGCGAAACGCCGGCTCATCGATCTGGATGATGCGAATGCCGGCCTTCTCGAGATCGTTCACCTCGTCGCGCATCACCAGCGCCAGTTGCAAGGCCGTCGTCGAACGCGGTTGATCGTCGCGCACAAACGACCATTCGAGCATCGTCACCGGCCCGGTGAGCACACCTTTTATCAGTCGGTCCGTCAAAGACTGCGCATAACACGCGGCATCCACGATCATCGGCTCCGGGCGATAAATGTCGCCGTAAATGATCGGTGGCTTGACGCACTGCGCGCCGTAGTTCTGCACCCAGCCATTCTCAGTGAGCGCATATCCCCAGAGTTTTTCTGCAAAAAACTCAACCAGATCGTTGCGCTCGACCTCGCCGTGCACAAGCACATCGAGCCCGAGTTCCTCCTGCTTGCGCAACACGCTGGCGGTTTCCGCGCGCATGCGCTCGAGGTAATCGAGTGCGCGCAGTTCGCCGCGCTTGTAAGCGGCACGCGCCTGCCGGATCGCGGGTGTCTGCGGAAACGAGCCGATCGTAGTGGTTGGCAGAAGCGGCAGCTTCAGCGAATGCCGTTGCACGCGACTACGATCTTTAAACGGACTCTTACGACTCGCCATCGCATCGGTAACCGCTGCAACCTTTCTTTGCACCAACACGTTCTGGACCGCGCGCGAACTGCGTCGCGCGTCGAGTGCATTCGCAGCGGCCGCGAGCGCCGGCGCGGCAGCAGCCGGATCGCGTAACGCAAGCGCAATCGTGCCGATTTCATCGAGCTTCTCGGTAGCAAAGGCGAGCCACGACTTCAGATCCGCATCGAGGCGTTTTTCCGCAGCAAGCGAGATCGGTACGTGCAGTAGCGAGCACGACGGTGCAATCCAGAGCCGGTCGCCACGTTCCGCATGAAACTGCTGCAGCGATCCAACAATCTTGCCGAGATCGGCACGCCAGATATTTCGCCCGTCGATAACACCCGCCGACAACACCCTGTCCACCGGCAACGCCCGGTGCCACACATCGAGTTGCTGCGGCGCCCTGACCAGATCGATATGCACGCCGTGCACCGGCAGCTTCGCGACGAGCGGCGCGTGATCGGCAGCGGTGTCGAAATACGTCGCGAGCAATATCTTGACGTCCGATGCGCCGAGCACCTCGTACACCGCAGCAAACGCTTCGAGCCACTCGCCTTCGAGGTCGAGGCACAACGCCGGCTCGTCGAGCTGAACCCACTCGATACCGCGCTGCTGCAACGTCTCGAGAATACGCATATAGCGGATCACGAGCCGCGGCAGCAGCGACAACCGGTCAAAGCCAGCCACGTGACTCTTCGACAACCACAGATACGTAATCGGCCCAATCAACACGGGCTTGACCGTGTGATTCAGCGCAAGCGCTTCATCGACTTCATCGAAGAACCACTCGACACCGCCATTGAACGTCGTCTCCGGTCCCAGTTCCGGCACGAGGTAGTGGTAATTGGTATCGAACCACTTGGTCATTTCCAGCGCCGGCTGCGCCTTGTTGCCGCGCGCCAGTTCGTAATACTGGGCCAGCGACAGCGCCGCCGGCTCGAACTCGAAACGTTCGGGCAACGCGCCCAGCAGCGCAGTCAGATTGAGCATCTGGTCGTAGTAAGCGAAGTCGCCGACCGTCACGAAGTCCAGTTTCGCCGCCCGCTGCTGTTCCCAATGGCGCGCGCGCAATTCCTTCGCAACGCCGCGCAAATAGGCATCGTCGGACTCGCCGCGCCAGAACGACTCCTGGGCAAACTTGAGTTCGCGATGTGCGCCGATGCGCGGAAAACCATGTATGTGGGTGCGAGCCATAGCGGATCCTTGACTGAATGGCTCACAGTCTGGAAGTCACGCTATGATTCATCAAGCGACATGTTTTCATTGTTATATGAGCCATGTTCATATCACTGCTTTTCACCATCGATTCATTGAATGCACGCGTCGCTGCATTCACCAGGAACTGGCATGACGAAAAGAATTCTGATCATCGGCATCGGCGCGGGAAACCCCGACTACATGACTGTTCAGGCGATCAACGCGCTCAATCAGGTCGACGTGTTCTTCGTGATGGACAAAGGTGTTGCGAAGGAAAAACTCGTTGCGTTGCGTAAGGACATCATCGAGCGGTTTGTGAATAACGACCGCTATCGTGTTGTCGAGGCGACGAGCCCCGAACGTCGACGCGACGAGGGCGATCGCGACTACAGGGTCGCTGTCGACGAACTAAACCGCGACAAACAGCATGTATTTGAACGCCTGATCTCGGACGAATTGGCCGACGGAGAATGCGGAGCGTTTCTGGTCTGGGGCGATCCGTCGTTATACGACAGCACGATACGCATCGTCGAAGCGATCGGGAAAGCCGGCAACCATACGTTCGACTACGAGGTCATTCCAGGCATCAGCAGCGTCCAGGCGCTCGCTGCGCGGCACAGGGTCCCGCTCAATCAGATCGGCCGCTCTATCGAGATCACCAACGGCCGTGGCATCGCCGAAGGCTTCCCGAATAACGTGGACAGCGTCGTCGTCATGCTCGACTCGCAGGATACCTACCGCAAGCTTGTCGATCAGAATCTGGATATCTACTGGGGTGCCTATGTTGGAACGCCCGATGAGATCCTGATCTCGGGAAAGCTGCACGACGTCGCGGAGGAGATCGTGCGTGTCCGTGCAGAAGCCCGCAATAAGCATGGGTGGATCATGGACACCTATCTGCTGCGCAAGCCCGGCGATGAAACCTGACGGCGCAACACGCACAGCAACATAAGCCAACGGCCACCCTCGGGTGGCCGTCGTACATGTCGCTTACGGTTTCACTCGCCGCCGCGCATGCTCGCGATCAGACACCCGCACGCAAGGTTTTAGCCGCTGCGACCATGTTCGTCAGTGCCGGAATCACCTCTTCCCACGCCCGCGTCTTCAACCCGCAGTCCGGATTCACCCACAACCGCCCGGCCGGAATCCGCTCGGCCGCCTTGCGCATCAATTGCACAATGTGCTCCTGGCTAGGGATGTTCGGCGAGTGGATGTCGTACACGCCCGGGCCGATCTCGTTCGGATAGTTGAAATTGTCGAACGCGTCGAGCAACTCCATATCCGAGCGCGATGTCTCGATCGTGATGACGTCCGCGTCCATATCGGCGATCGACGCAATGATGTCGTTGAACTCCGAATAGCACATATGCGTGTGAATCTGCGTTTCGTCCTGCACGCCATTGGCGGTGATGCGGAACGACTCGACGGCCCATTGCAGGTATTCGTTCCATTGCGACTTGCGCAGCGGCAATCCTTCGCGCAGTGCGGCTTCATCGATCTGGATCACGCGCACGCCGGCCTTTTCCAGATCCAGCACTTCCTCGCGGATCGCCAGCGCCAGCTGGTAGCACGACACCGAGCGCGGCTGGTCGTCGCGCACGAACGACCAGTTCAGGATCGTAACGGGACCGGTCAGCATGCCCTTCATCGGCCTGGCCGTTTGCGCCTGCGCATACTTGATCCACTCGACCGTCATCGCCTTCGGACGGCTGATGTCGCCGAACAAAATGGGCGGCTTCACGCAACGCGAACCGTACGACTGCACCCAGCCGAACTGGCTGAACGTATAACCGTCGAGTTGTTCGCCGAAGTATTCGACCATGTCGTTGCGTTCCGCTTCGCCATGCACGAGCACGTCAAGGCCCAGCGCTTCCTGTTCCCGCACACTGCGCACGATCTCCTTCTGCATCACCGTCTTGTAGCCGGCTTCGTCCAGCTCGCCGCTCTTGAACTGGCTACGTGCCTGGCGAATCTCGGCGGTCTGCGGGAACGAACCGATCGTCGTGGTTGGGAAAGTCGGCAGGTTCAGCAACGCAGACTGCTTCGTCGCCCGCTGCGGATAGGCGCTGTGACGCCGGCCCAGTGCGGCATCGATCTTCGCGATCGCGGCCTTGACCGCAGGGTTGTTCACGCGCGGTGAAGCACGACGGCTCTGGGTCGCAGTCTGATTCTGCGCAAGCTCGGCCTGCACGGATGCACGCCCTTCGTTGAGCGCTCTCGCAAGCACCTTCAGCTCATCGAGCTTTTGCAGCGCAAAGGCGAGCCAGGATTTGATTTCGTGATCGAGCTTCTGTTCGCTATCGAGGTCGACCGGCACGTGCAGCAGCGAGCACGACGGTGCGATCCACAAACGAGCCTGCAACACCTGATGAATCGGCGTCAACCATTCGAGCACTGCATTGAGATCCGTCTTCCAGATGTTGCGACCGTTGATCACACCGAGCGACAACACCTTGTCAGCCGGCAATTGCGCAACCACCTGCTCGACTTCGGCGCGCGCGTTGATCGCATCGATATGCAGGCCGTGCACGGGCAGTTTGCACGCCAGCGCGAGATTGCTTTGCAACTGACCGAAGTAGGTGGCCAGCAACAGCTTGACCCGGGTGTTCTTAAGCGCATCGTAAGCGGTGACGAACGCTTGCTGCCAGACCGCATCGAGTTCCGTCACCAACGCCGGCTCGTCGATCTGCACCCACTCCACACCCTGCGCAACCAGTTGTTCCAGCAACGCCGCGTACACCGGCAACAGGCGCGGCAACAGCGCGAGTTTGTCCGAATCGTCTTTCGCCTTTCCAAGCCACAGATACGTCACCGGTCCGATGATGACCGGCTTCGCCTTCACACCCAGCGCACGCGCTTGCGCGAGCTGCTCGAGCAGGCGCGATGCATCGAGAGAAAACTCAGTCGCTGCGCTGAACTCCGGCACGATGTAGTGATAGTTCGTATCGAACCACTTGGTCATCTCGCCGGCCTGAACGCCGCAGTTGCACGACGCATCGTGCGCCGATCGACCGCGGGCGACGCGAAAGTAATTGTCGAGCTGGTCGCCGTCGAAGCCGCGCACCCGCTCCGGAATATTGCCGAGCGTAAAGCTCGTATCGAGCACCTGGTCGTAGAACGAGAAGTCGCCGACCGGCACCTGATCGAGGCCCGCCTGATTTTCCCAGTGCCGTTGACGCAGTTGCGCGCCAAGACCGGTCAATTCTTCAAGCGATGATTTGCCCTTCCAGTAACTCTCCTGCGCGAATTTCAGTTCGCGCTTTGCACCGATGCGAGGGAAGCCGAGATTGTGCGTCGTAACCATGATGATGAGCCGCTCCAGAAGTGAACCGCTCGATCATAGGGTGAATGATCCATGAAATATAATGGTGTTATTTCATCGATCGATTAGATTTGTTCATGGAGCAACGATGCTTGAACGAACCCATCTGGCCATCATCCGGGAAGTGGACCGCCAAGGCTCCCTGACTGCAGCGGCCAATGTGCTGTGCCTCACGCAATCGGCGCTCAGTCACACGGTCAAGAAGATGGAGCAGCAGCTCGGTACGGCTGTGTGGGATCGCGAGGGGCGCAATCTGCGCCTCACGCAGGCCGGTCAATACCTGCTCGCGCTGGCCAACCGCGTGTTGCCGCAGATGGAACACGCGGAAGAGCGGATGAAGCAATACGCGCAGGGACAGCGCGGTACTTTGCGCATCGGTATGGAGTGCCACCCCTGCTACCAATGGTTGCTCAAGGTCGTCTCGCCGTATCTGGCGCGCTGGCCCGACGTCGATGTCGACGTCAAACAGAAATTCCAGTTCGGCGGGATTGGCGCGCTGTTCGGCTACGACATCGACATTCTGGTCACGCCGGACCCGCTAAGAAGACCTGGGCTGCTATTCGAACCGGTCTTCGATTACGAGCAGGTGCTCGTGGTGGGATGCAAGCATCCGCTCGCACATTTACCCTTCATTCCACCCGAAGCGCTAGCCGACGAAGTGCTGATTATGTATCCGGTCGAAATCGATCGGCTCGATATCTACAACCAGTTTCTGATGCCCGCAAACATCTCGCCGAAGCGGCACAAGGTCATCGAAACGACCGACATCATGTTGCAGATGGTCGCGAGCGGCCGCGGTGTCGCTGCGTTACCGCGCTGGCTCGTGGAAGAGTACGCGAGCAAGGTCGCGATCAAGCCGGTTCGGCTCGGCAAGAAAGGCATCGCCAAGCAGATCTTTCTCGGTGTACGCGAGACCGATATATCGATCGATTATCTTCAGGCGTTCGTTGCGCTCGCGCGTGAGTCCGACTGGAATGCTGCGGCGAGTACGGTTTGAACCACACTCGCCGCCTGCGCTCCGCTTTATCGTCATGCAGCCGGAACAGCCGCTCCCACCTGCCGGTACACGGCATTCTCGAAGCCAATGAGTGTGTGCACAACAGGCATATCGAAGAACGGCAGCAATTGCGTCATGAGCACCGCGGCGATGCCTTTCTCCCGGTCGATCCAGTAGTACGTATTGAAGACCCCGGACCAGTCGGCGGTGCCTTTGCTGCGCATGCCCGGCACGTTGTCGAGCGTGAGATGGAAGCCGAGACCCCAGCTTTGCGGCACCGGCGGTGCGGACACGTCGTTCGTCAGTTCGGGCATCGCGGACTTGAGGAACGTCGGGACCTTGATCGGCGCGAGATGATCTTGCAGCGCCATCCGTGCGGTTGCCGGTTCGAGAACGCCGGCTCCGTCGTTGAGCCATGCCCGCAGGAAACGGCCGTAGTCCTGCGCCGTACCGTAGGACCCGTGGCCCGCCGCGTCCCATTCCGAGGTGGGAGGCAAGTCGAGCCTCGAAGGCTTGAGCGTGCCGTCGGCCTGGCGCTGCATCACGCGAACCAAACGGCTGCGCTGCTCGGCAGTGGGTTCAAAGGTCGAGTCGTTCATGTCGAGCGGCCCGTACACATGCTGCTTGAGGTAGTCGCCCAGACTCTGCCCCGACAGCTTCTCGACCACGAGCCCGAGCCAGTCGGTGTTGGTGCCGTACTCCCAGGTGGTGCCGGGATCGTTCACGAGTGGCATTAAAAGACTGCGCTTTAGCCCTGTCAGCGGTTGAGGCTCACCGGTCAGCTCGTGGTAGCGCGACAACTTCTCACTGAGAAAGAAATACCCGAGGCCGGCCGAGTGAGTCATCAACTGGCGTACGGTGGCCTTGCTGGCAGGCGGACGCAGGCGCGGCGTGTCGCCGTCGAAACCCTCCAGCACTTGCAGCTGACCGAATTCCGGCAGAATCGATTCGACGGTCGCGTCGAGGCTCAGCAATCCTTTCTCGACGAACTGCAGCGCCGCCGTGGTGGCCACGGCTTTCGTCATCGATGCGTTGCGGAACATCGCGTGCGGGCCAGCCTCGCCGACCGCGTGATGGAACAGCGTGCCGCTGCGGTCGACGACCACTGCCGCAATGCCGTGAACGGCTCCCTTCGATACAGCGTTGTCCAGCAAAGCCTTGATAGCCGAACCGTCAAAAGCCATGGTGATCTCCTGCATTCATGATGGGGAATGGGTACGCGAAATCGTCACTGGGACGAACCGAACCATTGTGCGTCAGGAACGAGAATCGGCTCGTGAACCCGGGCACTGCATTTCACATCGTGATTCGGGAGCTATCTGGACGCGTCGGCAAGTAACGCCCAACGCTCATGGTCCCGCCATTCACCATCGATGCGCAGATAGCGCGGCGAAAAACCTTCCTGCCTGAAACCCACCCGTCGCACGAGCGCAATCGATGCAACATTCTCCGGCTGAATGTTGGCCGCCAGTCGATGCAGGCCCAGTTCGCCGAACGCAAAATCGATTGCCATTCGCAGGGCCTCGGTCATGAGTCCGGTGCGACTGAAGTCCGCCATGCCGTAGTAGCCGAGATACGCGCTTTGAAATGCGCCCGCTACGATCTCGTTCAGATTGATCACACCGACGACGCGATTCGATGCGGCTTCGCGTGCGACGAGACCGACGTTGGGTCCAGTGAGTCCGCGTGCAAACCAGTTATCAAAGCCTGACTGATCGTTGAACGACGTGACCCACGGCAGGTGGTATTCCCGACTCGCCGAGTTTGCGGCGATCAGATCGGCGGCATCGGCGCGGGTCGCGCGGCTTAGTCGAACGAGACTCATGCTTCTCCATGGGATAGTGGTAGAGGATTATCAGGAAGTGTCAGTATTCGTCAGGACGATCCCGACTCACCAGACTCAGGTATTCACTCAGTCCTGCTTCACCCAAAGGCTTGTTCATCACGCGAATGGTATGCGTGGCGTTGTCCATCACGTAGTCGTCGAGGCGCCGCACTTCGACGTAACCGTTGCGCTCCCAGAAGCGTTCCGCGCGCTTATTGCCGTCGATGACACCGAGGCGCACCCACTTCGCACCCGACGCCTTGAACCATTTCTCAAGCGCGTTGTACAGGTGCCGCGCTACACCTTGGCCGTGCTGTTCAGTCGACACGATAAACAATCCCAGATGCCAGACATCCTTGGCAAAGAGATCCGAAATAACGAAGGCATAGGCGGTCAACTCGTTGCTTACATCGATGAATCCAATCGCGATCTGCTCGGTAAATGGCCATTCTTCAGGCAGTTCGCTTTCGAACTCTTCGGCGGCTTGAGTTTCTGTCGGTGGGTGACCCTCGGCTAACAGGAAGTACCCGGGATTTTTTTCCAGGAAGGTCTGAATGACGGGGATGTCACTGCGAACGAGTTTGATGGCGCGATAGCCGTCCGTCTCGAACAGCATTTGATTCATTTCGAAATGCATCGATTGTCCGCTCAAACGCCGCAACGCTCCGCCGCTTCCGCGCGCAGAAACTCGATCAAGGTATCCAGCATCCGATGCCGGCGAGTCGACCCGTGGCGCAGCACGAAACACCACGAAGCCGGCCGGGACAGCGTGGGAAACACACGCACCAGACGTCCGCTGCGCAGTTCCGCATCCACCAGCGCCGAGCGGCCGAGTGCGAGTCCCGCGCCGCCCACTGCCGCGCCGATCACCTGGCTAAAACTGCTGTAGCGCACGATCTTGGTTTCGAAGTCGTCAGGCAGGCCGAACTCCGACGACCAGTTACGCCAATCGATCTCGGGGAAATCGTCGTGCGTTTCCTGAAGCAGGCGGCATCGGCAAACCGCTGTGGACGCGAACGCATGCAGCTCGGGGCTGCACACGGGAAACACTTCCTCGCGGAACAACACGATGTCATCGGGACGTACCGCGCGTTCGGATATGTGCTCGATAGCGAGATCGATGCCGTGCCTGGCAATATCGGGCTCGCCATCCTGTGTGATGGCGTTCAGCGGCGTGTCGGGATAGCTCGACGAAAACTCAGCGAGACGGCGAGCGAGCCACATCGTCGAAAACGATGCGTTGGCGGAAACGGTCAGTCGCCTTACGACACCCTTGATCTGCGAGCACGCATCTTCCAGCAGCGACAGCGCACTACTCACCGAGGGCAGCAGATCCGATCCCGCCGACGTCAGGCGAATCCCCCCTACTCCAGTACTGCGCTCGAGCAGCCGAACCCCCAGCGTCTCTTCGAGGTTGCGGATCTGATGACTGACAGCGCTGGTCGACACATTCAACTCGGCGGCCGCGCGCGCAAAGCCGCCGAGCCGCACAGCGGCCTCGAACGCGCGCAACGCTGGCAGTGGCGGGATCGTGGACATAGGCGGGTATTGTAGGATATTCAACACCCGATGAAAAACCATCTTTTGCCTGCCTGTCCGGCGCAAGGTAACGTCGCAAGACCAAAAGTAAATCGCACTGAACCGACCGGAGGTAGGGATGTATTTCGATAGCAAGCTATGGATGATGATGGCGGGGTTGCGACTGCGCGTGGCCGGCGCGGCGGGCCTTGGCCTGATCGCCATGGGCTTTGGCGTCCTGCGTTTCGTTTTTCTCGGCCGCGTCCTCGCGCTCGCGTTCGGCGGCGCGCCGTTGCAGCAGATCGCGCTCGCCGCAGCCGCCACCGTGGCCTGCATGTTGCTGCGCGCGTGGCTCGATCATCGGCGGGCCGTGCTGGCTCAGGCTACCGCCGGGCGCGTGCAATCGGTGCTGCGCGCGCGTCTCTTCGATCGCATTGCCGAACTTGGCCCGGCGTGGTTCGGTGCAGAACGCACCGGCGGTGTGATGCTCGCGGTGATCGACGGTGTCGAGCAGTTGCAGACTTTCTTCGGCGCCTACCTGCCGCAGCTCATCATCGCAGCCTGCGCGCCGGTCGTGATCTTCGCCGTTCTCGCCTGGTGGGACGTGCCGACCGCGGCAGTGCTGCTGGTTGCCGCTCTGGCGACACTCGCGCTGCCGATGCTGGTCCATAACGCCGACAAGCGCGCAGCCATCGCTCGCGCCGCTGCGTTCAAGTCATTCGGCGAAGAGTTCCTCGATGCCGTGCAAGGCCTGCCGACGCTCAAGGCATTCGGCCAGAGCGCAGCCTTCGCGAAGAAGCTTGCCGGACGCGCGCGCGAGTTGTCCAACAGCACGACTTGGGTACTCACGTTGGGTCTGATGACCCGCTTCTTCACCGATCTCGGCACCGGCCTCGGCGCAGCCGCCGCTATCGCGGTGGGCGCCTGGCGCGTGCATCACGGCGAGATGAGTCTGGAAGCGCTGCTGATCATCCTGATGGCCGGCACCGAGATCTTTCGTCCGTTGCGCGATCTGCGCTCGGTTCTGCATCAAGGGATGATCGGGCAGTCGGCGGCGAGCGCGGTGCATGCGCTGCTGGAAGCGCGCAGCGATGCGCCGACCGGAGGCGCCGCGCATGTGCCCGGACTGACACCGCGTATTGCGTTCGACAGCGTCGGCTTTGCTTATCCTGGGCGACGCGCCGATGCGCATGCCGGACTGAGCTTCGAAATCGCCGCCGGGGAGACAGTCGGTATCGTCGGGCCGAGCGGTGCGGGGAAATCCACGATCCTGCGACTGCTGCTAAGACAGCACGATGCACAGGCCGGGACGATCCGCATTGGCGGTCACGACATTCGCAGCCTCGATCCCGATCAGGTGCGCGGCATGATCGCGATCGTCGCGCAGGACACCACGCTCTTCGACGGCACGATCGCCGACAACCTGCGGCTCGGCCGGCACGATGCCAGCGAGCCCGACATGATCGCCGCAGCGAAAGCCGCCAACATTCACGACTTCATCGCCGCGCTACCCGACGGCTACGCGACGCGTATCGGCGAACGCGGCGCGACGCTGTCCGGCGGCCAACGCCAGCGCATTGCGATTGCGCGCGCGTTGCTGCGCGACGCACCCATCCTCGTGCTGGACGAAGCGCTATCCGCCGTCGATGCCGAGAACGAAGCGGTCATCCAGCAGGCACTCGACCGGCTGATGCGAGGCCGCACGACCTTGATCCTCGCGCACCGTCTGTCCAGCGTGATCGGCGCGGACCGGATTCTCGTGCTCGATCAGGGGCGTGTGGTCGAGAGCGGCACGCATGCCGAACTGATCGGCCGTCCGGGCGCGTATCGCCGCCTGATGGGACCGCAGGTCGCAGCGGCCGGCGAACGTCCGGTGATCATCGAAACAGTACGCGCCACTGCGACGTCGTCGGGGCCGCAAGTGCGACCGCTTTCCGAAGATGCCGCCGCAATCGGCTGGGCTGCGACCTTGCGTACGTTGTTGCGCTTCGTGTGGCCATGGAGAGTGAAGCTCACGTTGACCGTGCTGTGCGGCGTCGGCCGGGTGCTGAGTTTTATCGGCGTCGGTGTGCTGGGCGCGCTCGTGGTTGCAGGCGTTGCGTCGGGTCGACCCGTCGTGGGGCTGACCATCGGACTGCTGATCGCAGCGCCGATCGCAGCGACGCTGCACTGGCTCGAATCCGGCATGGCGCATGACATGGCCTATCGCATGCTCGCCGAAATGCGTATCGCCCTGTTCGCCAAACTGGAGCGTCTCGCACCCGCCTATCTGCTGTACCGTCGCTCCGGCGATCTGGTAACGCTCGCAACCCAGGACGTGGAGATGGTCGAATATTTCTACGCCCATACGGTGGCGCCGGCCTTCGTCGCCGTGCTGATTCCGGCCAGCGTGCTGGCGCTGCTCGCATGGGCAGCGTGGCCGCTTGCGCTGGTGCTGTTGCCGTTTCTCGCGTGGGCTGGCCTGACGCCTGTCTTTGCGCGCAGCAAGATCGATCGTCTTGGCGGCGAGGCGCGCGCTGCGTTGGGACAGCTCGGTGCGCATCTCACGGAGACGATTCAGGGTCTCGCCGAACTGGCAGCGTTCCAGGCAACGGGCCGCCGCCGCAGCGTTTTCCTCAACGATCTCGCGTCCTATCAGCAACATCGATCGGCGCTGCTGGACGACCTCTCGCGTCAAAGCGCCGCGCTCGAAGTAGCGACTGGCCTCGGTGGCCTTGCTGTGGCGTTGGTCGGCACGGTGCTCGCGTCGCACGGCTGGTTTGCGCACGAATGGTTGCCGCTGCTCGTGCTCGTCGCCGTCGCGGCCTTCATGCCGGTCGCGGAGATCGGCCAGGTCGCGCGTCAGCTCGCGGACACGATCGCCGCCACGCGCCGGCTGCATGTCGTCGAGTCGGAGACCGAAGCGGTGACCGACGGCGATCAACCGGTACCCGCCAACCCGCAAGTGCAGGTCGATGCGGTGAGCTTCGCATACCCTGGCCGCGGCACACCGGCGCTGAATCGCGTGAGCTTTGCGGTGCGCCCCGGCAGCACCGTGGCGCTGGTCGGCGCGTCGGGCGCGGGCAAATCGACGGTGGCCAATCTGCTGTTGCGTTTCTGGGACCCGCAGCAAGGCACGATCACGCTGGGCGGCACCGACCTGCGCCGGCTGCGCCTCGCCGATCTGCGCGACCATATCGCGCTGGTCGCGCAAGATACTTACCTGTTCAACGACACGCTCGAAGCCAACATCCGCCTCGCGGGACGCGACGTGTCCGATGCGGATGTCCGTCGCGCACTGGAGCGGGCCGCGCTAAGCGAATTTGTCGATCGTCTGCCGGAAGGTCTGGCGACCCGCGTGGGCGAGCGTGGTGTGCAGTTGTCGGGCGGGCAACGTCAGCGGGTCGCGATCGCCCGTGCCTTCCTCAAGGACGCGCCGATCCTGATCATGGATGAAGCGACCTCGCATCTGGACACGATCAGCGAGCAGCAGATCCGGGCCGCGCTCGACGATTTGATGGCGGAGCGCACCTCGATCATCATCGCGCACCGGCTATCGACGATCCAGAACGCCGACACGATTCTCGTCATGGGTGACGGGCAAGTCATCGAAGCGGGTTCGCATGCCGAGTTGCTGGCGGCGCGCGGTGCGTATGCGCGGCTCGTTGCGCATCAGTCTGGGGCGCTGGCTGCGTAGCGTATGCGTGGTTATCGTACGGTGATCCGCTCACGTCAGCGACAGCTCGGGTTCGGCCACGGAAATTACTCCGGCGGCCGCGACCCGAGCAACAGGATATCCACTAGCCGTTTCGCACTTTCCTGCCAATCCGGCGCCGACGCGACATTCGAAACGCCGACCAGCGCGCGCAGAAGATCCAGTGGCTCGAGATCGGGACGAATGTCGCCGCTGGCAACAGCACGCGCGACGAGCGACTGGATCGCTTCCGTGATCTGCGCTCCGGACGCTTTGTACACTTCCGCCGGCCCCCCGACGATCGAATTCAACGCGGGCGCGATGATCTTCTTCGTGGCGATGTAGTCGACGAAAAGCCGCATCCACGACCGCAGCGCCTCGAGCGCGGGCAGCGAATCGGACAAGCGCTGCTGTTCTTCCGCGAGCTTCGTCACCTCGGCGCGATAGACGCTCTCCAGCAACGCATCGCGAGTCGGGAAGTGCCGGTAGAGCGTGCCCGGCCCTACGCCCGCCTGGCGGGCAACGTCCTCGAGACTGATGTCGTCCCCTTCTCGCGTAAATGCCTTCTTCGCTTCTTCGAGGATGCGCTCGCGATTGCGCAGCGCATCTGCTCTCGGTTTTCGTTCTTTTGGCGTCGAGTCGTTCATCTATATCTGGGTGCTTGCAAATGGAGGCTGTCTCCGTTTATGATGCAATCAAAGCGGAGGGAAGCTCCGTTTTATCCGGATTGGGCAATAACGTCAACTTTATTGCGATGGAGCAGCGAACATGGCGGACCTATTTGGTGCGACTTCAACAACCGACGACGTGCTTTCAGGCGTCGATCTTCGCGGCAAGCGAATTCTTGTCACGGGCGTTTCGGCGGGGCTCGGAGTGGAAACGGCCCGGGCGCTAGCCGCGCGCGGGCGAGTGTCATCGGCACGGCCAGAGACCTGGCGAAAGCGCAGCAGGCGATTGCCGAAGCGCGGCGCGGCGCCGAAGCCGCGGGCGGCCGCATCGATCTGATTGCACTCGATCTCGCCAGCCTCGAGAGCATCCGCGCTTGCGCCGACAAGCTCCAGGCGGAAGGCAAACCCATCGACATCATCATCGCGAATGCAGGCGTGATGGCGACGCCGTTCGGCAAAACAGCGGATGGCTTCGAGACGCAGTTCGGCACGAATCATCTGGGGCATTTTGTGTTCGTGAATCGCGTCGCCTCGCTGATTCCGGCTGGCGGCCGGGTGGTCTTGCTGGCGTCCTCGGGACACCGTTACGCGAACGTGGACCTCGACGATCCAGGCTTCGAGCGCACGCCTTACGAGCCATTCGTCGCCTATGGGCGCGCCAAGACCGCGAACATCCTCTTCGCGGTTGCCTTCGACCAGCGACATCGGGCGCGCGGCGTGCGGGCAACTGCCGTCCATCCTGGCGGGATTCAAACGGAACTTGGCCGCCATATGGACCCGGAGCAGATGACGAAGCTCGTGGATACGATCAACAGTCAGCTTGCATCCGAGGGCAAAGGGCCGTTCCAGTTCAAGACCGTCCCGCAGGGTGCGGCAACGTCGGTGTGGGCTGCGGTGGTCGCGTCAGCCGAAGACGTCGGCGGGAAATATTGCGAGAACTGCCACGTGAGTCACGCGGTTGCCGACGATGTGGTCATTACACCCGTCAGCGAAGGCGTTAAACGCTATGCGCTCGATGCTGCTAACGCCGAAGCGCTCTGGCGCAAGAGTGAAGAGCTGGTGGGTGAATCGTTCTGATACCGCGGTTCACGTTGCTTGACCAGGGATGGGAGATCGGTACGTTATGAAGTGCTCGTCTTCCGTCACGGCGCGGAAACCGAGCTTCTGATAGAAGCTGATCGCTGCCCGGTTGCTTAAGAAACATGAGAGGGACAATGGCTGGCCGGACGCTGCTGCTCGCGACATCAATGTGTGCATCACCGTCCGGCCGATCCCTCGGTTTCTGGATTCTGGTTGTAGAAGCAACAGCGATAGGTGGAGCGAGTCCGGCTCATTCCTTAACGCGAAGTACCCTACCGTTGCTGAGCCCAAGACGATCAATGAAATTTCCGGATCTGGATACGACTTGCTGAAGCGATCTTGCTGGAAATCTTCGTCCCAGCCGAATGTCTGGTCGATGTATTCGTATAGCGAGAGCTTGTAAAGCGCGAACAGCGTTTGCCGGTCGACTGTAGCTTCGGACATTGGGATCAACTGGATTGCACTGGTCTCGCGAGAGTTCATGTCGTTCGGAACGTCGGCTCATTGGCTGGTCTGGACGACAATAGTACCGTCGTCGTGTCGACCTTGACACACTCCCTTTCGCTCAAACAGCGACAGCCCGCGCGACAACCGGTTGACCTTCCTCGCTCGAATCGTCGAAAACCCGGGTCACGGCCTGGGCCAGTTCGTAATAGCCCTCCCGCCGCATATGAAAGCCGTCGTCAAACAGCCAGTCGATGCGCGTAACGGCATTGACGTCGACATACGCGAGGTTGTCGAGCGTCCCGCACGTGTCGACGATGTCTTGCGGACACGCTCGGGATCGTCGAGAACGAGAAACGGATCGTCGAGGCGCTTCATCAGGCCGTTTTGCTGCCGGTTCGTAAATTCGCTGGAATCCGCCGAACAGTACGTCGACAGTTGAAGCATGTCGCAGCCGCCGATCACGACGAGCTTGTACTGGCGCAGCGTCGAGATGGCATCACCGGCCGAAGCGTCCTTGATCCAGTCCACGCTGGTGTAAGTCACAATTCGTCACGCAGCGAGGCCGGTTCTTGATTGCAACCGGAACACGAACTAGCCGGCACGCGTTCCTCAAACGCACGTCACTCGATACTGACGTGAAAAACGGTTGCATGCACATCCTTCAACAAGGCCCGGTGCCCAAGGCCACCCTTGTCGATCGGCTGATAAGCGCCTGACGCTAACAACCGGAACACCGTATTCACGCGCTTGAGCGTGGCCGTGGCGGCGCTATAAAGATTGGCGCGCCGGCGCAAGCGCTCACCAAGCTTTCGATAGTATTTCGCCGCAGTAACGGCGCGTTGCTGGATCTGGGCCGGCGCGCGCGGCGAAACCTGCCGCAGCTTTTCCGCACGGCCTGACGCAGCCATCGCCATCCTGCGATAGTGCGCAGCGCCTGCGGATCGACTTCTTTTGACGGTTTCCCCCATGTCACGATCGGCGGAAACACCGCAGCTATTGTTTTCGTGCTGGCGGTAAAGCGCGAGTTCGTCGGTGATCGCGAAGATTTTTCCCAGCGATGTCGCGACAAACCACGCCCATGTATCGTGCGAGGTCGGATAGCCGGGGTCGACAGGATGCTCCGGTCGATCGTGCCAGTCGATATAGTCGTAAATGGAGCGTCGAACGACCGTCGACATACCGAACAGAACGTACCAGGGGTTCGTCGTCAATGGTTCATGGACGCCCCGATAAGACCAATGCGCCGCGGTGTTGTCAGGTCGAACGTTGAGATCGGCATCGACCACCTTGACTCCGTGCACCACCAGCATCACGTCGGGGTCCGCGAATTCTTTTGCTATGCGCTCGAGCTTGTCGTTGGTCCACACATCGTCCTGATCGCAGAATGCAACGAACTCGCCGCGACACAGCGAAATAGCCTTGAAAAAATTCTCGTGGAATCCAAGGCGACGTTCGTTGCGCACTATGCGGACAGGAAAGGGAACGCTGCGTGCAAATTCGACTGCTATGTCGTGCGTTCCGCTATCCGGGCTGTCGTCGGTGATGATCAGTTCGGATGGCAGAAGAGTTTGCCGGGCGATGCTATCCAGTTGCTCGCGAAGAAAACGTTCGCCCTTATAGGCGGCCATCGCTATCGATATATCCATAGAACTCGTGTCGTAGGGGTCGAATCGAAAATGTGTGCGAGCGCGAAATTTATCGTAACAGTGCATTGGCAACTCGATGCATAAGGGATCTCGTAGTCGTACTGACTTGCACTCACACGACGAACACTGCCACGTGATCTGAGCAAGGGACGTTCCCTGTCGTTACGCTTTCGGATTGAATACGCGGGGCTTTGGCGTAGATGCCGTGTGTGATGTGCTGCGGCTGTAGCCCTAGCCTGCGCTGGGTATGACGTCGGTATGCATCTCAACAGGCCTGCGCACGACGAAGCGTTGGGTTACGACGACCTTGCAAGTAGTGTCGTCATAAAAAAATGTAACGATCTTTCTATTGCCAGTGCATGGACTGCATCGCGATCGACACCTGGACCGTCTTCGCAAAGGTTCGCAAAGCGCTTGGCCATAGCAGGCAAGCATGTGTCGACAAATGTGTAGTGTGATGCCCCGGGTACCATGATCACCTGCGCGTTGGGCATCAGCCCGGCTATACGGTGAATGTTGGTTTGAACCGGCACCGTTACGTCGGCGGTACCACCAAGCAGCAACACAGGAATATCTACGTTAGCGAACGATGCGTTGTCGAATGCCTCGCCAAGAGCCGGAGCGATCGCGACAACGGCCTTGATGCGCTCGTCCCGATAGGAAGCTCCGGCGCGCGCCATGGATGCGGTCGCCTCTGGTGTAAAGCTAACCGGTACGTGATCGTCGTTGAGACGCTTCCTTTCGGGCGGACGACAGGTTGCATCTGCAACAGGTGAGCTGCAAAAATTCCGGAATGCAGGGAGATTGGTTCGCGCGCCCGCCAGTTCAAGAATCGTATAGCCGCCCAGCGAGAACCCCACGGCACCGATCCGGTCACGATCGATATGCGCACCGAGCACAGGATCGGCGAGTACTCCATCGAGCACTTCGCTGACGTCCGTAGCACGCTCCCACCACAGCATGAAACCATCTTGCGTCAACGGCTCTAGCGCATTGTTGCCGGGATGATTCACCGCCGCGACGATGTAGCCGTTCGCGGCAAGCGCAGATGCTAACCAGTCGAGACTACCCGCGCTACCACCGGTACCGTGCGATAAAAGCAGCAGCGGATATTTTGCGTGACTAGCCGATAGCGGCGCGTCATCGGCAGCCGGATGCGCGCGGAAAAACTGGCGGTCCGCCAAGCCGATATCACGTCGCGACTCCGGTGTGCCTCTATATACCGGATACCAGATCTGCGTAACGAGTCCCTCGGTCGCCGCACCGCGCCAGTTGCGCGCTACCTCGGGATGAAACAGCCGTGAGGTTTCTCCAACGTGATAGGGGTCGTCGTTGTCCGCGGCTAAAGCAGCATTTGAAACAGCACCTGTCCACAGCAACGCCAGAGACACGACGACAGCCAATCTACGAGAAGACATGGTCAACCCTTTCGAATGGGAATCATGAGATCGGTGACGCGCCCGTGCCGCAGGCCGGATAACGGTGGATTGCGATAAACCTCGAGCACGGGGCGGTCGTCGGGTTCGTATCCGCTTTGCGGCAGCCAGCCGCCGATCAGCACCCTAAAGGTTGGATTGATCAGCGCATAAGGGCCAACGAGACGATGAGTCGCATAAAGACCGCCATCGAGTCGTACAGGTTCGACCGCGCCGACCGGCTCAAGCGGCGTAGCCAGCACGATACCGGCGAGGTAGCAAAAGCTGTCGTCCAGTTCCGGATCGCCGGTGCAGATACCGATCATGCGCTGGTCTTTCGCGGTCTCGCCGTCGCACTTCAGCACTCGTAATAGCGACCGGAAAGTCTGGCCGATAGTCGCGATCGGGCCTGTGTGACGAAGACAAAGGACGTCGATTGGAGGTAACTCGGTGAGTTCGACCGATGGCCAGTCGAGGCCAGCCGATTGCTCATCGCTGTGCGCGATGGACGTTTCGTTATCCAATTGCGGAGTGCCCAGACGTTGTTGCCGCGTCTGAAACGTGCTCGGACTGATGCCGGTAAATTCGCGAAATGCTCTGGCGAAGGCCTGCGGACTGTCGTAGCCGACATCGGATGCCACCGTACTCACCGGGCCGCTCGCGTCCGTAAGATGACGCGCCGCCTGGGCGAGTCGCACGCGCTGAACGGTCTCAGCGACGCTTTCACCGGTCAGCGCACGATAGATACGGTGAAAATGAAACGGCGAGAAATGCGCGATCGAAGCGAGGCTTTCCAGCGTGTGCGGTGCACCTGGATCAACGAGAATCGCCTCGATAACGCGGGCGATCCGGTGGTGGTAATCGCTTTCGGTAGTGGCTTTCATGATGGCGCTAGCTTAGCGCCATCGCCGCCGATGTATGGTGCAGAGCTTGCTGAGTTTGTGTCCGCTAGCAGTCAGTCGAACTGCACGTCACCCGACCCAGACCGGTTCACAATCCGATGTGCCGGATTCCCGCGAACCTTTATATCGCCCGAACCGCTCAGTTCAACGACCGCGGAATCCGCTGCATATGCTTGAATATTCCCCGATCCCTTGATCGACGCGACCAGCGTTTTTGCGTGGATATCGCTAACGTGTACGTCGCCCGACCCGGAAATGGCGACACGCACTTCCTTGACGCTACCTGAAGCCGAAACTGTTCCCGATCCGGAAATGCCGATACTCAAAGCGTCTTCGTTCAGGTTAGACGCTTTCATGGTCGCAGAACCGCGAATACTCACGGCCTGCAGAGTAGGACCCACGATGACTACTTTCAGCGGTCTCGACATCGTCACCGAATGTTCCAGTCGCACCCTCAACACACCGTCCTGCACCTGGGTCTTCACCAGCGGCACGACGTTGGCCGGGCCTGTAACCGTGACTAACGAATCGGAGCCAACGGCAAACGACACATCCGCGGAAGTGTCCACCTCGATTCCGGAGAATTTTCCTGGGCGACGAGTTTCGACCATGTCTGTATCCGACGCGACGATCAACCCTGACGACGCGGCACTTCCATCGCTGTGAACCACGACGTTCTCCTGGCCCACGGCAAGGCTGCTCACTACGCAGCACAGTGCCGCAAGGCTGAATCGAATTCGCTGGACTCGCATGTTTTCTCTCTTTTCGTCCCGGCTACCGGCCGATACGGCTGCGCATCGAGCGCGTACACCCCCTCCCATATCACCGCGATGGACTTTCTCCGCCATTCACGGCGACCGCTGTCACAACGCGTCAGCCACTGTACCGAGCCATACTTACTGGCTCCCTACAGTCGCCGGTTTCACCGAAGACGCTACTGCCGGCGTCTCTTCGATGCGCCGGAAGATCAACGCGGACACCAGCGTAATCGCGCCGACACACACAAAGCTCATCCGGAAACCCAGCGTTGCCGAGCCCCATTGATCGGAGAACACGCCGACCAGTCCACCGCTGATCGACACGCCCAATCCCATCGCCAGCATCTGCACCATCGAGAACAAACTGTTGCCGCTGCCCGCGTCTTCATGCGACAGCCCTTTCAGCGTGACGCTGTTCATCGCGGCAAACTGCATCGAATTGGCGGCGCCGAATATCGCCAGCACCGCGATCTCGACGACGATCGGCGTGCCGCGAGAAATCAGTGCAAACGCAACGATCGCCCCACCGACAATCAACGTATTCACGAGCAAGAACGTGTCGTAACCGAAGCGACGAATCAGCGGCGCGATCCAGCGTTTAGCGACCGTTCCCGCGAGCGCGGCAGGCAGCATCATCAAACCGGAATGCAACGGCGTGTAGCCGAGTTCGAGTTGCATCAACAGCGGGACGAGAAACGGCACTGCGCTCGATCCAATCCGGCACACCAGATTGCCGATCAAACCAACACTGAAATTCGGCTCGCGAAACAGCGCGAGCTTGAACAGCGGATTCTGCCGACGACGCGCATACGGCACATACGAGAGCGCGGCGACGAGCCCAACCACGAAGAGCGTGCTGGACCACACAGCGCGATGCGATTGAACCGGCGCATCGACGGCAAGCGAAAACGCAATCATGCATAGCGACAGCAGCGCGCACCCTGCCAGGTCGAACGGCGCCGCCGTGGCACCCGTCGCACGCGGTAGATAGCGGTAGACCGCAAACATCCCAACCGCACCGATCGGTACGTTGATCAGAAAAATCCAGTGCCAGGTAAAAGCCTCGACAAACCAGCCGCCGAGCGTCGGTCCGACAATCGGGCCGATCTGCCCCGCGACCGAAATCATCGCCAGCGCCGACACGTATTGTTCGCCGCTAACGCTGCGCAATACTGCAAGCCGACCGATAGGCAGCAGCATCGATCCGCCGATGCCCTGCAAAACCCGCGCAACCACCAGTTGCCCGAGCGTATGCGCGCTGGCGCAGCACAGCGAGCCAAGCACGAAGATCAAGATGGCAGCGAAGTAGACGCGGCGTGTGCCGAAGCGATCGGCAAGCCAGCCGGATGCGGGTGTCAGCATGGCCATCGTCAGCGTGTAGGCAACGATGACGGGCTGCATGACCAACGGTTTGACGCCCAGGCTGTGCGCCATCGATGGCAGCGCGGTATTGACGATCGTCGTGTCGAGCGCCTGCATGAAAAAACCTGCGGCGACGATCCACAGCAACGCTGTCTGGTTCGAATCCTTACTCATTGATTTTGGGGCAGCGCGGCCGTGTGGGGCGGACACGTTGGGCGCATTGATTTGCAATTTCCACATGATATGGCCATCATCGTCAATCGGGAACCCCACTAACGGCGCTGACTGTCATCGGCATTGCCGATAAGCAAACACCATGCTCAATCCCATCTGGCTCAAGACGTTCGCGACGGTTGCGGCCTGTCATAGCTTCACCGAGGCGGGTCGTCAGCTCGACCTGACGCAATCGAGCGTCAGCGAACATATCCGCCGCCTCGAACAGGCAATCGGGCGACGCCTGTTCGTGCGCGACACGCATTCACTCGCGATGACACCCGACGGCGAGGCGATGCTCGCGCATGCCAGCGTGATCCTGCAATCGATCCACCGTGCGGAATCGCAATTCCGCACACCGCGCCTGAAAGGACGCGTGCGTCTCGGTTCCTCCGACGACATCGCGCTCGGTCCACTACCAACCGTGCTCGCGGCATTCCGCAACGCCCATCCCGATGTCGAACTGGAAATCACCATCGGGATGACGGGCAAGCTTTACGAGTTGCTGGACGCCGGATCGATCGATCTGCTGGTCGGCAAACGGCGGCTTGGCGACAAGCGCGGTGTCGCGCTGTTTACCGGTCGGCTGGAATGGCTCGCGCGCACCGGCACGCTGGTCGATGTCACCCAACCGTTACCGCTGATCCTCGTCGCCGAGCCGAGCGTGACGCGCGCGGTCGTGCTCGATGCGCTCGCGCAAACCGACTTCAGATGGCAGGTGGTGTGCACGAGCAGCAGTCATGCAGGCTGTATTGCAGCAGCGCGCGGCGGACTCGGCATTACGGTGCGCCCGCAATACCTGACGGCACGCGGCCTCGCGCCGCCCGTGAACGGCGCGAGTCTGCCGGTGCTGCCCGACGTCGAATTTATCGCGCTTGCTGCGAAGCGGCTTAGCCGTCCTGCCGGAACGCTGCTGCGCTTGCTGCATGACAGCGATCTGCGTGGCTCGTGGATCGGCGAATAGCGCTTATTCGGTGGGGTGCGCCGGCAACTTGTTGGGCTGAGCAAGCGTTCGATAGGGTAACGACGTGGATGCCGGGTCGCTTGTCGTATCGTCGATCACGCGGTCCACGTCGGCCGTCTTACCGAGTTCGGACAGGAACGTTTGCTTGTCGAAATCCGGCGCGACGCAGCCTTGCACATAGATAAAGCGCCGCTGCAATATCAGCCACAGCGTGGTGTGATCGCGCCACTGGGTCGCATAGTTGATATTCGTAAGCCTGCGTTGCACCGCTTCGGCGATTTCCTTGTCGTACAGATAACCGTTGGAGAGCCGGCAGCGCCCTTCGATCCAGCAGCTGTTGCCGCGCTCGATCCGGTAATGCGCATCGTCCAGCCATTCCTGTTCGGTTTCGAGCGGCCCTAACGGCACCGGGCAACCGGGAACGGCCTTTGAAATCTGGAAGAAAGGATCGTTGCCGCGGTTCACGCGTTGCTCGTCGGCAAACACCGCGTGACTCGCGATCGACATCAGCATTGCCCATACGCCATATCGAGCCAGATGTTTCATCTGTTGGTCTTCTCCGTGGTCGTCGTTCTAGTTGGTGTGCTGCTACTTACGTGCTTCCCCGCTACGAATGCCAAGCGATTGCCACATGGCCTGCATCGTTCGGAACGGTCGAGGATCGCCTAACGGCAGTCTATCCATTTTGTTTGCTACGTACGCGAACGTTGTACGTGCATCCATATCGATGAAAATCCATGAGCAACCGCCGCCGCCCCAATGAATCGTGTTGGGGTTAGGCAACTCCAGCGCGAGCAAGGGGCCAGGCAGCGCGAAGCCAAGGCCGAATCGCGCGGGCGGCAAGTGGCTCATGATCAGATCGGGTCCTTCTATCTGCTGTTCGAGCGCTTTGCGGCATCCCGCTTCCGACATGATTCGCTTGCCCTTCGCTACGCCTGCATTGGCGAGGATGCAGTGGATCTCAGCAACCGAGCGCGCGTTGCCATGTCCGTTCACAGCGGGAATTTCGGCGGCGCGCCAGGCTCGCGTGCGCGTTGTCGTCTTCGCATCGAATAGCGCGTTGAGAAACGTGATCGTATGGAGTTCGCTGAGCGTGGGTTTAACCGTGCTCTGCGTCGTAGCCCATGGAACGATCTCGGCAACGCGGTGGTCTTCTGAGGCGGGCAGGCCGATGTGAAAGTCGGCGCCTAGAGGTGCCGCGATTTCCTCGCGGAACACCGTCCCGAGAGACTTGCCGGTGATACGTCGCACCACTTCGCCGAGCAGAAACCCAAACGTCGTCACGTGATATCCCGACGCAGTCCCCGGTTCCCACAGCGGGGCTTGCGCAGCAAGCAGGGAGGTCGCCTTCTCCCAGTCGTAAAGATCGTCGGGCGCGAGTGGTTCCTTCCAGCCGGAAAGCCCGGAGCTATGGCTCATCAGGTGACTGACGCGAATTGCGCCTTTGCCGTTTGCGGCAAATTCCGGCCAGTACCTGGCCACCGGCGCATCGAAATCCAGCTCGCCGCGATCGGCAAGTAGCAGCACGGTAAGTGCTGTCATGGTCTTGGTCGTGGAAAAGACGTTGACGATGGTGTCTTTTTCCCATGGCCGGGTCTTCGCTTCGTCTGCGAAACCGCCCCAGATGTCGACCACGGTCTCGCCGGCGACCGTGGCGCAGCACGAAGCACCCACGTCCGCGCCGCTTGCAAGGTTCTCGCTGAAGGCCTCGCGGACCGCGTCGAATCTGTCTGCCACGAAGCCGTGAACAGTGTTGTCCGGCATGATCTTTTTTCTCCTTTTGCGTGATCTCAAGTAACGCGCGAAAGCTCGCGCAACGCAAATCACCGCGACTCACTTGTCGGAGTCATGCGGAAAGCCGCACAAGAACCAACCTGCCTCCAACGATTCAGATTCGCTATTTTTAAAGCGCTTTTTGCGCTCAACGCGCCTTAGCCGCGCCAATCGCGGCCAGGCGGCGTTTGCTAATTCTGACAGTATCGCGCGCCCAGGCAGTTCGCTACATTGGCTTCGACCCGATCCAGGTTTGAAGCCCCGCTATGACCTTCGACACGACCACCGACCAGCATGACATCGCGAGCCTCTTTCGCGATATTGCATCAAGTCACGTGCGCCCCGACGCAGCCGATACGTTTCATTGGCATGCATGGCGCGCGTTGACCGACGCTGGTTTATGGCGCTTGCCCGTGCCGGTCGCGCTGGGCGGCGCAGGCAAAGGCTGGAGCGCATTCACCGCGGCGTTCGAAGCGATCGTATCGACGCTCGGATCGATCGGCTTTGCGATGGCGCTGGCCAATCAGGCGACGCTGATCAGGGCCTTGCTCGCACACGGCACGGTCGCACAACGGGACACCTTCCTGCCTCGCCTGCTCGCCGGCGCGCCCGGCGCAACCGCCATTTCCGAGCGAGGCACGGGAACCGAGGTCCGCGCACTGCAAACCACACTACGCACGCACGCGAATGGCTACCGGCTCGATGGCCACAAGTACAACATCAGTCATGCGCCCGACGCGGCACTGATCCTCGTCGCAGCGCATTGCATCGACGACGGGAAGGCCCGCACCGCGCTGGCGCTGCTCGATCCGCTGACTGCCGGCGTGACGCGCACACCGCCCCAGGCAACCATGGGCGTGCGCGATCTGCCGGTCGGCGACCTCGAATTCGACAACGTGACGATCGAGCGCGAGTCGGTACTCGGTTCGCCCGCCGACGGACTGGCGCGGTTGATGGACATCGCCTCGATGAATCGCGCTTACTTCGGCCTGTTATGCGCCGATGTCGTGCAGCCGTTTCTCGCGGATGCGCTGCAGTACATGCGCTCGCGCAAAACCCTCGACGTCGCGCTCGACTCGCATCAGTACGTACAACGGCGGCTCGTCGACATCCGCGTCGGTGCTGAGCGCTCGCGATGGATGGCGCTTGCCGCACTCGACCAGTTGCTTGCCGGTCATCCGTCGGCGCTCGCCAACTGCTCGATTGCCAAACTGGGGGCGGCGCGCGATCTATCGCAGGCCGCCCTCGATCTGCTCGCGCTCCACGGTAGCGATGGCTACCGCTGCGGCCGGCTCGCCAGTTTCGTCGCCGACGCGCTCGCAATGGGTTCCGCCGGCGGCACCGAAGAAATGCACCGGCGCAATATCTTCGCGCAGATGCAGCGGCACGCAACGATCCGCGTCCCCGCAGCGACCGCCCCAAGCGCAACAACCGCAATAACCGCATCGCCCGCACCGGAGCGCCAACCCGCCTGATCCGATCGTCGCTCAATTCCCAAGGAGTTCATCTTGTCAATCAAACCCGGTCTCACCGCTCGCGCGACGCATCGCGTCGACA
The DNA here is from genome assembly GCF_007556815.1 of Paraburkholderia megapolitana. Lineage (NCBI taxonomy): Bacteria > Pseudomonadati > Pseudomonadota > Betaproteobacteria > Burkholderiales > Burkholderiaceae > Paraburkholderia > Paraburkholderia megapolitana. Next base: position 3,524,061 of record NZ_CP041745.1, read on the forward strand.
CCATTTCGCTCGCAGATCAATGGGGCGGCGAAGCGCACGCGCTCGCCAGTCCGATCATGATCATCTTCATCGAGCAGACCTGCATGAAAGCCACCGATCATCTGCTCGACGCTAACCAGATGACCGTCGGCTACAACTTCGAGATCAAACACCTTGCACCGACGCCGCCGGAATGGGACGTTACCGTCGATTCCGAACTCGTCACCGTCGAAGGCCGGATGATGACCTACAAGGTCACGGTGCGCGATGCGGTCGGCGTAGTCGGCGAAGGACAGCACACACGTTGCATCGTCAGCCGCGATACGTTTCACGAACGCCTCGCCGAACGGCGCGACCGCGTCGCGCAGCCGCAATGACACCGTTGCGAGGAGAATCGACGATGCTTTCCCATCCGCTGAAATCGTTGAAGTCGCTGAAGTCGCTGCGTCTGCCGGTCATCGCGTCGCCGATGCTCATCGCCAGCTATCCCGAACTGGTGCTCGCGCAATGCAAGGCGGGGATTGTCGGGGCGTTTCCCGCGCTGAACGCGCGACCGAGCGCGCAGCTCGCCGACTGGCTCGCGTATATGGACGCCGAGCTCGACGCGTTCCGCGCAGCGCACCCGGGTGTGCCGGTGGGACCGTACGCGGTGAACCAAATCTGCCATCAATCGAACGCGCGGCTCGACGCCGACCTGCGCATCTGCATCGAGCATCGGGTACCGATCCTGATCACCAGCCTGCGGGCGCCGGCACCCGACATCGTGGCGGCCGTGCACGACTATGGCGGTCTGATCCTGCACGACGTGACGACCATTCGCCACGCGGAAAAGGCGCTCGAAGCTGGCGTGGACGGATTGATCCTCGTGGCCGCCGGCGCGGGCGGCCACGCGGGCACGCTGTCGCCGTTCGCGCTCGTGTCCGAAGTGCGGCGCTTTTTCGACGGCCTCGTCGTGCTATCCGGCGCGATTGCGACCGGCGATGCGATCGCCGCCGCGCAGGCGCTCGGCGCCGACTGCGCGTATATCGGCACGCGGTTTCTCGCCTCGCGCGAGGCCAATGTCACGCAGCGCTACAAGGACACGATCGTCGAGGCGCGCGCCGCCGACATCGTGTACACGGACGCGTTCAGCGGCATCCCTGGCAACTATCTGCGGCAAAGCATCGAGGCAGCCGGACTCGACGTGCGCAACCTGCCGCGCGCTGAAGGCGTCACGATGGATTTCTCCGGAAATTCCGACGCGCGACAGTGGCGCGACATCTGGGGAGCTGGCCAGGGCGTTGGATCGATGGATGCGGTGCTGAGCGTCGAGCAGATCGTCGCGCGTCTCGAAGACGAATACGAACGGGCTCGCGCGAGGCTCGGACACCATACGAACCGGGCAGGCGAAGTCGCACTGGCCGGCTGACTGTCTGCGGCACGCACATCGCGTTTACGGGGAGCCTCGCCATGAGCCACACCGACGTTAGCGTCGCGGCTTCGCTCGACGACGAACTCGAGCGCCACCGCGCAAACATCGACACCATCGATAACGAGCTGCTCGCGCTGATCCACGCGCGAGTGCAGGAGGCACGCGAAATCGGCCAGCTGAAACGGCATCTCGGGCAGCCGGTTTATCAGCCGGGCCGGGAAGCCGCCATCCTCAGAAAGCTTTGCGCGCAATCTGGCGGGACGCTGCGCGAGCAGCACATCGCGTCGATCTGGCGCGCGCTGTTCCAGGCTAACCGCGAGGTGCAGCAAACGCCTCGGGTCGCGTTTCTGGGGCCGCGCGGCACCTACACCGAACAGGCAATGCAGCGATACTTCGGCACGACCGCGCAGCCCGTCGCCTGCGACACGCTCGACGCCGTGTTCGCATCGCTCGCCGACGGTCGCGCCGAACGCGCCGTCGTACCTATCGAGAACTCCACCGAAGGCACGGTCATGCACACGGTGGATCTGTTGATCGACGCCGAGGTGCAGGTGAGCGGAGAAGTCGTACTGCCCGTGTCGCACTGCCTGCTCAGTGCAAGCGGATCGCTGCAGGATGTCGACGGTGTGCTCGGGCATGAACAGGCGCTCGCGCAATGTCGCGACTGGCTCGATACGCATCTGCCCGGCGTGCGGCGCGAGGCCCGCGCGAGCAACGCGGCCGCGGCGCGTCAGGCAGTCGACACGCCGGCCTGCGCGGCGATCGCAAGCGAACAGGCGGCGCACCAGTACGGCCTGCAGATCGTCGCGCGGGCGATCCAGGATCAGCCCGATAATCGCACGCGCTTCCTCGTGCTCGGTGGATCGCCACCCGAACCGACCGGCTACGACCGCACGAGCCTTGTCGTCGAACTGAGCAATCAGGTCGGCTCGCTTGCGCAGATCTTCGATGCGATCGCGCGCCACCGCATCTCGGTACTCTGGCTCGAAACGCGGCCGCGGAAAACCGCACGCTGGGCTTACCACTTCATCGTCGATCTGCTCGGACATCACGGCGACCGGAACGTCGCTGCGGCCATCGAAGAAATCCGGTCGATCGCCGAGCACGCACGCGTACTCGGCTCGTATCCCTGTGCGCCGGATGCCGATCCCGCGCTGCCCTCTCCCGATGCATAGGTATCCTGACGATGAACACCGCACCCGCTACCGCGCCCCTCGTCCACTCGCGCTTGCGAGCCATCTGCGCGAATCGCGACGACCGCCTGATGGTCTTCCTCGGTGCGCAGTCCCCGTGGGCGTTGCCGCGCGGCACAGGACGCTGGTTACGCTCGCTGCGGGCCATGTACGAGGACGAGCTCGAACTGCTGATGCTGCTGCGTCGGCCGCACCGGTCGTCATTGCGCTGCGTTGCGTCCGACACACAGTCGCAGCCGCCGGGCGCCCTCGCCCATGACGCGCTGCTAAGACGCCTCGCCCGCTTGCGGCTACCGCCCATGCTGGCAATCGAAGTCGCCACGCCGTTGCCCGCGGCGTGGCGCGCGGCACCGGGCGGGGTACCGCCTGGCGCCTGGAGATTGCTCGAACCGGCAACGCACGGCGAGAACGCGCCCGGCGGCATGTTGCTGCCATGGCACGCCTGTACGTTGACCGCAAGGCACCTGCGTGAAGCGGGCACGGCACGCAGCGTGATTCTCGATGCGCGGTCTGCCACGCAAGGGTTCGCACATCAAACCGCCTGCGTCGCCGAACTCGCGGACGCGCTGCTCGTACATGGCCTGAGCGTCGGCGGCATCGCGCTCGACGGTCGGCTGACATTTCCCGACGCCTGCGGCACGGACGAGTCCGTCTTTCGCCCCGCTCTCACCGATGCACTCGATCTCCTGGCCAACGCCGTGCTCCAGCGCCGCATCACGCGGACTACGCGCCGTCCGGGCTCGATCCGGCAGTGCCTGTAATGCCGCTCATGGGCACCCGCATACTGCCGCCGGCACGGCTAGCAAATCGTCACTACAAGCCCGACAAGCGCGGAAGTAGCGGATCGGCCGCTGTCATTTCTGTCAGTTGCCGCTCGCCTATAAATATCTAAAGATACATTTCTAGATACTCCTTGAGTATCGCATCTACTTTCAGGAACCGGACATGTTCCACCGCAAACTCAACAGATGGCGCCCAGCCGCGCATCCGGGCAGCCGCCTCGCGGCGCTGCTCGGTACGCTCGCGCTGGCCGGCTGTGCGAGCTTCGGCGGCACGGCGGCGCTCGAGCGGATCACGCCGCCGCAGCAATACGATCCGGGCAACGACATCCGCGCCGCGACGGCAAGCGGCGACATTGCAAAAGAGTGGTGGAAAGCCTTTGGCGACCCCTCTCTCGACCGGTTGATGCAGGATGCGCTGAGCGACGCGCCGACGCTAAAAGCCGCGCAAGCGCGCGTCAGCGAAGCCCTGGCGCAAGCCGATGTGCGCGCCGCCGATACGTTGCCGCAACTCGACGGCGCGATCAGTGCCGCGCCGACCCGCTTCCCCGCCAGCTACACGGTCCCGCCGCCCGCGGCCGGTCACTGGCAGATCGACGCGCAGGCATTGCTGAACGCGTCGTTCGATCTCGATCTGGCCGGCCGCCTACGCGCGCTGACGCGCTCCGCGACGCTGCGTGCCGGGCAGCAACAGGCGCTCGCACAGGCCACGACGATTGCCTTGCAAAGCGCAATCGTCACGACCTACCTGCAGCTCGACCTCGCCTGCCGGCTGCTCGGCATCGCCCAGGACACGCTTGCACAGCACAACTATCTGCTGCGGCTCACCAACCAGCGCGTGACAGCCGGCCTCGACATGCGGCTCGCCTCGCTGCGCGCGAGCGAGCCGATTCCGCTTGCCGAGAGCGAGGTGGCAAAACGCACTGCCGACGTCGCACTGCTACGGCACCGGCTCGCTGCGCTTGCCGGCCGCGGCCCCGGTTACGCGGACACTCTGGTCCCCGCGCCGTCGATGCTCGACGCTCGCCCGACGCTGCCGGCCACCCTGCCCGCCGGTCTGGTGGGACGACGACCCGACATCCTCGCCGCACGCTATCGGGTCGAGGCGGAATCGGCGGGTATCGACGCGGCGCGCGCCGCGTTTTACCCGGATATCAATCTGCTGGCCTTCGCCGGTGTGCAGAGCCTCGGATTCCATGCGCTCTTCAACGGCAACAGCGGCTCGTTCGGCGCCGGCCCAGCAATCTCGCTGCCGATTTTCGAAGGCGGCCGGCTGCGTGCCGGTTTGCGTGCGCAAACCGCCGCCTACAACGCAGCGGTCGCCGACTACGACGACACCGTCGTCAACGCGCTCGCGCAGGTCAGCGATGCGCTCGTCCAGATCAAGGCGCTCGGCCAGCAGCAGGCGTTGACGCAGGAAGCGCTGGCGCGTGCGCAGCAGGCCTACGACCTCGAGACGCGCCGCTATCGGCAGGGCATGTCGGGCTACCTCGACGTGCTGCTCGCGCAGGGCCGACTCTACGAGGACGAAGCCGCGCATGCGCAGGCCGGCACCGCGCTGCTGATCGAACACGTCCAGCTAATCGCGGCGCTGGGCGGCGCCCCCACCGATGGAGCATCGCCATGACCCAACCCGATACGGCCGCCGCGGCAGCCAGCGCCGGCGACGGCAAATCCGCCACGCCCACCGCAGCACCGGGCAGCCCGGCTACGGAGCCAGCCAGCCAGGCCGCACGCCGGCGCCGCTATTTCCGCTGCTTCGGTGCGGTGCTGGTGCTGTTCGCGCTGGCGAGTGGCGCCTTCTCCTGGCTCACCGGACGCGGCACAGAATCGACTGACGATGCCTACGTCGCCGGCGACGTCGTGCAGGTGTCCTCGCAAATACCGGGTACCGCGGTCGCCGTGATCGCGCAGAACACCGACTGGGTCGATGCCGGCGCGCCTCTCGTCGAACTCGATCAGGCTGACGCCCGACTGTCGCTCGACAGCGCGGTCGAACAACTGGCGCATGCGGTGCGCGAATATCGCGCCGCGCATGCCGACGCGGAACGCGAAAACGCGCAAACCCGGCTGCGCGAAACCGATGCGGCACGCGCGGCCGACGATCTACAGCGGCGCCTGAGCCTGGCCCGCGATGGCGGCGTCGCACTCGAGGACATCCGCCACGCGCGCGATTCGGTCAGCGCGGCCGCCGCGTCGCTCGATGCGCAGCGCGCGGCCTATATGTCGAGCGCCGCGCGCACTGACGGCACGACAATCGATTCGAACCCGCTCGTGCGCGCCGCGGCCGCGCAGGTCCGCAGCGCCGCGTTGGCGCTGCACCGCACGGAGATCCGCGCGCCCCTCGCCGGCCTCGTCACGCGCCGGGTCGTCCAGGTCGGCGAGCGCGTGACGCCGGGCGGCGCCGTGATGGCCATCGTGCCGCTCGACCGGGTCTGGGTCGAGGCCAACTTCAAGGAGTCGCAACTGCGCGAGATGCACGCGGGCCAGCCGGTCGAATTGCAGGCGGATCTCTACGGCAGCAGCATCGTTTATCACGGCCGGATCGAAGGCTTCGAGGCAGGCACCGGTGCAGCCTTCGCGTCGGTCCCCGCGCAAAACGCCACCGGCAACTGGATCAAGGTCGTGCAACGGGTACCGGTGCGCATCGCGCTCGATCCGCGAGAACTGCGCGCGCATCCGCTGCGCATCGGTCTGTCGATGAACGCCGCCGTGTCGGTCGGCGAGAGCAGTGGCAACGGCGGTAGCAGCGCACACGCCGGTACCGCCGTTGCCATGCCGCTGGTAGCGGCCGCGACAGCCCACCCGGTCGACATCACGGAGATCTTCCGCGGCGACGAAAACATCGGCGACAAACTCGTCGCGCAGACCATCCGCGCGAACAGTCCCGTCCCGCAGGCGGCGCTCAGTGCGCGCAAACCCGGAGCATGACGATGCGCCTGTTCGCCGCCACGGCAGCCCCCATGCGCCCGCTCGAACCGATGTCGGGCCCCGCGCTCGTCTTCGTCGCCATCGCCATCAGCGTCGCGAACTTCATGCAGACGCTCGATCTCACCATTGCGAATGTCGCGGTCCCGACCATCGCCGGCGATCTCGGCGTGGCGCCCGATATGGGCACGTGGATGCTGACATCGTTTGCGACACCGCTCGCGATCACCCTGCCGTTGACCGGCTGGCTCGCGCAGCGCTTCGGTCAGGTGCGGCTCTTTCGCATCGCGGTCGTGCTGTTCGTGCTGACCTCGATTCTTTGCGGACTCGCGCCGAATTTCGAATCGCTGCTGGTATTCCGCGCGCTGCAGGGCGCGGCGTCGGGACCGATCACGGCGCTATCGCAAGCGCTGCTGGTCGCGGTGTTCCCCGCGAAAAAGCGCAATGTCGCGCTGTCGGTCTGGCAGACGACCACGTTCGTCGCGCCGGTGCTCGGCCCGATCGCGGGCGGCTGGATCACCGACAACCTGACATGGCCCTGTATCTTCTATGTCAACGCGCCGACCGGCGCGATCGTGCTGCTGGTCCTGACGCGCTGCCTCGCGGGTCGAGACAATCCGACCCGCAAGCTTCCCGTCGATGTGGTCGGTCTGTTGCTGCTCGCCGCATCGTTCGGTTCGCTGCAGTTGCTGCTCGATCGCGGACAAAATCTCGACTGGTTCAGCGCCACGCCGATTCGCGTGCTGGCCGCAATCGCCGCCGTTTCATTTGTCGCACTGATCCTGTGGGAATTGACCGACGCTCATCCGATCGTCGACCTGCGGCTCTTTGCCGATCGCAATTTCACGGCCGGCACGATCGCCGTCACGCTCGGCTTCGGCGTCTATTACGGCGCGCTCGTGCTCGTGCCGCTGTGGCTGCAGACCGAGCAGGGCTACACCGCGACCTGGGCCGGTATCGCAACGGCGCCGCTCGGACTCGCGGGCATCGTCATTGCGCCGCTCATTGGCCGCATACAAGGTCGCATCGATCCGCGCCGGCTTGCGACGGTCGCACTGGTCGGCTGGGGCGCCGCATCGTTCTGGCGGATGGGTTTCAACACCGACGTGCCGATCGGCGACATCGCTGGCAATTCGTTGCTGATGGGCGCCGCGACCGCGTTCTTCATCACGCCGCTCGTCTCGCTTTCGATTGCCGGATTGCCGCGCGAACGGTTGCCCGCTGCGTCCGGTGTCCAGAACGCGTTGCGCCGGATCGGTACCAGCGTCGCGACCTCGATCGCGCCGACCTACTTCGAGCGCCGCTCGCGCGTCCACACCACCTATCTGGTCGATCGCATCACACCGTTCGATCCCGCCGCAACCGACTGGATCAATTCGCTCGAACATGCAGGCATGTCCACGCGAGGCGCACTCGCCTCGGTTTCGCGCTCGATCGACGTGCAGGCTCACATGCTGGCGCTGAACGATTTCTCATTCGGCTGCCTGCTGCTGTTCGGCGCAACCTTGCTGACGGTCTGGTTTATTCGCTACAGACGGCCGTGATGGGGGTAGCGCCCGGGCGAGCCGGGCGTTCGGACAGGTGTGGGGATCAGGCGAACTCGCGACCGGCAAGCTGATAAGCCGCCCGCGCACGATCGGTGCGATGCAACGGCGGCAACACCGTCGAAGCGCCGACCGACAACGCGTCGTAACCGAATACCCAGTCGGGCTCGGTGGGTCCGCGCATGAACGTATTGGCGGACGACACGCGATGCACCCGGCCAAGCCGGTCGATGCGGTGCTGCGCATAGGTCGCAAACGCCGCGCCAAATTCCGTCGAGCCCTTGATCGCTCGCAGCAGGATCGTGGCGTCCTCGAGCGCCATCGCTGCGCCCTGCGACATGAACGGGCGCATCGGATGACACGCGTCGCCGATCAACACGACGCGATCGTTGCCGAATTCGAACTGCGGTGCACGTTCGAACAACGCCCATTTGGCCACCGAATCGCGCGGCGCCCTGGCAAGCATGTGACGCACATCGGGATGAAAATCGTCGAAGAGACTGCGCATCTCGTCGACATCGCCGGGCATCGACGATGCATCGGTCGGCCACTCGGCCTGTGGTGTCATCGCCGCGAAATAGAATTCTTCGCGCGCACGGTCGAGCCAGTAGGAGAGCACGAAGGTGTGCTCGCCCCACCATTTCGTCAGGTCCTCGACCGGCAGATTCTCCAGCAATGCACGCGGGTACGAGCCGCGAAACGCGACCTGGCCGGAATACACTGGCTTCTCGAAGCCGCGCAGCACCTCGCGAACCCGCGACCGGAGTCCGTCGGCGCCGATCACGACATCGGCGTGCGCACGGGAACCGTCCTCGAAAGCGAGCTCGACGGTCTCGCCGCGCCAGTCGAGCCCGGCGAGCCGCTTACCCCACGTCACCGACCCGGGTGTCACGGCCGACATCAGCGCCGCATGCAGGTCGCCGCGCTTCAGCGCGACGAAGGTCGCACCGAAGCGCTCGCTTGCGGTGTTGCCGAGCGTGAGCCGGTACAGCAATTCGCCGTCGCTCGCGCGACGATTGACGAATGCAGCGGGCTCCTGGCCCGCCAGCAGCGCCTGGCGGTGTACGCCAAGCAGTTGCAGCACCCGCATCAGGTTCGGGCTCAGATGAATGCCTGCGCCGACCCGCATGAAACGCGGCGCCTGCTCATAGATCGCTACATCGAACCCCTCGCGCTGCAGGAGCGCACCGAGTGCGCTGCCGCCAAGCCCAGCCCCCACGATTGCGATGCGCGCGCCCGCTTGTCTGCTGATCATCGAACGACTCCTGTTGACGGTTCAATCGTTCACAATCCCTCGACCATGATGCCGATGCTGTGCGCGCTTCGGTCGCGGAATGCTTTCGCAGTCTGATACTCGGTGGACTGGTACCAGGCCTGCGCCTGTTCAGTCGAATCGAACTCGAGCACGACGACCCGCTTCGGGCTCCAGTCCCCTTCGAGTGTTTGCGCAGCGCCGCCGCGCACGAGGAAACGTCCGCCATAAGATGCGAGCGTTGGTGCGCCGAGCCTGCGGTATTCCTCGTAGGCGTGCGGATCGTGTATGTCGATGTCGAAGACGATATAGGCTGGCATGGCGGATTCCTCGCTATCAGGACGCTGGGAGCGCGGCAAGCGCGATGCTCTGCGTATGCGCCGCCGACAAACGCAGTTCGCGCGCGGCCTGATATTCGGACGATGCATGCCAGCGGCGCGCCGCCTCCAGATCGTCGAACTCGAGCACGACGATGCGCCGCGGCGACCAGTTGCCTTCCAGTGTCACGACGTCGTCGCTGCGGGCAAGGACGCGGCCGCCATGCGCCGCGATGGTCGGCACGCCCAGCTCGCGATAGCGCGCAAAGGCAACCGGATCGTGCACGTCGACATCGACTAGTACATATGCACTCATGCTCGCTCCTTGCACGAGGTGGCGGGGTCCGCAAGCGCGGGTTCGTCCAGCAGCACGAACACACGTCCCTCCTCGATCTTCACCGGATAGGTCCGCACGCAGGTTTGCAGCGGCGCGCACAGCGCCTCGCCGGTGCGAACGCTAAAGCGCCCCTGGTGCAGTGGACACTCGATCTCGTCATCGAGCAGGAACCCGTCACTGAGTCGGGCCGCACCGTGGGTACACTGGTTCTCGGTAGCGAAGATCGCATCGTTGACCGCATACAGCGCCACATCGTGTCCGTCGACGACAATGCCCGCGAGTCCCTCCGCGCGCACGGCGTCGACATCGATTGCAAATTTCCAGTCCATGCTCATCGAAGCACCTGTCAGATCGGATAGATAAGGGAGTTGGGAATCATCTCGCTGTCGAACACGCAGATGCGCGACTCGAAGCGCAAACCGGCCGGCGTCTTGCGAATGCGGTCCAGATAACGACCGGTGTTGTAGACATCGCTCATCTGTTCGCATTTCGTGCGCAGGACCGCGTAGTTCGTTTCCGCTTCGATGAGTTCGCCGTCGCAGGCGTGGATCAACGGCGTGCCGATCAGATGCCGCTGGTAGTACGGGTCGAAGAACAACGTCTCCTTGATGCCGTACACCCGGTCCTTCAACATGCCCTTGCTCTCGAACGCGAGCACGGCTAGCGGCCGCCCACGTTCGTGGTTTTCGCGCGGCAGGACCTGATAGACGCAGTCCTCCACGAAGAACTCGGGCCACGCGTCCCAGTCCCCCGCGTCGAGGACGGCCGCGTAACGCGCATTCAACGCGACGAGCGCATAGAAATCGTCGAAATCGACCTGTGGCCGTGTGCCGCCTGTCACGCGCGGACGGGCGCTTTCGAGTGCTGTTGTGATCGCCGTCATTCAAGCCTCCATGACCTGACGCCAGTATTGATACATGCCGCGCACGAGTGTCTCGCTCACCATGTGATCGGTGTGATCGTCGACCTGGCGGCCGCCGAGTTCGTTGAAGACATGTCCGTGCTGGATCTGTTCGAAGCTTTGCTGAACGCATTCGATGACTTCGCCGTCGTCCGCGGAAACGAAACCGGCAGGACCGAACAGATTGGCCTGCCGCAGGCGGCGGCGGGTCATCGCTTCGTCGTCGGTTTCAAAGCCGAAGTGCGTCCAGACGTAATCGAACACGCCGGGGCTAACGGGCCGGATACGGCGCGTGGACAGCGCATTGACCTGCTGCTGGATGATCACGCTCGGCATCAACGTCAGCATCACGACGGTGGGCTCTCCCCACCACGGCTCGTGCACCACGTCGAGGAAGCGATCGTCGTTCAGCGTCATGCGCTCCTTGAAACTCGTCACGTTCTGCGTGACCTCGCCGCCGCCACCGCCGCTGCGAATCGAGATCATTGCGCCGTGCCGGTGGTGTGCATCGGTGACGAGCTCGGCCGGATTGTCCGCCCGCCACAAGCCGAAGTTGACGAACCATGTGTGCAGCAGACCTGCGTGATAGGGGTCCTTGATGTTCTCGACCATCAGCTTCCAGTTACTCGGCACGCGTTGGCGCGTATAGCCGAGCACCGTCAGCTTCGGACCGTGAAACAGCCGGTCGTAGTAGCCGAGAATCTTCGGTCCGAGGAAGTCCTCGAACGACTCGACGTTCTGATCGAATGAAGCGAACACCGCCCCGCCCCGGGTCGATACGCGCAAACGCCGCAGCCCGTGGTTCTTTGGATCGAAGTCCGGCGGCATGCCGCCATTGATACGCCCACCCTGTCTGACGCCGCGCCGGAACGGCACGCCGATCAGATTGCCCTGCAAATCGTAATTCCATTGGTGATAAGGACAGTGGAAGTCCTGGGCGTTGCCGGAGCGCTCGCGGCAGAACTGCATGCCGCGATGGGCGCAGGCGTTTTCGAGCACGACGACTTCGCCGTCCGCGGTGCGTGTCATGATGACCGAGCGCTCGCCGACTTCGGTGCGCTGAAAATCGCCGGGTGCCGGAATCTCTGCTTCGAGGCCGATGTAGCACCAGTGCCCCGCATAGAAAAGCCGCTCCAGTTCGCGCTGATAAACCGCTTCGCTGGTATAGGCCTCGAAAGGCGTTCTGCTCGCGCCATCGCCTTTCCAGTCGAGTGCGATGGGGAATTCATTGGGTGCGTTCAAGAAAAACTCCTTGTCAGTGGGTAATGGCTTGCGCCGCATGCATCTCGCTGCGTGCCTCGCGGGCCGCCTGAAGTTCGCCGCTTGTGAGCCCGCTTGTGAGCCCGCTCGTCAGCCCGCCTGTCAGCCGGCGTCGTTCGCGCACGGCATCGGCGAGGCGCTCGACGAGTTCGACCGTATCGCTCCAGCCGAGACACGCGTCGGTAATGCTCTGTCCGTACACGAGCGATGCGCCCGGCCCGATGTCCTGACGTCCCTCGACCAGATGCGACTCCAGCATCAGGCCAGCGACATGCGACTCGCCATGAGCGAGGCGTTTCGCAATGTCCTCGCACACGCCGATCTGCGCCTGCGCGCGCTTGCCGCTATTGCCGTGGCTCGCGTCGACAACCACGTGTGCCGGCAAGCCGGCCCGACGCAATTCGGCGCAGGCGGACGCGACGCTCGGCGCGTCGTAGTTGGGCACCTTGCCGCCGCGCAAGACGACATGCGCGCTGCGATTGCCGCGCGTCGCCACGATTTCGAGTGCGCCGTCGTCGGACGGTGCAAGGTAGTGATGCGCGCCGCGTGCCGCCTCGACTGCATCGATCGCGATGCGGACGTTGCCGTCGGTGCTGTTCTTGAAGCCGACCGGCGCGGCAAGGCCCGACGCTGTCTGACGATGCGTTTGCGATTCGGTAGTGCGCGCGCCGATCGCGCACCACGACACGAGGTCGTCGAGATACGGCACGGTCATCAGATCGAGGAACTCGGTGGCAGCGGGCACGCCAAGCGCATGAATGTCGACGAGCAGACGACGGGCTACACGCAAACCGGTCTCGATACGAAACGTGCCGTCGAGCATCGGGTCGTTGATCCAGCCTTTCCAGCCCACTGTCGTACGCGGCTTTTCGAAGTACACGCGCATGACGATCTCGAGCGCGTCGGTGTGCTTGCCGCGCAGTCTGGCGAGACGCGCTGCATAGTCGAGCGCGGCGTTCGCGTCATGGATCGAACAAGGTCCGACGATCAGCGCGAGGCGATCGTCGTGGCCTGCGAGTATGCGTGCCAGCGACTCCTGGGTACGACGCACGAGCGCTGCCGCTTCGCCCGTCACCGGTAGCGATGCGCGCAATTGCGCAGCCGTTGAAACGGCGCCCGCGCAAACACGGCTGGGCACGAACGGCATCTGAGTGAACTGCTCCATGAGAATCCCGCCTTGGACAAATGTTTCGGCTAATCACACCTGCTTTTTCATTTGACCAATTAGAGCGGATCGAAAGCGACGTCGATACTGTCAGAACTTGCACTTAAAAATTTCCCAACGCGATTCACTGATATTTTTCTCAGTATCGTGGCCGTTTTTATTCCACTACCGTTGTGTCGTGGCAAATCAATTCGATTGTGAAATTACCTAACATTTCCACGGAGACCGATCATGGAAAAGAAGCATTTCGAAACCTCAATTGAAGTCAAGTATCGCGACACCGATTCGATGGGACACGTGAGCAGCCAGGTGTATTACGACTATTTGCAGCACGCGTATCTGACCTTCATGCATCGTCTTCTGGAGATGCCGTTCTCGGAGAAGCTGCCGCACATCATGGTGAAGACCGCGTGCGAGTACGTGAAGCCTGCGCAGTACGGCGACACGATCAAGGTGTGCAGCAGCGTGACGCGCTTCGGCTCGAAGAGCTTCGAGCTCGAGCATCTGATGGTGCGTGGCGACGGCGCCGACGCGGTCGTGGCGAAGGCTTCATCCACACATGTGATGTACGACTACTCAAGCAACGCGACGATCCCGGTTCCCGAAGCATTCAAGAATCGCGTGCTGGAATTTCAAGGCGTGCTTTGATCGTTCGTTTACCAAGATGCGGAGGCTCTTACTGTGCGCGCCTCCGTGCGGCAAAGGATTGCCGCTATCGCGCAGCGAGCGCGTTGTCGATCGGGATGGCGGCAGGGTAGCGGTTGTCCGCTCGATGCCAGCCGCTGCTGCTGCTGATGATGGCGCCCGCCCTGTGCGCTGCCGCAGGTTACGTCCGCTCCGGCACTATCGTGCTACCCCTCGCGTAACACTCATTCCATACGATCCTGCATCTTCTTCCTGGAAAGCCTCCGGGGCGACAAAGCCGACGCGCCCGGATGCTACCCTGCCTTTACGCAAATACAATCAAACCGAGCAGCACCGCTTTCACTACCGCATGGGTCTTATTGGAAGCATCCAGCTTCATGATCGACTTTGCGATGTGAAAATTAATCGTGCGCTCGGTAAGGCCCAATATTATTCCGATTTCGTATGATGTTTTTCCCTGTGCCGACCAGCGCAATACCTCACGTTCGCGCAGGCTTAACGGCGAACTGAGATTCAGGAAAAGGGGGCGCTCAGCTAACTCGTTCATGAGATGCTCCATAGCGGAAAGTGCAGGTACTCAATCGACGCGCGAATCGCGGGTATTTTCAAATGCTTCCAATAATTTTTATGTAAGCGAGGTGCTGTCGTCGGGTGGATAGCGACATGCAAAGGTAGAGCGCGCGGTATCGCTACCGATTGTCCCTAGCATACTGAGTGTCAAATTGCTGCGGAAGACGCGCGCCGCGCAATGTCTCCATGACTCCCACGCACGGTCTGAAACGTGCGGCAGCGCCGCTAAACTTGCGCGTTCATTCGATATCGTCGCGCGAGGAACTACCCTCGATCGCGCAAACATGGCGCAGGCATCCGCGCAACCAGCGATGCGGCCGGTCCTTGTCGAAACGCGGGTGCCATATCTGCGAAACGGTCAGCTCACCTGTGGTTACCGGTAACGCAAAACTGAACATCCCTACGCGCGATTTCTCCGTTTGCCGCTCGGGCACATTCGCGATCATGTCCGATTGACGCGCAAGCGACAGCGCAGCAGGAAAACCCGGCACGACGACACTGACTGTGCGTTGCAGACCAATGCCTGCGAGCGCCGAATCGATCGGTCCGCTCTGGTAACCGCGACGCGATACGCTGATGTGCTTGAACCCGACATATCGCTGCGCCGTCACTTCGCCTTGCGCGAGCACGTGATCCGCTCGCACGACACCGATGAAACGATCGCGAAACAAGGCCTGGATGCGCAATTCCGGCCCGGTGTCGCCGACGACGCCGATCTCGACGTCGACGAGACCATCGCGCAACGCGGCGACATTCTTGTCGGGTTTGGGCGCGAATCTGACGTGCACGCCGGGTGCGGCCTCGTCGATGTAGCTGATCAGGTTTGCCGCGAAGGTATCGAGAAAACCGTCATTGGCGCGAATCGTGAAGGTTCGCTCCAGGGTGGCCACGTCGAAGTCGGTGCAGGGATAGAGCACCGAATGCGCATCCTCGACCACCGCACGAACTCGCGTGCGCAGCTCTAACGCGAGCGGCGTCGGCACAAGCTCACGGCCCGCGCGTACCAGCAGCGGGTCCCCCGTGGTCGCCCGGAGCTTGGCGAGCGAGCGGCTCAATGCGGACGGACTGAGTTCGAGGCGTTGCGCGGCGCGCGCAACGCTATTTTCCGCCAGCAACGCATCCAGTACGACCAGCAGATTGAGATCGACATAAGCCATCGGCTATCCCATCCATGTGGCGTTCGAGAGATTGGTTTGTGTCGCTAAACAAGGTGCCTCTGTAACGTAAACGGTTGACGTTCGACGTTGAGTAAGAGAGACGGGTGTGATGGACTATGGCAGAGAAAATTAAACCTGCATCGGTTTAAATTCGATTCAGGCCGGTTGCCTGAATGACTTCGCGAGACGCGTCCGGGATTCAGTCCCCACGCGTTATGCGCAGCGGATTATTTCATTTGCCGATGCGAAGGCTTCGACTGAAACGGAACAATCGGGTCGCCGCCAGCCGGCCCCAGATTTACACCCAGCCACAACTCGTGCAAACTCCACTGACCGCATCTCTATCTCCATCTATCCGGACCCTACTGTCCTATGGCGTTCAATATCGTGTTCTGGGCCAATACGAACGGACTTTGCAATCCTCGCCCGGTCACGTCCCTATCTGTCTCCCTCCCTGTCCGCCGACTACCGCCCGGCCGCTGAGCCATGACGTCTTGGCGGCCGTAGCCGTTCCACGACCGCATTCGCGGATGCATACGGATTAAATACGGATTAAAGCAGCCGGTTGAAACCGTTTCGCCGGCAAGGGGTAACAGATGGCATACGATCCAAAGACGATCGAACCCAGGTGGCAAGCCTATTGGGACGAGCATTCGACGTTCCGGGCAGAGATCGATCCAGCGAAAGAGAAGTTCTACGTACTGGACATGTTTCCCTACCCATCGGGAGCCGGGTTACATGTCGGACATCCAGAGGGATATACCGCGACCGACATCCTGTGCCGGTATAAGCGTATGCGCGGTTTCAACGTGCTGCATCCAATGGGCTGGGACAGCTACGGCTTGCCTGCGGAGCGCTACGCGATGCGCACCGGCGTTCATCCGGCCATCACGACGAAACGCAACATCGAAACCTTTCGCGGCCAGGTCAAGCGATTGGGGTTTTCGTACGACTGGAGCCGCGAGCTGGCCACCACCGATCCAGGCTATGTGCGCTGGACACAATGGATCTTCCTGAAGCTGTTCGAACGCGGCCTCGCCTATCAAGCCGAGATGGCGGTGAACTGGTGTCCCGCGCAAAACACCGTGCTCGCCAATGAAGAGGTGAAAGACGGCAAATACGTCGAGACAGGTGACCCGGTTGTACGTCGTCCGATGCGGCAATGGATGTTGCGTATCACCCGCTACGCCGATCGCCTCATCGACGATCTGGAGGAACTGGGCTGGCCGGAAAGCGTGAAGGCCATGCAGCGCAACTGGGTCGGCCGATCGGAAGGCGCCGATATCGACTTGCCGATTGCGAACAGCAACCATTCGATAACCGTCTTCACGACACGACCGGACACCCTGTTCGGTGCGACCTTTTGCATTCTCGCGCCTGAGCACGAGTTGCTCGCCAGTATCGTTACGTCCGACGCGCGCGCTGCTGTCGACACGTACATCGACCAGGCAAAAGCGTTGGACGAAACAGTGCGCAGCGACACCGGGCGCAAGAAGACCGGGGTGTTTACCGGTGCATACGCCATTAACCCCGCGAACGGGAAGCGCTTGCCGGTCTGGGTCGCCGACTACGTGTTGAGCGGCTATGGCACGGGCGCGATCATGGCAGTGCCGGCACACGACCGGCGGGACTACGAGTTTGCGCAGACCTTCAGCTTGCCGATTATCAAGGTCGTCGATGACGGTACCGGCGGCGATATCGCCGATGCTGCTTACGAAGGCGATGGCCCGATGGTCAATTCCGGCTTCCTGAATGGGCTGCCGACCGCGCAGGCTAAACAGGCGATGTTGCAGTGGCTGGAGCAGCACGGCGCGGGGCACGCGAAGACGACTTATCGTTTGCGCGACTGGCTGTTCTCGCGTCAGCGTTATTGGGGCGAACCCATTCCAGTCCTGCACCTCGCGGATGGATCGATCGTGCCGTTACCCGAGGACTCGCTGCCTCTGCTGCCACCCGAACTCGACGATTACAAGCCTGCCGCAGGCGGGGAGCCGCCGCTCGCACGCGCAGTGGACTGGGTTCGGACCACCGTGCCGGGCACCGATATCGCCGCAGTGCGCGAGACGAACACGATGCCGCAATGGGCCGGCTCGAGCTGGTACTTCCTGCGCTTCCTCGACCCGCACAACGATCGCGAGTTTGTTAGCACGGAAGCCGAGAAGTACTGGATGCCGGTGGACGTCTATGTCGGCGGTACCGAGCAGACAGTGCTGCATTTGTTGTACGCCCGCTTCTGGCACAAGGTGTTGTACGACATCGGTGTGGTCTCGACTAAAGAACCGTTCCGCAAGCTCTTCAATCAGGGCATGGTGCTGGCCTTTTCGTACAAGGATGCATCGGGTCGTTACTACGAACCCGATCAGGTGACCGAGCGCGATGGCAAGTATTTCAGCGCAGGCGAGGAGCTGAGCAGCCAGGTCGAAAAGATGTCGAAGTCGCGCTACAACGTAGTGAACCCGGACGATGTCGTGGAAGAGTACGGCGCGGACTCGTTGCGACTCTATGAAATGTTCATGGGGCCGCTGGACGTCGCCAAGCCCTGGCAAACGTCGGGCTTGATCGGCGTTCGCCGTTTTCTCGAACGCGCGTGGCGTATCGTTTGCGACGACAACGACATGCTGCATCCGTTGATACAGGATGCCTCGAGCTACCCGCAGGAGTTGCTGCGCTTACGCCACAAGACGGTACGCGCCGTGACGGAGGACATCGAAGGGTTGCGTTTCAACACCGGCATCGCGCGGTTGATGGAGATGGCTAACGTTCTCACACACTCGCCGGTTCGGCCGCGCGAGATCGTTGAGACCTTCGTCAAGTTGCTGGCACCGTTCGCACCGCATGTGGCAGAAGAGTTGTGGGGCAAGCTGGGGTACGACGGCACGCTTGCCTATGCTTCGTGGCCGGGCTTCGATCCTGATCTGTGTGTCGACGAAAGCCATGAATATGTCGTGCAGGTTAACGGCAAGGTGCGTCATCGGTTTCGCGGTGAAACCGGACTCGACGCTCATGGCCTCATCGTCGCGGCGAAGGCCGAGCCGGAAGTCGGCGCGCTGCTGAAAGGTCGCGACGTGATGAAGGAAATCGCGATTCCTGGTCGACTGGTGAATTTTGTTGTTCGGGAGTAGCGTTATTCTACGATCATGGTTGACGCGGCAGGCTTGGCACTCCTTGCTCGCTTTCCGCGAGCAAGGAGTGCGTTACTTTTGGGGCGTCCGGGCGGTATACGACCACCCGCTGTGCGGCAAAATCCGAAAACTGAACCAGGAGCCTGCGTCAATCCATGATTAGCCACTACCCTCAGTTTCGTAACGGCGCGGCGCGTGGTCTCGTGCATAAGCTCGGCGGTTTGCCTTGGGGATTCCCCACCGGGCGTTGGCCGGTGTGCGAAGAATGTGGCCGACCAATGAGCCATCTCGCGCAATTTCCCGGGCAGTCGCTCGACGAACACTCCCCCTCTCTACTGATACCCGCTGATGAAGTCCTGTTCATTTTCAAGTGCGAGTGGGACAGCGTATGCAGTTTCTGGGAGAGCGATGGTGGAGCCAACGCGATCTTCAGCATTCCGCGCGGGGAGCTGGGCGACTGTTCGACTGAGGCTCCCGTTCACGCGAAGGACGGTGCGCCGGAGATTCTTCCGGAACTCGGAGTAGCCAGGTGGCGCGTCGAAGACGATGGTGTACCCGCCGAACTGGAAGACGCTTTCTACGACTACGGTCGACACTTCGTTCTACCGAGTGAAATGGCACATCCTCATGATTGGGCTGGCGAGTGGCGAACCAAGTTCTGCGGTGCACCATACTGGACAGCAAACGGGGCACAGCAGGTGCCACCAGGTCGACTATTGCTACAGATCGACAACTGGGTTCAGATGGACGATGGCAGTTTCAGAGAGGTTGCAAACTTCTGTTCGGACGGAACGGCGTTCGTCTTTGTCGATCGCTCGCGGACGCCATTGATCTACTCGATGATCATCAACCGCTGAGCGTCGATCTCGCGTCGAGCGGCCCGGTTCAGCCGTTCGACATGGCCGCTCGGTTCGTCGACAATTGCAGCAGAGCGCCACGCTTAGGGGCTCCACACCGGTATCGCATGACTGACTATGGAAGAGAGCACATGACCATTCAGTTGCATAACCCAGCCAACATCGTTACACCGTTCTCCCGTTACAGCCATGGCGCATCGGCCCCTGCCACTGCGCGCTGGTTGCACATCTCCGGTCAGGTCGGTGTCACCCCCGACGGCGCCGTTCCAGAAGACGTGGAGAAGCAGATGGAACTGGCCTGGGACAACCTGTTCGCGGTGCTGGCCGATGCCGGCATGGCCGTGACGGACCTGGTCAAAGTCGACGGCTTCATTACCCGCGCGGATCTCGTACCGCTCTACCGCACGGTGCGCGAGCGACGCCTGGCCGGGCATGCGACTGCCTCTACTCTGGTGATCGTCGCGGGTCTCGTCGTGCCGACGCTTCACGTCGAGATTCAGGCTGTCGCGGCGAAGTAGGATGGCAGAAGAGCAACGGTCCACGCGAGCAAGCGCCGCCCGTCAGAGACCTGTTCACTTCACACGCTCCGGCGGCCCGTGAGGTAAACCGCAGATTCGCGAGAAGCACATAAGGAACCCGCCAGCACGCACGATTATGGATACCCGAGACATCACCACCGAACCCGCCTGGATGCGTATCGCAATCGCCGAACGCGGTGTCAAACGTTTTCCGGCCGGCGATACGAACCCGCGGATAGTCGAATACAACAACCAGACCAACCTCGCTGGTTACGACGACAAGGTCTCCTGGTGTTCCTCGTTCGCTAACTGGTGCCTGATAAACGCCGGAATTCGCGGGACGGGGTCGGCGGTGGCGCGGTCCTGGCTCGATTGGGGAATCGCTCTCGAGCGCCCGGTCTATGGCTGCATCGTAGTGCTGACACGCGACGATCCCACAAGCTGGAAAGGGCATGTCGGTTTCTATCTTCGCCACGATGCCCAGGATGTTTTCCTCTTTGGCGGAAACCAGCTCGATGAGGTCCGCGAGTTGGCGTATCCGCTCGCCTCGGTTCTCAGTTACAGGTGGCCGGAGTCGTTCTGAGACCGTTCGCGTCCATTCGGTGCATCAGCGGACTGGTAAAAACCTAACGACAGCGCCGACACGCTGCGCTTTTTCTTTCCGCGTACACTGCGATAGCACCCGCCTCAGCGTCGGTTTCCGCCCTGTCGCGTGCAACCTTCGACCGGCATGCCGATGCCCCTTCGAACACTGAACGTTGCGGAACGATGCCCCGATGCGCTACAAACTCCCGCCATTGAACACGCTCAGAATCTTCGAAGCGGTCATGCGGCGCGGCTCGATACGACAGGCCGCGGACGAGCTGTGCATTACGCCCCAGGCGGTCAGTCATCAACTGAAACTGCTCGAAGAATCGCTCGGCCGACAACTGCTCGATCGCCATGTACGCAGCGTCACGCCAACCGAGTCCGCCGAAATGCTGGCGGAGTATGTGCGCCGCGGGCTCGACCAGATCGCCGAGGGCGTGTCGCTGATCAAGCGCGCACGGGCTACCCCGAAACTGTTCCTGCGCGTGAGTCCGTACTTCGCGACCGCCTATCTGATCCGCCACCTCGGCAACTTCACGCAGCCGTTTCCCGAACTCGACTTCAGGATGTCGATCGGCGTTGAACTGGTGGACTTCGATGCGTCCGGTCTGGATGCGGCGATCCATTGGGGGTATGGCGGTCATCACGAGTTCGTCGAAACGCCGCTGATCGAAGATCTCAAGGTGCTCGCATGTACGCCCGCCCTGCTCGAGCAGAAACCGCTCAAAACGCCGGCAGATCTGCTGCGCCACAAGCTGATTTCGCCGCTCGGCGCCAACAGCCTGTGGCGCGATGTGCTTGCGCTACTAGGTGTCGAGGAACCGGCCAGTCATTCGATGTTGATGCTGGATACGCATAGCGCCATGCTCGAAGCAACGCTTGCCGGTCTCGGTGTGGGTTTCATCTCCTGGCTCGACGCGCTGGTGGAGATCCGCTCCGGGCGACTGGTCGCACCGTTCGGTGTCGATCTGCTGAGTCGCCTGCCGGTCGAGAAAACGCCGAAGTTTTTTCTGCTGACCAGACCCGAGCGTAAGGATTCCGAGGTGCTGACGAACTTCAGTCGCTGGCTGGTCGACTATGTGTGCCGCGAGGATATCGTCGGCTATCCGTCGCGTTGTCGCTGACACGGCCGCTGATGCAGGCCATCGCTTTGTAGAAGCTAACCGGCAACCGGCGCGTCGCCGTGCATCGGCTTGCCGGTCCGGTCATGGCAGAACAGCAGCGCGACGACGCCGACCGCCGCGGCGGCGATCAGGTAGTACGCCGGAATCATCCGGCTACCGGTGGCCTGGATCAACCATGCATTGATCATTGGTGCGGTGCCTGCAAACAGCGCCACCGACACGTTGTAACTGATCGCCATCCCCGTGAACCGCACGCTCGTTTCGAACAGCGATGGCACCTTCGAAAAGATGCACGACAGCATCGCCGCGAGGCAGAGGTTCAGCAGCGCGAGTGCCGCTAGCCGCGTGGCGAAGCTGCCAGTCATCAGCAGATGAAAACACGGTACCACGAGGACTGCGACGGCAAGCACGCCGCTCAGCATCACAGTCTTGCGGCCGATGCGATCGGCAAGTGCGCCGAGCAGCGGGATCATTGCAACCAGGAAAATCTGCGAGACAAGCGAGATCGTGAGCCCCGTCGACGCGTCGAGCTTCAACGTGCTGACCAGATAGGTCGGCGTATAGGTGACGACGGTGAAGAGCGTCACGTTCGTCACGATGATCAGGCCGCTCGATTGCAGCAGCGGACCGGCATGCGTCCTGAACAGATAGCGCCAGCCGGCACGCTGACCGGTGCGGTGTTGGGCGGCCTCGAACGCAGGCGTCTCCTCCAGCCGATAGCGGATATACAAACCGATCCCGCCGAGCGGCAGCGCGAGCAGAAACGGCAGGCGCCATGCCCACGCATCGATCTGCGCGACCGAGAAGAAATGCGTCAAGGCAGCGACGACCACTGCACCGAAGCAAAAACCGCTCATGCAGCCAACCTCGATCCAGCTTGTGATCGCCGTCCGGTTGCGGTCCGGACAATACTCGGCCACGAAAATCGCTGCACCACTCGCCTCGCCGCCCGCGGACACACCTTGCAGCAGACGAAATATGATGAGCAGAGCCGGCGCGGCAACACCGATCGTCGCGTGATCGGGAATCAGGCCGATGCAAAACGTTGCGACGGCCATCAGGATGATCGTGGCGGTCAGCACTTTTTTGCGCCCATAGCGATCGCCCATCGGTCCGAAGATGAGCCCACCGAACGGCCGCGCGAAAAACGCAATCGCGAATGCGGCCAGCGATGCGATCAGTTGAACGCCCGGCGTGCTGGCCGGAAAGAAGACACGGCCCATGATCGACGCGAGATAGCCGTACACGGAAAACTCGAACCACTCGACAAAACTCCCTAGCACGGAAGCCAGCACCACGCGCTTGAGCTCGCGATCGCCGACGCGCCGCCGTGCGTAGACAGTGGCGCCACTATCGCTATCGGGTTGGGAGACCACGCGTTGTAGTTCGTCGGCCGGGTTGAGTGCGTCGATGTTCATGAGTGTCGCTCGCGTTAAAAGGTGATCGGGCTGTGAACGCCGGCTGGCTATCGGCTGGTTACGAAATATCGTCCGGTGGATCGAATGCGTGCGGATAGTCGCGCTGCGCCTGCTCCCGGCTCAGATAGCCATTGGCGACGTCGCTTGCGACCCGCTCCGGCGAACGGCCCGACGCCCGGCCATAGCCGCCGCCGCCCGGCAGATCGAGCACGAGCCGCTGCCCCGGTGGAATCGCCTGACGGCCCTTGGTGCGCAACACCGTGCCGTCGTCGAGCCGCACCTTGCCGGCCGCACCGTTGCCGCCGCCGTGATGGCCACGCGCCGGAAACATCACGCGGTCGAACATCGCGTTCAGGCTGAAGTGGTAGCCCTCGGTGGCGCCGATCTCGATGCGCTGCCCGAGCCCCCCGCGCCAGGTACCGGCACCGCCCGAGTCGGGTCGCAGCTCCTTGCGCCACACGACGATCGGTCCGATGCTCTCGGTCACTTCGACGGACATCGTGTGCACGCCGCTCGGAAACGCGGTGGCGTTCAGGCCGTCGCTGGCCGGCCGTGCGCCCGTACCGCCGCTGTTGAAGATCAACATTTCGAAGCGGGCGTCGCGGTTATCGTCGCGCAAACCCTGGAACTTCATCTGCAGATTCCACAGTGCACTCGCGCCTTCGGCGGGAATCGCGCCCGGACACAGATCCTGCATCGCGCCCAGTACGACATCGGGAATCAGATGGCCGATCACATGACGCACGGCAACCGGCGCGGGACGCGGTGCATTGAGGATGCAGCCCGCCGGCGCATCGATCTCGAACGGCCGCAGCGAGGCCCAGTTGTTTGGAATCTCGGGAGCAATCGCGCATTTGAGCGCGTAGCACGCGTAGGCTTTCGTGTAGGTCAGCGGCACGTTGATGCCGTGCGCGCTCGGCCCCGACGTGCCCGCGAAATCGGCGCGCATCGTGCCGTCTTTCGCTTCGAGCGTAACGGCGAGTTTGACCGGTTGCTCGTAGCCGTCGATGGTCATCGCATAGCGATGCATGCCGCGCGGCAGTGCGGCGATACGCTCGCGCGTTGCACGCTCGCTGTGCTCGAAGATGTAGTCCGCCAGTTCCGTCAGATCGTCCAGCGCGAACTCGTCCATCATCGCGTCGAGCCGCTTCCTGCCGGTTTCGTTGCAGGCCGCGAGCGAATGGAAGTCGCCGACCACCTGCTGCTGTTCGCGCACGTTGACGCGCAACAGCGCGATCAGATCGGCGTTCAGCTCGCCGCGGCGGAAGAGCTTCATCGGTGGAATGCAGAGCCCTTCTTCGTAGACATCGAGCGCATCCGGACCGAAACCGCGACCGCCGATATCGACGACGTGCGCGGTCGCCGCAAAAAATCCGATCGGGCGCGACTCGCCAGTAGTGTTGCGAAACACCGGCGTCACGACCGTGATGTCGTGCAGGTGACCGGTGCCAAGCCACGGGTCGTTCGTGACAAGTACATCGCCGGGATCGAGCTGGTTGGGATCGAAGCGTTCGATGAAATGCCCGACCGACTCGGCCATCGAATTGACGTGCCCCGGCGTACCGGTCACGGCCTGCGCCATCATGCGCCCCTGGCTGTCGAACACCCCCGCCGACAGATCGCCGGCCTCGCGGACGCTGGTGCAGAACGCGGTGCGGATCAACGTGATGGCCTGTTCTTCGACAACCGAGATCAAGCGGTTCCACATGATCTGCGCACGAACCTGAATCGTTGTATCCATTTCATTGTTCTCCGTCTGTGCGCCGCTCGATCAGCAGGCAATCGTCCTGCTGCAGCACAATGCTGTAGCCCGGTGTCACGTAGGTCGACGTTTCGTCTTCAACGACGACGAGCGGGCCGGCAATCCTCACGTCGCGTGGCAAACCTTGGCGCTCGTAAACCGCGCAATCGTGAAAGCGGGCGGTCTTCGCGTCGAAGACGCGGCGGCGTTCGGCGCGCTTTGATTCGGCTGGGTCGTGCTGCGTATCGTGTGAATTGCGTCCGCGGCTCAGTTCGATCGCCTCCGGTCGCGGTGCTTCGGTGCGCAGCGAAAGCGCCCAGCTAACGACCTCCACATCGAGCCCCTCCACTGCGTGGCCGAACAACTGCGTGTATGCATCGACAAAACCTTGTCGCAATTCGTCGACAACGTGTTCGTCAAAGCGCGCCGCTGCGACGCCGACCGGAATCTCCCAGCCCTGACCGGCGTAGCGCATGTATGCGCGAAGCTCGCGCACGGTCTGCGCGGCATGGCCGGTTTCGCGCAGAAAACCGCTCGCCTCCGCATGCATGTCGTCTACCAGCGCATTGACCACGCCGCTGTCGAAGCGATCGAGTCGCATCACCGCACTGCGCAGCGATTCGTACCCGAAGGGCGCGCGCAAAAAGCCGATCGCCGACCCCACGCCCGCACCGGGTGGCACCAACAACCTGTCGATACCGAGTTTTTCGCACAGGCGCGCGGCGTGCAAAGGCGCTGCGCCGCCGTAGGCGATCATCGTGTAGCGCGCCAGCTCGCAGCCGTTTTCGACTGCGTGCGCCCGTGCTGCGTTGGCCATGTTTTCGTCGACCATTTCGGCGACGGCAAACGCGCCATCAAGTGCTGCGCCTTGCAACGGCTGCGCAACGTCGCGCTCGAGCGCCGCGACTGACGCCGCATCGTCGAGCGTGATCGTGCCGCCGGCGAAACGCCTGGCGTCGAGCTTGCCGAGCAGCAAGTCAGCATCGGTGACGGTCGCGTGCAATCCGCCGCGGCCGTAGCAGGCGGGCCCCGGTTCCGAGCCTGCGCTGTCGGGACCGACACGCACCTGGCGCAGATCGTCGACATGTGCAATGGAGCCACCACCCGCGCCGATCTCGACCATCTCGATCACCGGGATCGAGATCGGCATACCGCTGCCCTTCTTGAAGCGCCAGGTGCGTGCGACTTCGAAGGTGCGTGCGGTTCGCGGATGCTGTTTTTCGATCAGACAGATTTTCGCGGTCGTGCCACCCATGTCGAACGACAGGACTTCGTCGAGCCGATAGCGGCTCGCGACGTGACTCGCATAAATTGCACCGCCTGCCGGTCCCGACTCCAGCAGACGCACAGGGAACTCAGCGGCGCTTTTCAGCGACATCAGACCGCCGCCCGAGTGAATCATGTACAGCGGACAGACGATCCCCTCGTGCTTCAGCGCGGCAGCCAACCGGTTCAGATACGACGACATCAGCGGTTTGACGTAGGCGTTCGCGCAGACGGTGTTGAAACGCTCGTACTCGCGAATCTGCGGAGAAACTTCGCTTGAGAGCGAGATCGCCACACCGGGCAACGCTCGCTGCACGCGCTCGCGCACCGCGCGCTCGTGCGCGGGATTGCGATAGCTGTGGATCAACCCGACCGCGACGCTCTCGAACGCACCGGCACGTATCGCATCGATCGAACGGTCGAGATCGTCGAGATCGAGTGCGACGAGTTCGTTGCCGCGCGCATCCATGCGTCCGGCCACAGTAAAGCGGTCGCAGCGCGGGACCAGCGACGGCGGCAATTCGATATTGAGGTCGTACTGCTCGAAGCGACTCTCCGTGCGCATTTCGATGACGTCACGGAAGCCCTCGCTCGTGATGAAAGCGGTACGTGCGCCGCGGCGGGCGATCAATGCATTGGTAGCGAGCGTCGTGCCGTGGACGATGGCGCCGATCTGCGCAAGACCGATCGATGCGCGGGCGGCTGCAAGCCGCAGCCCTTCGACGATCGCGCGTTCGGGTTTTTCGTAATCGGTCAGTACCTTCGCAGAATACAGCGCGCCGCCGTACTCCAGTGCGACGTCGGTGAAGGTGCCGCCTATGTCGACGCCTGCCCGGGTCGACTGTGGTTCATGGCTCATCAGGTGTTCTCTTGCTGTCGTTGACCGGCTGGGCTGACAACGGGTCCGATAGGCGAACCCCGTTGCGCTTGATCTGGCCTATGTTCGGCGGACAGATTCCGGCGGACAAACAAGAAAACAATTCAGGGAGGGCAAGCTGAAGTTGCCCTTCTAGAGATGACGACTCAGCTTACGACCGGTGCCCCGTCGTAAACACAACACGCACCTGGCTGTCGTCGCTTGCCCAGTAATCCTCGACCTGAGCCAAAGGAACCGGCTTCACTGCGATCTCGAACTTGCCCGGCACTGTGGCATTGAGCAATTGTGCAATCGCGTGGTGGATACGCGGCATCGGAATGCTGCCGATTCCGCTGCCCATCAGTTCGATCGGTGACGACCGCAGCACGGCGCTGGGAAGTGCGATCGTGGGCCCGCTAATCGCGCCGATCTGGATGAACCGCACCGGGACCGCCTCGCGCGCTGCTTTGGCGCCGGCTATGAGCAACGACTCCGCACTCGGTCCCCACAGATAGTCGAGAACAACATCGACGCCTGCGTGGAACTGTTCCTGGAACACTTTTTCGAGCGTGTCCTTGTCTTGCGCAAGACTGATCGTTACATCTGCGCCGACCGCGCTCAAGGCCCGCAGCGCATCCTCGTTACGCCCGGTCGCGATGACCTTCGCCGCACCGAGATACTTCGCGATCTGTACCGCCAGACGACCCGATGCACCGGTCGCCCCGTTGATCAATACCGTTTCTCCGCTTACCAGTTTCGCGCGCTCGGTCAGAGCGGCCCACGACGACATGCCTGGAATCGCGATGGCCGCGGCCGTTATATCGTCCAGCGCCGCGGGCAGCGGAATACAACGCGCCTTTTTGACGATGCACTGCTCTGCCATACCGCCGTACGGCGCTTCGGGCATCAAGAAATAAACGCGCGTGCCATCTTCGAGCGTGCCGGTACCATCGATGCCCGGCACGAAAGGCAGCGTGCCGGAACCGCTATAGTGCTTGCCCGATGCGCGGCTTTTCGTGACATGGCTGAGCGCCGACGCAGCAACGGTAACGCGTACCGTGCCTTCGACGGTCGCTGCTGCAGGCTCGGTGAAATCGGCGTAAGTGGGCGCTGCGCCCAATGCTTTAACAAGTGCTGCTTTCATATGTAATCTCCTTTGCCGGGTGTCAGAACAATGTCATCGACGGCGACGAGACAACCCGATATGTGTGTACTATACACATATATTGACTAACAAGGAATGGTTGCGATGAAGAAGGAAATCCGCGAATTGCGTGGAGCGCTGCTGGATCTGACCGGGGTCCTCAACCGCCCTCAACCCGATTCCGCGCTCATCGAAGCGGCGGGCGTAGACCTGGATCGCGCGCTTTTTCCGCTGCTGCTCAGGATCGACCGGCTAGGGCCACTCGGTATTGTCGAACTGGCAGAACTGGTTGGGCGCGACTACAGCACCGTGAGCCGGCAGGTCGCCAAACTCGAAAGCCTGGGACTGGTTTCGCGCTGCCCGGATCCGGAAGACAAACGGGTGCGTGCGGCCGTCATGACGGATGAGGGTCGCGAGATGACTGCGGCGCTCGATGCAGCGCGCCAGAAAATCATCGAGAAACTGCTTGCCGATTGGGAAAAGGAAGACGTGCGAGTTCTGACGCGTCTGCTTCGCAGGTTTGCCGACGATGCGCTGGAGTGGGTCGGTACCTTGTAGCGCGCGTTGCGCGGTTTTCAGCGGGCGAGCGTCGCCTGCTCGAGAATCATGTCGTAAAGCGCCTGCGCCGCCGGCGATAAATGGCCGGTCTTGCGTGCGACCAGCGCGAGCGTTCGCGAGACAACTGGATGGGTCAGTTCGATCATCCGCACCGTCGGATAGGCGCCCTTCTGGATCGCCAGCCGCGGCACCACTGCCGCACCCACGCCCTGCGCGACCAGTCCCACCGCGGTCGAACTGCGCTGCACTTCATAGAACGAACGCAACGCGAGATGACTCGCTTTCAGCGCCTGATCGAGCAACACGCGGTTGCCGCTCACCTCGCCGGCGAAGATCAGCGGATAGGGTTGCAACTGCTTCCACGCGATGCGTCGCCGCTTCGCCAGCGGATGATCTTCATGGCAGATCAGGACGTAGCGGTCTTCGGTCAGCGGCACGCTGGCGAGTTCCGGATGACGCTCCCCTGCGATATTGATGCCGAATTCAGCCTCCCGACGCAGCACCGCTTCGACAACCGCAGACGACGCGTGATCGAGAATCCTGATGCGATTGTGCGGATAGCGCGCCGAGTACGCCTGCAGGATGCGCGGCAGGTACTGCACGCCGACAGTCGGCACGCAGGCAATCGACACATCGCCACGCCGCACGATGCCCGTCTCGCGAATCTCGACCAGCGCATCGGCGAGTTCGCCGAGCAGCCGCCGCGCCTGCGGCAGAAAGTCCCGACCAATCTCCGTCAGCGCGATCGAGCGCGTCGTGCGCTCGATCAGCGTGACGCCGAGAAAGTCTTCGAGCTTGCGCAAACGCTGCGTGATCGCTGTCTGGGTGACATGCAGCGCATCGGCGGCGCCCTGGAAGCTGCCCCGATCAGCAACGGCGATAAATGCCTGTACACCGAGCGTGTCGATTTTCATAAGATAAATTGATGAATCGTGTAAATAATTTCATTTTACTGCTCGCTGCGCGGCGCTCAAAATGCGGGCACGGCAAAGAATCTCACTCAAAGAACCCGATCCCCCACAGGTCCCCGATGAACATCACGATTCTCGACGACTATTTCGACACGCTGCGCGGCCTGCCCAGCTTCCGCAAACTCGACGGTCATAACGTCACCGTATGGAACGATCATGTACAGGACGTGGATGCACTGGCCGAACGTCTGCGCGACACCGAGGTGCTTGTACTGATCCGCGAACGCACCCAGATCCGTGCGCCGCTCATCGCCAGGCTGCCGAAACTGCGGCTGATCAGTCAGCGCAGCGTGTTCCCGCATATCGACATCGACGCGTGCACCGCGCACGGCGTAATCGTTTCATCGAATCAGCATGCCGGTAGTCCCTCCTACGCCGCTGCCGAACTCACCTGGGGTCTCGTCATCGCGGCGATGCGTCAGATTCCACAACAGATGCAGGCACTGCAAACAGGTCGCTGGCAGATCGGCGTGGGGCGCAGCCTGCGTGGACGCACGCTGGGCATCTACGGATATGGTCGTATCGGCGCCGAAGTGGCGCGCTACGGAGCAGCCTTCGGCATGAAGGTGCTGGTCTGGGCCAGAGAAGCCTCACGACAACGAGCGAGCGAAGACGGCTGGGACGTGGCGCCCGGCAAGCGCACCTTCTTCGAAACCTGCGACGTAATCTCGCTGCATATGCGCCTCGTGAAGGACACGCGCGGCATCGTCTCTGCGGAAGATCTAAGCAAGATGAAACCCACCGCGCTTCTGGTCAACACGAGCCGCGCCGGGCTGATCGTGCCGGGTGCACTGGAGCACGCTCTGCAGGCTGGCCGTCCCGGCATGGCGGCCGTGGATGTGTACGACGAAGAACCGCTACTCGACGTGCAGCATCCGCTGTTGCGCCTGCCCAATGTCGTGTGTACCCCGCATATCGGTTACGTCACCGAAGACGAGTACGAGATCCAGTTCTCGGACATCTTCGACCAGATCGTTTCCTATGCGACCGGGCATCCGATTCACGTGGTCAATCCGGACGTGCTTGCGTGAGCCCTGGCGGTATCCGGCCACACGCTGTCCTGTCCGCACGGAGGTAAGCATGGACGATCTTCTCGAACCCCTGATCCTGGACTTGCTGGAATGGATCGGTCCCGGCGCCCAGCCTTATAGCGAGGTGCTTGAAGTCTGGCGTACCTCGTGCCCACGCCTGCCGATCTGGGAAGAGGCGACTTCGCGCGGCTATCTTGCGCGCACTCATGCGGCCGGCGGTATTGCCGAGGTAAGCGTCAGCGAGACTGGTGCGGCACATTTGCGGGCGAGTCGTGGTGTTGTTGTCCTGGAGGCTGAAGCCTCTACTCCAGAGAGATAGCCTACAGAGGCGGAACCGCCCCGAGTTTGTCGGGATTTCTCACGATGTACACGTCGGAAATGCGACCGGCGTGGATCGTGAACGCGCTTGCGGATTCGATTTTCCCGTCGATGTATCGCAGCAAACCAGGTTCACCGTTGATCCACGCCATCCGGTAGGCGACCTTCCCGGGAAACGCGTGCTCAAGCGACCAGAAGACTCCGGCGATGCGCGCCGCTCCCTTCAGGATCCGGCCGAATGACGATACCTTTCCTCCACCATCGCTCACGAGCTCCACGTCCGGTGCGAGCATCGTTTTCATGGCTTCCCGGTCGCCGGTGCTAGCTGCCTGCAAAAAGCGGCTCAGCAGGTCCCTATGTTCGTGCGCAGAGATTTCGAAGCGCGGTCGACCTTCGCGTATGCGTTCACCGGCTCGCCGCACAATTTGACGGCACGCCGCCTCAGTCTTTCCCAGGATCGAGGCTATCTCCCGGTAGTCGAGATCGAAGGCTTCCCGCAAGAGGAAAGCGGCGCGCTCATCCGGCGAAAGACGCTCCAGCACCCAAAGAAATGCTACGGAGAGGTCGCTTGAGAATTCGGCGGCCGCTTCAGGGGTGTTTTCGTCCAGTTCAACCAGCGGTTCCGGAAGCCACCACCCGATATAGCTCTGCTGCTCGCTCTTGCGGCTGCGCAGACGGTCGATGGAAAGACGGGTGACTACGGTGACTAGCCATGCCTCCATCGAGCGCATCGCTGAATGATCTGCTTCGTGCCAGCGAAGCCATGCATCCTGGACGACGTCCTCGGCGTCGGTGCGAGTTCCCAGCATTCGATACGCGATCCCGAACAACCGGGGTTTTAGCTCGATAAACGTTTGCACGATGTCCATAAAGCGCCTGCAAAAAAATGTGTCTGTCACAACTCGATCAGCGTGCGCGTCTAACAGAGTATGCGGAGCCCAAAGCGAAAACCGCAAGCGAGAAGCTCCGACATCGTCGAACAGAATGCCCTTCAAGCAACGTTGCAACGAAGGCAACGCCGCGGCTCCGCGCTTGACGTAGCCCAGGCAAAGCACATCGCAAAGAACGGTGGCGGCTTCCGTTTCGTGCCCGCGCAGTGGGATTACTGATCGATGCTCGACTGACGATCGCCAGAAAACCGCCGCGAGTTCACAAGACTCGCGGCGGTTCTTTGCAAACGACGTAAATCGCTCAGGTTTCGTCATTCAAGCACCTCACCCCAAGGTCGGCGACGTCGTCGGACACTGCAGGTCGAGAGCCCCTGTGTGTTCGATCATGTAGTCGATGAACACGCGGATTCGGGCGGGAAGATGCTTGCGACTGAGATAGCAGATGTAATGACCGCCGTCATCAGGCGCGTACTGCGCGAGACAACTGATCAATCGCCCTTCCCCAAGCAGATCGGACACCTGCCAGGCCGGCAACTGCGCGATGCCCAATCCGTCGAGCACGGCCTGCAAGATCAGATCGGCATCGTTGAATGTATGCTGCGCGACGGGTTGGCAACGCCGGGTAATGCCGTCTACCTCGAACTCCCATTCGCTGACACGACCCGACGCCGCCCTGTAGTTGATACAGCGATGTCCCGGCAGCTCGTCGATGTGACGCGGCAAACCGTGAATCTTTGCATAGGCCAGTGACGCACAGACGATCATCCGCATCGGCATCAGCTGGCGCGCAACAATCTGGCTGTCTTCCATGCGGCCACCGCGAAACGATACGTCGATGCGATCGGTGATGAAATCGGCGGGGCGATCGTTCAACAGCAATTCGAGTGCGATCTCGGGATATTGCGTGTGAAACCCCTGCAGCAACGGCGCGACAATCTTGCGGCCGAAGGCGGGGGGCGAGCCGATACGCAGATGGCCCCGGGGCGGTCCGTTGCGCAACTCCCGCATGTCTTCCAGCGCCTGGGCGATACGTTCTATCCCTGGCTGGCAGTTTTCGTAGAAGAGTTCGCCTTCGCGTGTCAGCGACGTACTGCGCGTCGTACGCAGAAAGAGACGCGCGTCGAGCAACGCCTCCAGCTTCTGCACGTTGCGGCTGACCGATGAACGAGCGATACCCAGGCGATCGCCCGCGCGGGCGAAACTGCCTTCGTCGGCCACAGCCAGAAAGGAAACGACGCCGGCGTAACTGGCCGCAAAGTTGCATGCGAACGGGTCACCGGCGGTTTCCCGGGGCGGGCATAACAGATCGTCTGGCATGGAAGCGAAAGTTGTGGAGTCCATGCACAACAAGACGGATTCGCACTGCCATTTGTGACGGGTCCGCCATTCTTTCCATGAAAACGGCGGGCGAGCTTACTTCATCAGCGTGAGGACGGGTGCGCCCTTGTCCTTCAGCAGTACGACGACGAACTTTGCCGGTTTAGTCTGGCTTGCGTTGCGCCCGACCGTATGAATATCGTTCGGGCTTTCGTAGAAAGTCTGCCCGGGCGTCAGCGTGACCTCCTTGCCACCCTTGACCTGCATCACGATCGATCCTTCCAGCACATAGACGAACGCGTACGCATGGTGTCGATGAACGGGATCGGCTGCACCGGGCGGGTACTCGACCGTGATCATCGTGGCTTCCTTGCCTGGGTAGTCGTCCAGTGCGCGGGTCATTAACGGCGTGACGATCGCCGTGGGCGCGGCCGCGTGCGCTTCGCCCGTCAATGCGCATAGTGCGGCCGCGATGGCCAGTGCGGTGTTCTTCAAGTGGCGCATGGTAAGGAGGTTCCGTGAAGAAGATAGTGCAACCCTGCCCTGCCGATCAGGACAGATTCGCCTTATCGAGGCCAAACGCCTTGTCGGACGAACCAGGCACAGTCTGGAACGCGATGTTCGCGCGGTTCCATCCATTGATCGCCATCACCTCGAACGTCAGGTCCGACAGTTCCTTCTCGGAGAACTGGCTGCGCACGCGCTCGTAGAGATCGTCGGGTACGCCGTGTTCGGGCAGTCTGGTCAGCACTTCGGTCCACGCAAGCGCAGCACGTTCGCGCGGCTCGAAGAGTGTCGACTCGCGCCAGATCGGCAGATGATAGATGCGAAGTTCCCGCTCGCCGTGGATGCGCGCTTCCTTCACATGCATGTCGACACAGAATCCGCAACCGTTGATCTGCGACGCCCGGATCGATACAAGGTGGCGAAGCGACTCTTCGATTGCGCTGTCCTTCAACAAATTGCTGAGTTCGAGAAACTTCTTGAACAGCTCCGGTGATTTTTGAATGTAGTTGATACGCTGCGTCATGATCTTTCCTGGCGGCGATGGGTGAGCACCCGGGGTTTGAGGTTGCCGTTGCTGGCGATGAGTCGGGTAGAGCCATGTTAGGCAGACACGGTGTGTCGCGGAAGGCACGCGCATGCGCTCACCGTGTTGCTCGTTCCGCACCAATCGAGAATGTGCGCTGCAAATGCGCGCACGCAGTCCAAATGCTTGACACGTTTTCCATATTAGGGATATTTTCCCATATATGGAAAACACCAACACTCCCGACACCAGCACGACAACCTCCTTCGATCGCCAGATCGCCCAGCGCCTGAAGTCGCTACGCGCGGCGCAAAACTGGTCGCTGGACGAGCTCGCCACGCGCAGCGCAATTAGCCGCGCGACTCTCTCCCGTCTGGAAAACGCCGAAGTCAGCCCGACTGCCAGCGTGCTCGGCAAGCTGTGCACCGCCTATGGCCTGACCATGTCGCGCCTGATGCGCATGGTCGAAGAAGACTTCGCGCCGGTCGTGCGCCGCAGCGCGCAGACCGTCTGGACCGATCCCGAACATGGATTCCGCCGGCGCTCGGTCTCTCCGCCTGCGCAAACGCTGTCCGGCGAAGCCCTCGCATGCGAACTCGAAGCCGGCACGCGCATCGAGTACGACGACACGCCGCGCCCGGGACTCGAACATCATCTGATCCTGGTCGAGGGACAGCTCGCAGTGACCGTCGATGGCCAGACCCACGATCTGCAAGCAGGCGACTGCCTGCGCTACCAGTTGTTCGGCCCGAGCGCGTTCGAAACGCCGCAGAAGAATTCCGCCCGCTACTTTCTCTTCATCGTGTGAACCGACATGACGACCGCGCCTGCTCTCACCCTCTCGTCGTTCGCCGCAACCGATCTGTCCACGCATCTACAGGAACTCGGTGCATTGCTGCACGCGTGTGTTCACGATGGCGCCAGCATCGGCTTCGTGCTGCCGTTCAATGCGGATCAAAGCGAAGCGTTCTGGACCAGCAACGTGTTGCCCGCTGTACAGGCCGGCACGCGGATGCTGCTCGTCGCGCGGCAGGAAGGAGAGATCGCGGGCTCGGTGCAACTCGATTACGACACGATGCCGAACCAGCCGCATCGCGCGGAAGTACGCAAGCTGCTCGTGCATCCGGCGTGGCGTCGCCGGGGGATTGCGCGTGCGCTGATGGCCGAACTCGAACGAAGCGCGAGAGAACTCGGTCGTAGCCTGCTCACGCTAGACACGCGAACCGGCGACCAGGCAGAACCGTTGTATGCGTCGCTGGGCTACCGGATCGTGGGCGTGATCCCGGGGTATTGCCTCGACACCGTGGAAGACCGTCTCGATTCGACGACGGTCATGTACAAGACACTCTGATTGCGCGCTAGCTATTTGCACACGACGCCGAGCGGCGCCGTGTACCTCGAAACTGCGTCGACACTCAAACCACCGCGACCGCCGCACGCCGCCGCTTCACCACATAGCCGATCCACATCACGATCAACCACGCCGGCACGAGCCATACAGAAACCGCAAGCCCAGGCGTCATCGCGAGAATCACGAGCACCATCGCCATGAACGCGAGGCAAACCCAGTTCGCGACCGGAAACCACAACGACTTGAACACCAGCGTTTCGCCGGCAGCGATCATCGCCTTGCGCGACTTCAGATGCGTCAGGCTGATCAGCGCCCAGTTCAGCACGAGCGCAGCGACGACGAGCGCCATCAACACACCGAGCGCCTGCGCTGGAATCAGATAGTTGATGATCACGCAGGCGAACGTCGCGAGCGCCGACAAACCGATCGCCATATACGGCACACCGCGGCGATCCACGTTCAGCAGCACGCGCGGCGCATTGCCCTGCTCCGCGAGGCCGTACAGCATCCGGCTGTTCGCATAGACGCCGCTGTTGTACACCGACAGCGCAGCCGTCAGCACCACCACATTGAGCACGTTCGCGGTCAACGTCGAACCGATCTGCGAGAAGATCATCACGAACGGACTACCGCCCGCAGCGACGCGACTCCACGGATACAGCGACAGCAGCACGACGAGCGAGAGGATGTAGAACAGCAGAATCCGGTAGATCACCTGATTCACGGCCTTCGGAATGCTCTTTTGCGGCTGATCGGCTTCAGCGGCGGTGATCCCGATCAACTCCAGACCGCCGAACGAGAACATGATCACCGCGAGCATCATGAAGAGCCCATGAAAGCCATGCGGGAAGAAGCCGCCATCGTTCCACAGGTTGGTAATCGAAGCCTGCGGACCACCATTACCGCTGATCAGCAGATACCCGCCGAACACAATCATGCCGATCACAGCGACCACCTTGATGATCGCAAACCAGAACTCGGTTTCGCCGTAGGCTTTGACGTTCGCGAGATTGATCGCGTTGATGATGACGAAGCACACCAGTGCCGAGATCCACGCGGGCACGCCGGGCCACCAGTAATGCACATAGGTGCCGACCGCCGTCAGTTCGGCCATGCTCACGAGCACATACAGCACCCAGTAATTCCAGCCCGACAGAAAGCCGGGAAAGTCGCCCCAGTACTTGTACGCGAAATGGCTGAACGAACCGGCCACCGGTTCCTGCGCGACCATCTCGCCCAGTTGCCGCATGATCATGAACGCGATGAAGCCGCCGATCGCGTAGCCGAGGATCATCGACGGGCCTGCCGCCTGCAGGACGCTCGCGGAGCCGAGAAACAGACCGGTGCCGATTGCGCCGCCTAGCGCGATCAACTGGATGTGGCGATTTTTCAGCCCACGTTTAAGGCCGTCGTGCTGCTGTGGACTATTCAAGTTGTGCGCCCCGATGGTTGGATATCGTGCACCGGAGCAGGCTCATGACCCGCTTCGGAAAAACCAAAAATTTTACTGCGCACCGCTTCGGTGCACCTACCTGGGGTCAACCCTCGGTTTGTCTTTCTCTCATAGTCGGACGGCCCGAACGACGGGCGACAAGAAGATTCAGCATGCAACGCGCATAGACTCGGTGGCGGTCAAAAGCCGGTCTTTTTCTCCGCGCCAAATGATATAAGCTGCAAAAATCAGACCTGAAGCGACAACGATCGAATCGACCGTCGCCCTCCGTGTTTTTTTCCGCAGTTCAGTTGGTGTCGTCGATAGCAGGAAGCCGTTCCTCAAATCACATCACAACGCGTTCGGGAGAGAAGCATGGATATAACAACCTTTCTGGCTGCATTAGAAAACACCATAGGCAGCTATTTACCGAAGATCGCAGGCGCGCTCGGCATCCTGGCCGTCGGCTGGCTGGTCGCCGTGATTGTCCGGGCCGGGGTACGCAGGCTACTGTCGGCGCTCAAGGTCGACCGGCGCATCGCCGAAAGCACGCAACAGGCAACCCAGGTCGAGAGCATCATCGCCGGCGGTCTGTTCTGGCTGATTCTGCTCGTGACCGCAGTCGCCATCTTCAACGTCCTGAACCTGAGTGCGATTTCCAATCCGTTTTCGCTCCTTGTCACCAGAATCATCAACTATCTGCCGAACCTGATCGGCGGCGCGATACTCGCGCTGATCGCGTGGCTGATTGCGTCGCTGCTGCGCAATGTGGCCTCGAAGGCGCTGCATTCGAGCAAGCTCGACGACAAGCTGTCCGCGTCGGCCGGCATGCGCCCAATGAGCGCCTATCTCGGCGACGTACTGTTCTGGCTCGTCATCCTGACGTTCATTCCGGCGGTGCTTGCCGCGTTCGATCTGAACGGTCTGCTCGCGCCTGTGCAAAGCATGATCGACAAGCTGCTCGCGATCGTGCCGAATCTTTTCGCCGCCGCAGTGATTGGAGGTGTCGGCTGGATTCTCGCGAAAATCCTGCGCGGCCTTGTCATCAATCTGCTCGATGCAGCGGGCGCGGACAAGCTGACCCAGAACGTCAACAGCCCCACGCCGGTCCGGCTGTCGAGCTTCGTCGGAACCGTGGTCTATATCTTCGTGTTCGTGCCGTCACTGATCTCCGCACTCGATGCATTGAAGATCGATGCGATATCGCAACCGGCCACGCACATGCTCGACCAGTTTCTGGCTGCGGTGCCGGACATCGTCGCGGCCGTGGTGATCGTGCTCGTCACGTACTACGTCGCGCGCTTTGTCGCGGTGCTGGTGCAAAAGCTGCTCGGCGCGGCCGGCGTAGACGGGTTGCCCGCCCTGCTCGGTCTCGGCAAGGTGCTGTCCGGCGCGCTGCAACCGTCGGTACTGGCTGGGCGGCTCGTGATCTTCTTTGCGATGCTGTTTGCCGTGGTGGAGGCCGCCAATCGTCTCGGCTTCACCCAGGTCCGCGACGTCGTCACGCTCTTCATCGAGTTCGGTGCGCACATCCTGATGGGCAGCGTGATACTGATCATCGGCTTCTGGCTCGCCAACCTCGCGCGGCGTGTCATCGAACAGGCCGAGAATGGGCAGAGTGTGCTGCTCGCACGCATCGCGCAGTTCGCGATCATCGGGCTCGTGTTCGCGATGGGATTGCGCGCGATGGGAATCGCCAACGAGATCGTGCAGCTCGCGTTCGGACTGGTGCTCGGCGCGATTGCGGTCGCGGTGGCGCTGTCGTTCGGGCTCGGCGGACGCGAGGCCGCAGGCAAGCTGCTCGAGCGCTGGTTTAGCGGCGGCGCCAGCAAGGAGTAATCGCACAGGCGGATTGCGTCGTTTGCACTTTCGGCGCGATCCGCGTGTCATCGACGCACGTCGACCACCCCTGCGCGGCACAACGCGCGCATGCCAGTTGCCACCCGCGCTGCGCTTCGGTATGTTGCCGTATCCCTTCCCGCTAAAAGGTCCGTCATGTTGCCGAAACGCCTGCTTTACGCTGCCGCTTTATGCGTTCCTCTGATCGCGGTTCATGCCGGCGCGCAGACCGCGTCGGAACCGGCTGCGCCCACTGCTGCGTCCAATGAGTCTCTCGTTCCCGCTGTGGTCGCTGCCCTCACGCCCGGTGCGGGCGCCATGAGCGGCCCGGTACGCAACATCGTGCTGGTGCATGGCGCGTTCGTCGACGGATCGAGCTGGAACGGCGTGATCGCCGAGCTGCAGAAGAAGGGCTACAACGTGAGCGCCGTGCAGAATCCGCTGACGTCGCTAGCCGACGATGCCGACGCGGTCCGCCAGGTGCTCGCGCGGCAAACCGGGCCGACGCTGCTCGTCGGTCATTCGTGGGGCGGCACGGTGATCACCGAAGCAGGAGCCGATGCGCCGAATGTAGTCGGCCTCGTCTACATCGCGGCCATCGCACCGGATGTCGGCGAATCGACGTCGGATGTTCTGAAACACGGACCGACGATGCCGATCAACGCGAGCATCGCGCCCGACGCCGATGGTTATCTGTGGCTCGATCCGGCGAAGTATCACGACGATTTCGCTGCGGACGTACCCGAGACCCAGACACGCGTGCTGTCCGCGGGCGAACAGCCGATCGCCGCGAAGGCGTTCAGCGACCCGGTCACGAAGGCTGCGTGGAAGTCGAAGCCGTCGTGGTACATGGTCGCGACGAAAGACCGCGCTGTGTCGCCCGATCTCGAACAATGGATGGCCAAGCGGATCAGCGCAACGGTGATCTCCATTCCGTCGAGCCATCTGGCACCGGTCTCGCACGCAGTGGAAGTTGCAGTGGCCATCGACCTTGCCGCGCAGAATCTCAACAAACCTTAAGCTTCTCGAACAAAAACGCGCGGATGACCTGGCAGGTCACCCGCGCGTTTTCTTTGCCACTTGCGCTAGCGCAGATTCGTGTTCGCGAGTTCGACCACCTCATCGCCGCGGCCGCTCAGCACCGCACGCAGCATATAGAGGCTGAAGCCCTTCGCCTGCGCCCACTGGATCTTCGGCGGCATCGCGAGTTCGTGTTTCGCTGTGACGACGTCGACCACGGCCGGCCCCGGATGCGCAAACGCCGCGCGCAATGCTTCGGCCAGCGTCTCCGATTCGGTGACCCGCACGCCGAAGATGCCGGCGCCCTTGGCAATCGCCGCGAAATCGGTGGTGGCGAGATCGGTGCCCGTGTCGAGATAACCGCCCGCCTTCATCTCCATCGCGACGAAACCGAGCACGCTGTTGTTGTAGACGACGATCTTGATCGGCAGATTCAACTGACGCGCGGTGAGCAGATCGCCGAGCAACATCGACAGGCCGCCGTCGCCGGATAGCGACACTACCTGCCTGCCTGGCGCCGCCGCCTGTGCGCCGAGCGCCTGCGGCATCGCGTTCGCCATCGACCCATGATTAAACGATCCGTGCAACGAACGACGGCCGTTCATCGTCAGATAGCGCGCGGCCCAGAGCGTCGGTGTGCCGACGTCGGCGGTGAATACCGCATCGTCTGCGGCGATCTGGTCGACGAGGCTTGTCAGGTACTGCGGATGGATTGGCCGCCCCAGATCGGAGGGTCGCGCAAGATCGTCGAGCCCTTTGCGCGCCGCCGCGTAATGCTTGCGTGCACGCTCGATGAAATGCCGTTCGGTCTTGCGTGTGAGTTTGGGCAGCAGCGCCTGCAATGTCGCACGCACATCGCCGACGAGTCCCAGCTTGAGCGGCGCGCGACGTCCGAGCGCCCTGCCGCGCCGGTCGATCTGCACGATGTCCGCCTCGGGCGGATAGAAGTTGCGATACGGGAAGTCGGTGCCGAGCATGACGAGCGTGTCGCACGACATCATCGCGTGATAGCCGGAGCTGAAGCCGATCAGCCCTGTCATGCCGACGTCATACGGGTTGTCCCATTCCACGTGCTGCTTGCCGCGCAGCGCGTGCACGGTCGGTGCGCCGAGCGTATCGGCCAGCGCGACCACTTCGTCGTGCGCGCCTTCGCAGCCGCTGCCGCACAGCAGCGTGACGCCACCCGAATTATTCAGCAGCTCGGCGAGGCGATCGATATCGGCGGCGGCGGGAGTCAGTACCGGCGCACCGGCGGAGCCGGACCACGACGGTGTTTCATCGGGCGCGTCGCTGAGCGCAACGTCGCCGGGCAGCACGATCACCGCGACACCGCGTTCCTCGATCGCCGTGCGCATGGCTGTCGCCAGCACACGCGGAAACTGCGCCGGGTTCGACACGAGTTCGACGTAGTGGCTGCACTCCTTGAACAGTTCCTGCGGATGCGTCTCCTGAAAGTATCCGAGCCCGATCTCCGAAGATGGAATATGCGCCGCGATCGCCAGCACCGGCACATGGTTGCGGTGACAGTCGAACAGCCCGTTGATCAGATGCAGATTGCCCGGCCCACAACTGCCCGCGCATACGGCGAGCTTGCCGGTAGCGGCCGCATCGGCGCCCGCGGCGAACGCCGCCACTTCTTCATGACGCGTATGCATCCAGCGAATCGAGCCGAGCCGGTGCAGGCTGTCGGACAGGCCGTTGAGGCTGTCGCCGGTGACGCCCCAGATCCGCTCGACGCCAGCCGCGGCCAGTGTCTTTGCGAGAAAGTCTGCGATGGTTTGCTTCGCCATGCTGTGCTCCTTCGGTGAAAAAACGGTGCCTCGGGAATGCCAGAGGTTACCGCTTCCTCGCGAAACGTGTCACCGCGGAGCCATCGTAAGCGGAGTGAAAACACTGTGCATCGCAGACGGCTTTTCAGCAGGTCACCGCGCTCTGCGCAGGAATGTCCGTGAGCCGCGCAGCCGACGACACGAAGATGATCAGCGCCTGCACAAGAAACGCGGCGGCCGCGACGACGAGGCACGCGTCCATGCCGTAGTGCCCGCTGATTGTCGCACCGAGCAGCGCGCCCAGCGGCCGTGCACCGTACGTCGCGGTGCTGTTGATCGCCGACACGCGGCCCATCATGGCGGACGGCGTAATCGCCTGACGCAGCGTCGTCGATCCGACGGTCCACAGAATCGGCCCCGCGCCGAGCAGGAAGAAACTCAACGCGGCGAGCCAGAACGACGGCATCAAAAGCGTCGCAACCATCACCAGCGAGGCGATCAATCCGCACGTCGGCCCGATCGTCAGCACACGACCGAACATGAGACGCCGCGCGATCGCCGGCGCGGCCAGCGCACCGCACACCATGCCGACGCCGTACGCGCCGAGCGTCATGCCGACCGCCGACGCCGATAACCCGAGCCGGTGCACTGCGTACGGCACATAGACCGACTGCAGCGTGAAGAAGCCTAGGTTGAAAAACACTGCGGTGGCGAGCATCGGCCGCAGCAACGCATCGCCGAGTACGAAGCGCGCGCCATCGCGCAGTTCGAGCAGGAAATGCCGCGCTGCTGCAGGCGTTCGCGCCGGCTCGCGCAAGCCGGCCAGCAAGCCGACTGCGAGCATCGACAACGCAGCCGCGCAGCCGTACGCCCAACCTGCACCGATCCAGCCGACCAGCAACCCGCCCAGCGCCGGCCCCGCCGAATAGGCAACACTGCGCGCCAGCTCCATACGGCCGTTCGCTGCTGCAAGCGCGGCGCGCGATACGAGCGAAGGCACGAGAGCGGGTGCCGCGACGCTGTACGCGACTGTGCCAGTCGCGCCGAGAAAACCGAGCGCGGCGAGCAGCGGCAACGACAAGGTGTGCATGCCGATCAGCAGCAACACGCCTAGCATCGCGACAGCGCGCACCGCTTCGGCAACCGTCATCAGCGTGCGGCGCGAGCGACGATCGGCCCATACGCCGAGTGGTATCGACAGCAACAGAAACGGCAGCGTCTGCGCGGTTTGCAGCAAACCCGTTTCACGCGCGGACGCGCCCAGCATGAACACGGCGACGAGCGGCGCGGCGGCGAGACTGACCTGCTCTGCGGACTGTGCGACGAGATTCGACCACGCGAGCCGCTGGAACGCGACCGGCAGGTGTGGATGCAAGGAAGCCATAGTGATCTCCGGTGACGATGACGCCATCGTCACCGGAGTGCTTATCGGAGGCGCTCCGGTTCTTGCTCTGTTATTCGACTATGGGACCGCGGCCGCGCTACGCCTCAGGGCGCGTATGACGACGCTACACCGCTTTCGAGCCCATGTTCGAGCGTCGCGCGCACGATCGACAGTCCACGCGTCAACGTCTCGCGCGAGCTCGCGCCGGTCATGCAGATGCGCACCGCGTGCGGCGCGGCATTGCGGCCGATCACGAAGCTATCGGCGGTCTTTACGAGCACGCCTTCGTGACGCAGCGCCGCTGCGAATTCAGCCGCGCGCCACGGCTCCGGCAGCGGCAGCCACAGATGCGAACTCGTCGCCGCGTGCCGGTACGCGATGCCCGCGAGCACCTCGCGCGCCACTACGTGTTGCGTCTCGATGTGCGCGCGCTGCAAGCCGTACAGTCGCTCCATCTCGCCGTTCTCGACCCAGCGCGCGACGATCTCCGCCATCAGCGGCGCGGTCATCCAGCAGTCGCTGCGGATCACCGCGGCAATCTTCGAGCACCACGCCTGCGGCGCCTGCAGATAACCGACGCGCAACCCTGGCGCGACGGATTTCGACAACCCTGCAATCAGGAACGCCTGCTCGGGCAACCACACCGACAGCGGAGCGGGCGGATTCTCGAGCAGCATCGCCGGCACGATATCTTCGATCAGCAGCACGGCGTGCCGGCGCAGGATGTCCGCGACGGCTTCGCGCCGCTCGACGGACATCGTCGCGGTGGTCGGATTGTGGATGGTCGGCACGCAGAAGATGGCGCGCGGATGCAGCGATTTGCACGCAAGCTCGAGTGCGGCCGGCACGAGCCCTTCGTGATCGATCTCGACGCCGACCAGATGCAACCGCAGTTGCCGCGCGAGCGCGATGATGCCCGGATAGCT
The DNA here is from genome assembly GCF_007556815.1 of Paraburkholderia megapolitana. NCBI lineage: Bacteria > Pseudomonadati > Pseudomonadota > Betaproteobacteria > Burkholderiales > Burkholderiaceae > Paraburkholderia > Paraburkholderia megapolitana. The sequence goes on from NZ_CP041745.1 coordinate 3,567,969, forward strand.
GACCACTTCGGCGAGCACCGTATCGCCAGGCCGCGCGACGGCGCGCAGTACTGATGCAAGCGCATGCTGTGCGCCTTGTGTGACGAGCACGCGTGCGGCGCTCGCCGGGCTGCCCGAACGTCCAAGCCACGCAGCGCCGGCCTGGCGATGGCGCATCGAGCCCGCTTCGGGCGCGTACTGCAACAGATCGGCGGCAAGGCGTTCGTCGGCTGCGATCTCGCGCAGTGTCGTCGACAACGCCGCTGCTTCTGCCGTGGATTGCGGCACGTTCTGGCCGAGATCGATCAGCGCCGGCGCCGCCGGCATGCCGGGGCGCGTCTCGAGCGGCGGTGCACCGCCGCCCGGTACATCGCGTGCGCGCGCTTGCGCCACATAGGTGCCGTCGCCCACACGCGCGTTGGCGAGCCCCTGGCGTTCGAGCTCCGCATAAGCGCGACTGATCGTACCCGTCGTCACATGCAGTTCGTTTGCGAGCGAGCGATGCGGCGGCAGCTTTTCGCCGGCCGGCAACTGGCCGTTAAGGATCGCCTGCGCAAACGCGCGCGCGATGACCTGGTACTTCGGATCGCTACCCGCCTCGATTCGCGGCAACCACGCATTCGTCGCCATGATGCGACCGTCTCCATTGTCGGGTCAGGGTGTCATTTAAATGATACGCAGACAATCGGGCCGGATTGCACCCGATTGCATGCAGTCATTTACTTTAATTGAAGCGATTGAATTGCATGATTTGACTTCATAGCATGACACCCATCCTGATTCAATCGATTCTGCCGCCACCACAAGAAATAACGCGGCGCCCCCGGGAGGAGACCCGATGAGCCACGCAGCAACGGCCTCGACGCGCATCGTTCGCATCGAGATCACGCACCATCAGCTCGATCTCGATCCGCCGTTTCCGGCGTCGTGGGATAGCCAGCCGCGCCGCAAGTTTCCCGCGACGATCGTGCGCGTCCACGACGACGCGGGACATGTCGGCATCGGTTCCGGCGACGCGATGTACGGTTTCGCCGACTACCAGCATCTGTTTATCGGCACCGATCCGCTCGATCTCGCGCGGCACAGCGCGGTGCTCGACAACATCGGCTTTCACGCGGGCCGCCCCTGGCCGCTCGATATCGCGCTGTGGGACCTCGCCGGCAAGATTCGTGGCGAGCCGTGCTGGAAGATGGCAGGCGGCCGTGGCCAGCGGGTTCGCGCGTATGCGTCGAGCGGTGTGCACCGGCGGCCCGACGAGATGGCCGAGATGGCGCGGCACATCGTGACGCGCGGTTTCCCCGCCTTGAAAATCCGCTTCGGCAGACCGCGTCTCGCGGACGATCTCGACGCGCTCGCCGCCGTACGCGACGCCGTCGGCTCGCAACTCGAATTGATGGTGGATTGCAATCAAGGCTGGCGTATGCCGTGGGACACGGCCGCGCCATGGACCGTCGCCAAAGCGCTCGAAGTCGCGCGCGAACTCGAGAAGCACAACGTCTACTGGATCGAAGAGCCGCTGCACCGCGGCGATTACGACGGCTATGCGCAGCTGCGCCGGATGACGCCGCTGCGCGTCGCGGGCGGCGAGTTGACACGCGAGCGTTACGAGTTCGATCAACTGCTCGCGCGCGAATGCCTCGATGTTTTTCAACCCGACGTCGCCTGCACGCTCGGCATGGAAGGGATGCGACAGCTCGCGCAGGCCGTCGAAGCGCACGGCAAGGTATTTACGCCGCACACGTGGGGCAACGGCATCGGTCTCGCAGCAAACCTGCATCTGACCGCCGGCGCCGCATCCGCACCGTTCATCGAGTTTCCGTACGACCCGCCGGAGTGGTCGATCGCGCGGCGCGATTTCATGTTGCAGCAACCGATCGACATCGACGCGCAAGGCTGGCTCACGCTGTCCGATGCGCCGGGTCTCGGTCTTACGCTCGACGAAGCCGTATTGAATGCCACGCAAAGCGCTCGCAGCACGTACGCGTGACGAGTGATGTGTCACGCAGCCGGCCCAGCCCCCGATATCAACAGGAAGGAGACAGTTATGCAGATCAAACCCTGGATGCGCGCCACCTGCGTCGCATTCGCGGCCGCCGTGTGCTGGCCTGCTGCCGCACAGGCGGGCAGCTGGTGTTCGGCGGGCAAGACCGTGCGCTTTGCGGGCGTCACGTGGGAGAGCGGATCGTTTAGCTCCGAAGTGCTGCGCTTCATCGCCGAGAAGGGTTACGGCTGCAAGACCGACACGGTACCGGGCAGCACCGCAGCCACCGAAACCGCGATGTCGCGCAACGATCTGCAGGTCTGGTCCGAGCAATGGACCGGCCGCTCGGAAATCATCGCCAAGGCGGTGAAGGACGGTCAGGTCAAGCTGATCGGCGATACGCTGCCGGGCGGCACCAACGAAGGCTGGTACGTGCCGGAGTACGTCGTAAAGGGCGACGCGAAGCGCAACATCAAACCGCTCGCGCCGAACCTCGTATCGGTGGCCGATCTGCCGAAATACAAGGACCTCTTCGAAGACGACGAAGAACCTGGCAAGGGCCGCTTCCTGAACTGCCCGGCCGGCTGGGATTGCGAGCGCGTGAACCGGCGCCTGCTGAAAGTGCTCAACCTCGAAGATTCGTATACCGACTTCCGTCCGGGCACGGGCGCTGCGCTCGATGCAGCGATCACCTCGGCCTACGAGCGCGGCAAACCTATCCTCTTCTACTACTGGCAGCCAGCTGCGTTGATGGCGAAGTACCGCTTCGTCCAGCTGAAGATGCCGCCGTTCGACCAGAAATGCTGGGAAACGCTGCGCGCCGATAACAGCGCGTCGCAGTGCGCATCGTCGTATCTGGTTTCGCATCTGAAGGTCGGTGTGTCGACGCCGTTCTATCAGGCCGAGCCCGATCTGATGGCCGCGTATTCGAAGGTCAGTTTTCCGATGGACTTCCTGAACAAGACCATTCTGGAGATGACCAGCAAGAAGATCGATGGCGAAACGATGGCGAAGCAGTTCCTGCGCGAGCATCCGGAGATGTGGAAGGCCTGGGTACCGGCCGACGTCGCGCAGAAAATGCAGACCGCGCTTGCGGGTAGCTGAGTAGTGTCAGGTGGAATGACGTGGAGGATTCGTCATGAGTTCGATTTTCCTGCATCTGTCGATCGCCGACTGGGTGAACGACCGCGTGCAAACTTTCGTCGCCGCGTACGGCGACAGCTTCCATACCTTCAGCATCGCAGTGCTGCGCTACGTGCTCGTGCCGCTCGAAGGCGCGCTGCGCGCGCTGCCGCCTTGGCTGATCCTGCTCGCGGTCGGCGTGCTCGCGTGGCATGCGACACGGCGTCTCGGCGCAGCTGCCTTCTTCGTCCTGCTGCTCTACGCGATCGGTTGCTTCGGGCTGTGGGACAAGCTGATGCAGACGCTCGCGCTGATGCTCGTTGCGACGGTGTTGTCGGTGGCGTTCGGTGTGCCGATCGGCATTCTCACGTCGCGCAGTGCGTGGCTGCGCCGCATTCTGTTGCCGGTGCTCGACATCATGCAGACGCTGCCGAGCTTCGTGTATCTGATCCCCGTGCTGATGCTGTTCGGGCTCGGCAAGGTGCCGGCCATTTTCGCGACTATCATCTATGCGCTGCCGCCGCTCATCCGCCTGACCGATCTCGGCATCCGTCACGTCGATAGCGATGTCGTCGAAGCAGCGCGCGCATTCGGCACCACGCGCTGGCAGTTGCTGATCAATGTGCAGTTGCCGCTCGCGCGACCGAGCATCATGGCCGGTATCAACCAGACGACGATGATGGCGCTCTCGATGGTCGTGATCGCTTCGATGATCGGCTCGCGCGGACTTGGCGAAGACGTGCTCGCCGGCATCCAGACGCTCGATGTCGGCAAGGGCATGCAGGCCGGTATCGCGATCGTGATTCTGGCGATTGTCATCGACCGGATCAGCCAGGGTTATGGCCAGGATCGTCGCCAGCGACGTCTGCTCGCGTTGCGTCGTCGGGCGCGCACGGCTTCGCGTGTGCCTTATCGTATGAACGGCATGAACGGCACGAATGGCACCGCCAGCGCAACCACCGACAACGCGCCCGCCACAACCGATGCGCAAGACGCCAACCTCGAAGCCCGCACGGCGAAGTAATCAGGAGCCTCCGATGGCAGCGATCGAAGTCAGACATGTCTACAAACTCTTCGGCCCCGAAGCGAGCCACACGCGCGTGCTCGATTTGCTCAAAGGCGGCAAGTCGAAAGCCGACGTGCTCGCGCAGACCGGCTGCAACGTCGGTCTGAACGACGTGAGTCTGCATATCGGCTCGGGCGAAATCTACGTGATCATGGGATTGTCGGGCTCGGGCAAGTCGACGCTCGTGCGGCACTTCAACCGGCTGATCGAACCGACCGCGGGCGAGATCGTGATCGACGGATCGGATGTGATCCGGCTCGACGCGCGCGGTCTGCGCGAGTTGCGCCGCTTCAAGGTCAGCATGGTGTTTCAGAATTTCGGACTGCTGCCGCATCAGAGCGTGCTCGACAACACCGCCTACGCGTTGCGTACGCGCGGCGAGAGCCGGCAGCAGGCCCATGAGAAAGCACGTATGTGGCTCGGCAAGGTCGGGCTCGACGGCTATGCGGATCACTATCCCGACGAGTTGTCGGGTGGCATGCGGCAACGTGTGGGACTCGCTCGCGCGCTCGCAGCGGACACCGACGTGCTGCTGATGGACGAAGCGTTCTCCGCGCTCGACCCGCTGATCCGCACCGAGATGCAGGACCAGTTGCTGCAATTGCAGGCGACGTTGAACAAGACCATCGTCTTCATCACGCACGATCTCGACGAGGCGCTGCGTATCGGCAACCGCATCGCGATCCTGCGCGACGGCACGCTGGTGCAGGAAGGCACACCGGACGAAATTCTCACCCGGCCCGCCGATGAATACGTGCGACGGTTTGTCGAGCGACGCGCGAGAGTGCAGTAGCAGCGACGCTGTAGCGAGATTGATGTTGAAGGGATGCGTGCGGTCCGTCCCGCATGGTCGTTCGAAGCGGCCGCCTGGCGTGGTCATTCTGCGCAACGACGGCCGGCGGGTAAAATGCGCTCGCACGGCGTTGCTGCCGCGACAAGCAGCGTGCGCCGCTCCCCTTCACCCTCGCCCATGAATCTCGAAAGCATTCTCTTCACCCAGGGTTTCGGTTCCCGACGCCAGTGCCGCGCGACGATCGCGGAAGGCCGCGTCGAGATCGACGGCGCCATATGCGACGAGCCCAACGCGGAGTTCTCCACCGATGCGCTCACGTTCTATGTCGACGGTACGCCCTGGGCCTATCACGAGCGCGCGTACCTGCTGCTCAACAAGCCGGCCGGCTACGAGTGCTCGCGCGAACCGCAACATCACCTGAGCGTATTCAGCCTGCTGCCGGCGCCGTTCACGGCACGCGGCGTGCAATGCGTCGGCCGGCTCGACCAGGACACGACCGGCCTGCTGCTGCTCTCCGACGACGGCCAGTTCGTGCACGCGCTGACAGCACCGCGCCGCAAGGTGCCGAAGACGTATGTCGCGACCACTCGCCATCCGCTCGACGATACGCAGCTCGCGGCGTTGCGCGACGGCGTGCTGCTGCACGGCGAAGCGCAGCCAGTAGTCGCCGTCGATGCCCGCGCGCGCAGTGCCAACGTGCTCGAGCTGACAGTGCTCGAAGGCAAGTATCACCAGGTCAAACGGATGGTGGCCGCGGCGGGCAATCGGGTGGAGGCGCTGCATCGCGAGCGGATCGGCGGACTGACTCTGCCGGAGACGCTTGTCGAAGGAAAATGGCAGTGGCTCAACGCCACCGATCTCGCCTCCCTGCAAGGCCGCTGACCGGCTAACCACCCGCTCAACCGGTACATCTTCCTTCAGGAAGATTACCAGGCGGGTAAACCGGTAGCGTCGCCCTCATTGCCCCGCAAACCCCCGCCAGAGCGTGAATGGCTGCCCGTCGACCCGATTCGCACCGGCTTTTTGCGTTGCGCCGCAGCATGCCCTTCCTGACAGGCCGCCCTATACTCGATTAAACAACCATTACAAAGGATTCAGGGAGAAGCGCCATGGTCATCAATGAAACTTTTGGGGTTACCTACGTGATGATTGCGGTCACGTGTCTAGGCGCGGTTCTGGTCGGCGGATTGCTGACCGCGATGCATCTGAGGCATCAATATCATCCGAATCTGATCGGTGCGCTGATCGGCGCGCTACTGTGCTTCCTGGTACTCGAAGCACTGCCGGCGCTGACCTGACGCTCACGCCATCGACAACCATCGACGCGCCGTGACAGATTGCCGACAGGCGTGGACCGGGGTCCACGCCGTTTCAGTTTGTCTCGTGAGTAGTGCGCAGGAAATCGTCGACGCTCGGGTAGCGCAGACGTACCTTTAGCTCGCGCTTCAATCGTGCATTATCGAGTCGACGCGATTCGCGCATGAACGACAGCAGCATCGGATCGAGTTGCTGTTCCGCGACCTCGCGCGTCACGCGCGGCGCGCGCTCAAGGCCGTACGCATCCGCGACACGGTCGAAGTATTCCCCCATCTTCATTTCGCTGTCGTCCGACGCGTGGATCACGCGAGCCGGCCGGCCATGCGTCGTCATCCGTACGAGAATCGCCGCGAGATCGTCGGCGTGGATGTGGCTCGTGTACACGTCGTGTGAATCGACGAGCGCGGGGGTGCGCTTCTCGAGCCGTGCCAGCGGCAGGCGATTCGCCGCATAGATGCCGGGAATGCGCGCAATCGATGCGCTGACCGTGCCGCGTGCGGTCGCGCGCCGCAACTGCTGCTCGGCGGAAACACGGCGCTTTGCACGCGCATTCGCTGGTCGGGGTGTGCGTGTCTCGTCGATCAGCGCCCCGCCGCAATCGCCATATACGCCGGTCGTGCTCGCGTAGACGATCTTCGGCACGGCCCGCGAGCGGCCGGTTCGCGCAACCCCGTCGGGTACAATAGCGCCTGTTTCGCGTTCCACCGCCAAACCACGGCGCAGACGGCGCAAGCGCGCCACAGGTACGGTTGCATTGCGTGCCGGGCCGCCCCGGCGAGCGCTCAACGCGGCAAGCAGCGCGCGCGTGCGGCGATCGTCGTCGCCGGTTTTCTGCGGCGGCGCCAGATGCAGCACGGTCGGCGCCAGTCCCGCGAGCCGCCTGAGGCTGCGGCGCACGTCGAGGTCCCCGACCAGTGGCGTCGCGCCAGCAGCGCGTAGCTCGGCGCAACGGGCCGGCTGGCTCGTCAATGCAACGACGTGCAGGTGCGGCAGCAGATGTCCGATGCAGCGCATGCCGACGTCGCCGCAGCCCACAATCAGTACGCGCGGGCGGCGCAGATTTCGTGTCGCTTTCATAGTGGACGCATTGTAGCCGCGATGTAGCTGCTAGAAGCGGCTCGCACCGATTACCGACTCTTCGATTTCGATCACTTTATGGCATTTAACGTAACGCTCCGGCAAAGCGGCCGGCAGTTTCAGGTAGAACCCGACGAACCCGTCCTCACCGCGGCCCTGCGCCAGGGCATCGGCCTGCCGTACGGTTGCAAGAACGGCGCATGCGGCTCGTGCAAAGGCACGGTGCTGAGCGGCCAGGTCGAACAACGCGTGCATTCGTCGTCGGCACTGTCGAACGACGAAAAGACCCGCGGCATGGCGCTCTTTTGCTGCGCCACGCCGCAGAGCGATCTCGAGATCGATATCCGCGAAGTAGCAGGCGTCGGCGATGTGCAGGTGAAGAAGCTGCCGTGCCGCGTGAATGCGATCGAGCGCAAGGCCGACGATGTCGTCGTGCTGAAGCTGCAGTTGCCGGCCAACGAACGCCTGCAGTATCTCGCGGGCCAGTACCTCGAATTCATCCTGAAGGACGGCAAGCGCCGCAGTTATTCGATGGCGACGGCACCGCACGAGGAAGGCCCGATCGAACTGCACATTCGCCACATGCCCGGCGGCGCGTTCACCGACCACGTGTTCAACACGATGAAAGAGCGCGACATCCTGCGCTTTGAAGCACCGCTCGGCACGTTCTTCCTGCGCGAAGACTCGGAGCGGCCGATCGTGCTGCTCGGTTCGGGTACCGGTTTTGCGCCGCTGAAGGCGATCATCGAACATGCGGCGTTCCAGAATATCGAACGCCCGATGACGCTCTACTGGGGCGCGCGTCGCAAGAAAGACCTGTACCTGCTCGAGCTCGCCGAACAATGGGCGAAGGACCTGCCGAACTTCCGCTTCGTGCCGGTTCTGTCCGAACCCGACGCGAGCGATGCCTGGACCGGCCGCATCGGCTTCGTTCATCGGGCCGTCATCGAAGATCTGCCAGACTTGTCCGCTTATCAGGTGTATGCGTGCGGCGCACCGGTCATGGTCGAGTCGGCACAGCGCGATTTCACCCAGCATCACGGGCTGCCGGAAGGCGAGTTCTACGCGGATTCGTTCACCAGTGCCGCCGATCTGGCGAACCCGGTCTGACGACGATGAGCGGCAGATCAGCGGCAAAATGGGCGAAATTGATGGTTTACACGAACGCGCGCGGTGTCGTATTCTTTCGCCCATGAACCGCATCCAGTCCGAACTTCGACGTCGCCGCTCGCCGCTCCCTTAGGGGCGCCGCTGGCTTCGTCACGGATTCGCGCCGTCAGGCGCATGTTGTTCGAATCATGAAAGCCACGGCCTGCCGTGGCTTTTTTGTTTTTTCGGTCCTTCTTCTATCCGCTTCGCCTGGAGCCTGCTGCCATGAATTTCAATGAGTATCCCATCGAGTCGTTGATGTACATCACGAACCGGCCCGAGATCGTGTTCACGCACGGCAAGGGCTCGTGGATCTACGACAACGAAGGCAAGCGTTATCTCGACTTCATCCAGGGCTGGGCCGTGAACAGCCTCGGTCACTGCAACGACGGCATGATCGAAGCGCTGGAAAAACAGGCGCGTCTGCTGATCAACCCGTCGCCCGCGTTCTACAACCAACCGATGGCGCAGCTGGCCAGCCTGCTCACGCAGCACAGCTGCTTCGACAAGGTGTTCTTCGCGAACAGCGGCGCGGAAGCAAACGAAGGCGCGATCAAGCTCGCGCGCAAGTGGGGCAAGAAATTCCGCGACGGCGCGTACGAGATCATCACGTTCGATCACAGCTTCCACGGCCGCACGCTCGCGACCATGTCGGCAAGCGGCAAACCGGGCTGGGACACGATCTACGCGCCGCAGGTGCCGGGTTTTCCGAAGGCCGATCTGAACGACATCGCGTCGGTGGAAAAACTGATCACCGGCAAGACCGTTGCGGTGATGCTCGAACCGATCCAGGGCGAAGGCGGCGTGATTCCGGCTACGCGCGAATTCATGCAGCAACTGCGCGACCTGACGAAGCGGCACGGCATCCTGCTGATCGTCGATGAAGTGCAAAGCGGTTGCGGCCGTGCGGGTACGCTGTTCGCGTACGAGCTGTCTGGAGTCGAGCCGGACATCATGACGCTTGGCAAGGGCATCGGCGGCGGTGTGCCGCTCGCGGCATTGCTCGCGAAAAAGGAAGTGGAAGTGTTCGAAGCGGGCGACCAGGGCGGCACCTACAACGGCAATCCGTTGATGACCGCCGTCGGTTACTCGGTGATTTCGCAGCTCACCGCGCCCGGTTTTCTCGAAGGCGTGCGCGAGCGCAGCGAGTATCTGCGCACGAAGCTGCTCGAGCTTTCGGAAGAGCGTGGCTTTGCGGGTGAACGCGGCGAGGGTCTGTTGCGCGCACTGCTGCTCGGCAAGGACATCGGCCCACAGATCGTTGAAAAAGCGCGTCTGATGCAACCGGACGGTCTGCTGCTGAATGCCGCGCGCCCCAACCTGCTGCGCTTCATGCCCGCACTGAACGTCACGCACGACGAGATCGACCAGATGCTCGCGATGCTGCGCACGGTGCTCGACTCGCTGTAAGCAACGGGAGACCACGCCGATGACATCCGCTACGCTCTCGATCCGCTGCTTCGATGCGCGCGACACCGACACGGTCATTGCGCTGTGGCAGGACGTGTTCCCCGAATACCGGAACCCGGACAAGCCGCAGCGCGACCCGCGCCTGTCGATCGCGAACAAGCTCGCGACGCAGCCTGAGCTGTTCTTCGTTGCCGAACGTGCGGGCCGCCTGGTCGGCACCGTGATGACCGGCTACGACGGCCACCGCGGCTGGATTTACTCGCTCGCAGTCGACCCGACGCATCGCAGGCTAGGTATCGGCACACAGCTCGTCGAGCACGCGGAAGCTGCACTCACCGCGCGCGGTTGTCCGAAGGTGAACCTGCAGGTGCTGTCGACGCGTAGCGATGTGCAGGCGTTCTACGAAGCGCTCGGTTATCGCGCCGACGAAGTGATCAGCATGGGCAAACGACTCGGCGCTACGGCAGCGGTTGCTGGCTGAGGTCTTTTTTAGCCTGGGCCGGTGGGTTCTGCAAAGAAAAAGCCGCATGCCTCTTTGAACTGAGGCATGCGGCTTTTTTGTGCTTCTACAACGCTTATTCACCCAGATAAGCAGCCCGAACCTTCGGATCATCAAGCATCTGCTTCGCGTCGCCGGACATCGTGACAAGACCCGAGTCCATCACGTAAGCGCGATTCGCAGCCTGCAATGCGAGCCGCGCGTTCTGCTCGACCAGCAGCACCGTGATGCCTTCCTTCGAGATCTCGCGCACCACTTCGAATATCTTCTCGACCATGATCGGCGACAGGCCCATCGACGGTTCGTCGAGCAACAGCAGCTTCGGCTTGCTGATGATCGCGCGCGCCATCGCCAGCATCTGCTGTTCGCCGCCCGACAACGTGCCCGCGTATTGCGAAGCGCGTTCCTTCAGACGCGGAAAGAAGCCGAACATGCGCTCGACGTCCTTCTTGATGCCGTCCGTGTCGTTGCGCAGATACGCGCCCATCTGCATGTTCTCGACGATCGACATACGCGCGAAGATGCCGCGGCCTTCCGGCACCATCGCGAGTCCGCGACGCAGCAGTTCATGCGCGGGCACACCGCGGATCGACTCGCCCATGTACTCGATGTCGCCGGCTGAGTAAGGCTTCAGCCCCGTGATGGCCTTCATCGTCGTCGTCTTGCCCGCACCGTTCGCGCCAATCAGCGTAACGAGTTCGCCCTGCGCGACTTCGAGGTCCACACCCTTCACCGCCTGGATGCCGCCGTAGTTGACCTGCAGGCCCTTGATTTTCAACATTGCCGTAGCCATCAGTGAACTCCCGCGCCCAGATATGCCTCGATCACCTTCGGGTCTTTCTGCACGTCCTGCGGCAGTCCCTGAGCGATCACCTTGCCGTAATCGAGCACTGTCATCTGATTGCACAGGCCCATCACCAGTTTGACGTCGTGCTCGATCAGCAGGATCGTCTTGCCGTCGGAGCGGATCTTGTCGAGTAGCTTGGTCAGCTCGACCTTCTCCGTCGCGTTCATACCGGCAGCCGGCTCGTCGAGGGCAAGCAGCTTCGGATCGGTGGCAAGTGCGCGCGCGATCTCAAGACGCCGCTGGTGCCCATACGACAGATTGCGCGACGTGTAGTCCGCGTACTGCGCGATGCCGACGTAGTCGAGCAGCTCGATCGCACGCTCCTTGATCTCGCGCTCTTCCTTGCGCTCGGACGGTGTCTGGAACACCGCGCCGATCAGACCGTGGCGCGTGCGCACGTGGCGCCCCACCATCACGTTTTCCAGCGCGGTCATGCCGCCGAACAGACGGATGTTCTGGAACGTCCGCGCAATGCCGGCCTTCGCGACCTGATACACCGCGGTCGGCGTGTAGTTCGTGCCGTCGAGCTTGAACTCGCCGGAATCCGGCGTGTACAGACCCGTGATCACGTTGAAGAACGTCGTCTTGCCCGCGCCGTTCGGTCCGATCAGGCCGTAGATCTGCCCTGCCTTGATCTCGATGCCGACGTCGGACAGAGCCTGCAGGCCGCCGAAGCGCTTGTTGACGCCCTTGACGGACAGTCGAATGTCATTGCTCATGCGTTTTCTCCTGTCCTTACGCGCGCACCGGCTTCTTGCCGCTGCGCTTCGCAAATTTCGCGATCTTGTCTTCGTGCTTCGGCGACGGCCACAGGCCTTCGGACCGGTACAGCATGATCAGCACCATCGCGAGACCGTACAGCAGCTGACGGATCACTTCGGTATCCACGATCTGGTGACCGAAGATCCAGTTTTGCAGCGGACCCATCGTCGAGCGCAGGAATTCGGGGAACACGGAGAGCAGCACCGCGCCGAGAATCACACCGGGGATGTGGCCCATGCCGCCCAGCACCACGCACGCGAGCACCACGACCGATTCCCAGAACGTGAACGATTCCGGCGACACGAAGCCCTGGAAGCCTGCGAACATCGCACCCGACAGACCGCCGAACGACGCGCCCATCGCGAAGGCCAGCAGCTTGACGTTACGGGTGTTGATGCCCATCGCCTTGGCGGCGACTTCGTCTTCGCGGATCGCGGCCCATGCACGGCCAATGCGCGAGTGCTGCAGGCGCGTACAGACCCAGATCACCAGCAGCGCACACAGCACGAACAGGTAGTAGTACATGTACACGGTCGTGAACTGGAAGCCGAACAGCGTGTGAGTCTGCGACAGGTTGAAGCCCGCGACGCGGATCGGATCGATACCGGTGATCCCCTGCGGCCCGTTGGTGATATTCACCGGACGGTCGAGGTTGTTCATGAAAATCCGGACGATTTCCCCGAAGCCCAGGGTCACGATGGCCAGGTAGTCGCCGCGCAGACGCAGCGTCGGCGCACCGAGCAGGATGCCGAACAGCGCGGCAAGCCCCATGGCGACCGGTACGATGAGCCAGATCGGCGCATGCAGGCCGCCAGGGAACACTGCGGCGATCCACGCGAACTGCGTGGTCAGGTGGGGCGACGACAGCAGTGCCGCGACGTACGCGCCAATCGCATAGAACGCGATGTAGCCCAGGTCGAGCAGGCCAGCGAAGCCGACCACGACGTTGAGGCCCAGCGCGAGCATCACGTACAGCATCGCGAAGTCGAGTACGCGGACCCAGTAGTTACCGCCTACGACACCGATCAGCATCGGTGCGGCAAGCACCAGCACGGCGGTAACGACACCGACGATCAGCGTTTTAGTCGCGTTCTTCTCGGGGACGAGCGTCGTGGACGGCTCGATCGGTTGAATTGAGGTCATGTCTGTTTGCTCCTTATGGCCCGGGATCAGGCGCGATCCGCAACACGTTCGCCCAGCAGCCCCGACGGACGGAACACGAGCACGATGATCAGCACGACAAACGCAAACACGTCCTGATAGTTACTGCCGAACACACCGCCTGTGAGATTGCCGATATAGCCCGCACCGAGCTGCTCGATCAGGCCGAGCAGTACCCCGCCCACCATTGCGCCACCCAGGTTCCCGATCCCGCCGAGCACCGCCGCGGTAAACGCTTTCAGGCCAGGAATGAAGCCCATATAGAAGTGCGCATTGCCGTACTCGGAGGCGATCATCACGCCGGCCAGCGCAGCGAGCGCCGAGCCGATCATGAAGGTGGCCGAGATCACGAAGTTCGGGTTCACGCCCATCAGGCTCGCGACGCCGGGGTTCTCGGCGATCGCGCGCATCGCACGGCCGAGCTTCGTCTTGTGGACCAGCAGCAGCAGGCCGCCCATCACGAGGAACGCCACCACGATGATCACGATTTCGGTCATCGAGATCACCGCACCTGGCGTCGATTCAGTGGCCTTGATCACGTTGATCGGATCGGTGGGCAGCAGTTGCGGGAACGGCAGCGGGTTACGCGACCAGATCATCATCGCGAGCGTTTGCAGCAGGATCGACACGCCGATCGCGGTGATCAGCGGGGCGAGACGCGGTGCCTTGCGCAACGGCCGGTAGGCGACCCGCTCGATCGTATAACCGACCAGCGAGCACACTACGGCCGCAATGATCAGCGCGATGATGAGCGTCGGCACATTGCCGAGCCCGGGGAAGTGGTTATGCAGGACCCCGATCGCGGACAGCGCAACCATCGCACCGACCATCAACACATCGCCGTGTGCGAAGTTGATGATGCCGAGAATCCCGTAAACCATCGTATAGCCGAGTGCAATGATGGCGTAGACGCTACCAAGCACCAGACCGTTGAGGATCTGCTGGACGAAGATATCCATTTAAAGCTCCTTAGCGCGTGCGACTGGATTCACGTTCTTCATCGGCCGGTGGGCGGCGATGGGTCGGAGAATCGCAACGGCACTGCGGGTACTGATATTAAGAACCGGTCAGGGTTATCCGCCTTCGATGTCCCGTTCGACCGTGATACGGTCGTCGAGCTGCCGCAAGCGGATGCAAAAACGGCACCGTCGGATGGTTCGGTGCCGTCACGTTGTACGTCCCGTCGTTACATATTCACGACGTCGAGGACCGCACGATTGCCGTCCCTGAAGTCGTAAAACGTAATGGCGCCTTCTTGCAAATCGCCCTTGCCACTGGATGCGATCTCGCCGATCACCGGGTGGTATCCGGTGGGCGGCATCGCACCCCTCAGCAGGAGCGGCTCGGCCGAACTGGCGTTACCCGCCAGTTTGCCCACCTTGTCGGTACACACACCGTCGCCGCCAAGGATTTTTGCCCTGCTGCCAGGCACTGCCCGCTTCGCAGACAGTTCGCCCGTTGCGTTCACACCGCCGGACATGATGGCGTCCGGCCGAACACGTTTGATCTTCGTGAGGATGCCGCAGGCCGTGGCGTTCGCCACCTGCGTGCCGGTTTCCGGGCTGGTTGCGGCGGCGCGGGCGTCGAACTGCAGCTCGATCCGATGGCCGTCGATGGTCAAACCCTGTGTGTTGATGTCCTCTACAGCCAACCGCGCCCCATTTTCGTTGTCGTTGCACTCACTCTTCCTGCTGCTCGCGGTCACCATCGCAACCGCGGCCGCATCGGGCACCGCGTCAGCAAACTTGGCTTGCATTAAACAGGTCTCCCGCGCCTTGCAAAATCCGCTGTCCCAAGGCCCACAGGGCTTCAGAAACGCGCGCATTGTAACTCCAATTATGCGGCGGCCAATATATTGAACCGGCAGGGTTTTCCTGCATTGCAACCTGATTTCAGGACCAATAATCGGCGTGTGGCGCAACCGGGTTGCACATCTTTGAAGCGCATCAGTTGCACCACATCGAACCCGACCTGCACCAAGTGTTGCGCACGACCCTTTCGGGAGCCCGTTTTCATCGGGTTCGGCGAGATTGGCAGGTCAGCCGATCGCACGGCGCCAGTCTGAAGCGTCAAAAATCCGCCGAATAGACCGAATAGGCCGGAAATAGGGAATGACCGTGAAATCTGTGCCAAAAATAATCGTCGGGAGATGAAAAATCTGTCGATTTCAGATGGGCCGAACCGATCTTTCGCCTGATGCGCCCCCTAAATTTTCGGACCGTATTGGGCCAGTCAGGGACACGCTAGAAACGCAGACGGCAATAAAAAACGCGCCGAAGCGCGCTTTTTTTCATCTAGAGGTGTTGCTGGATCAGGCGGGCAATCCAAGCCCGCGCGGCAGCGGAAAAGCGATGTTTTCCTCGATGCCTTCGAGCGCACGCACGTTGCGCACACCGAGTTCGTGCAGCCGGGCGATCACCGCCTGCGCCAGCACTTCCGGGGCCGACGCGCCCGCTGTGACACCGATGCGCCGCTTGCCGACAATCCACTGCGGATCGATCTGATCCGGCGAGTCCACCATATAGGCCGGGATGCCGCGCTTCTCGGCCACTTCGCGCAGCCGGTTCGAATTCGAGCTGTTCGGGCTACCGACCACGATCACCACATCGCATTGCGGCGCCATGAACTTCACGGCGTCCTGGCGGTTCTGCGTCGCGTAGCAGATGTCCTGCTTCTTCGGTTCACGGATCGCCGGGAATTTGGCCTTCAGCGCGGCGATGATCTCGGCGGCGTCGTCGACGGACAGCGTGGTCTGCGTGACGAACGCAATCCGTTCCGGGTCCGCGAGCACGAGCGCCTGCACGTCCTCGATATCTTCGACGAGATGCATGCCCTCGCCCGTCTGCCCCATTGTGCCTTCCACTTCGGGGTGCCCCTTGTGGCCGATCATGACGATATCGAAGCCGTCCTGGCGCATCTTCGCGACTTCGATATGCACCTTGGTCACGAGCGGGCAGGTCGCGTCGTACACGCGCAGACCGCGCGATTCGGCTTCCGTGCGCACCGCTTTCGACACGCCGTGCGCGCTGAAAATAACCGTATTACCGGCCGGCACTTCCTCGAGCTGCTCGATGAAGATCGCGCCTTTCTTGCGCAGGTCTTCGACGACGTAAGCGTTATGCACGATCTCGTGACGCACGTAGATCGGTGAGCCGTGCAGCTTGATCGCGCGCTCGACGATCTCGATGGCCCGGTCGACGCCGGCGCAAAATCCCCGCGGCTGGGCCAGCAGGATTTCAGTTTCGGCGAGGGTCGTGTCCGTGGTGCTCATGTTTACAGAATCCCGATGATTTTCACTTCGAACGCCAGCGCCTGGCCGGCAAGCGGGTGATTGAAATCGAACAGGGCGGACGTTTCGCCGACTTCCTTCAGCACGCCCGCGTAGCGTCCGCCGCCCGGTGCGTTGAATTCGACGAGATCGCCCGGAGAAAAATCCTCACCGATCATGCTGTTTTCGCGCAAGGTGGCCAGCGACACCCGCTGGATCAGTTCCGGATTGCGCGGGCCGAACGCCGCTCCTGGCGTTAGCTGAAAGGTGGAGTGGTGACCCACCTTCAACCCCAGCAGAATGTCTTCGAGCGGCGGCGCCAGCTGGCCGGCGCCCAGCAGCAGCGTAGCGGGCTTCTCGGTGAAGGTGTTGATGACATCGGCGCCATCGGCGAGCGAAAGCCGGTAGTGAAGCGTGACGTGCGAACCGGGTTTCACTTCGGAAATATCGATGATGCTCATGCGGTACTCATTCAGTCTTCAGTCGGGACGCGCCGGAGGCGCATTCACCCATTTACAGCACAGGGCGCGTATGCGCGACGCCTTGCGCAAAGGCTCCATTGTAAGCCACATATCCCGCCGCGGCTGCGCGCGGCACAGGACCGCCCTTCTGGAGACCTAGCATGGACGTCACCCCCATTGCCTTGCCCGGCACCCTGGGCGAAGCCCCTTCCGCTGCGGTTTTGCGCCCCGCCCGGCAGCGCCCCCGGGACATGCCGCGCGAACGCCTGCTCGATTCGGGACCTGGCACGCTCAGCGATATCGAGCTGATCGCGCTCGTGCTCGGCTCCGGACTGCCGGGCCAGAACGTCTTCGAGCTCGCGCGGTCGTTGTTGGTGCGCTTCGGCTCCCTGCGGGCGATGCTCGACGCAACACCCGCCGATTTCAGCGGAATTCGCGGTATCGGCCCCGCCAAAACGGCCCAACTGCTCGCCATTCTGGAGATAGCGCGGCGCGCGCTCGCGGAAAAAATCCGCGAACGCTCGGTCATCGATTCACCGGAAGCGGTAGAAGACTACCTGCGGCTGCTGATCGGCACCCGGCCCTATGAGGTCTTCGTCAGCCTGTTTCTCGATGCGCGGCACCGTCTGATCCGCTCGGAGGAAAGCTCGCGCGGCTCGCTGACCCGGATGGCGGTCTATCCGCGGGAAATCGTCCGGCGCACGCTCGCGCTGAATGCGGCCAGCCTGATCGTGGCGCATAATCACCCCTCCGGTGCCGTCAAACCGAGCGCCAGCGACCGCCGGCTGACACGCATGCTGCGCGACACGCTAACGCTGATCGACGTGCAACTGATCGATCACCTGATCGTTGGTGCGCAGGAAACGTTCTCGTTCGCCCGTGCCGGCCTGTTGTGACGGCAGCCCGAACGCGCATCGGGCCTGCTCCTCGATCCGCAAATAAGGTTTGATTTTTCGGCTTTTTTCCTGCTAAAATCGCGGTTTGCTTCTTTCCAACCCTGTTCTGAAGCCGCCAATGGCCTTTCTGGAAGCCGCGACCACCCGGTCCTTCCGCTTTCAGGAAACTTTCCGGCGTTCGAACTCAGAATTTAAGCGTATTAGGAGTGCTCTCATGGCACGCGTATGCCAAGTAACTGGGAAAGCGCCGATGAGCGGCAACAACGTTTCCCACGCGAACAACCGAACCAAGCGTCGTTTTCTCCCGAATCTGCAAAACCGCCGTTTCTGGGTCGAAAGCGAAAATCGCTGGGTGCGTCTGCGCGTTTCGAACGCCGGTCTGCGCCTGATCGACAAGAACGGTATCGACACCGTGCTCGCAGATTTGCGCGCACGCGGTGAAGCCTAAGGAGTAAATCATGGCAAAAGGCGCACGCGACAAGATCAAGCTGGAATCGACCGCAGGTACGGGTCACTTCTACACCACGACGAAAAACAAACGCAACATGCCGGAAAAGATGACGATCTCGAAGTTCGATCCCGTCGTCCGCAAGCACGTTGAGTACAAAGAAACCAAGATCAAGTAAGCTGGTTTCCGAGCTTGTCAAAAAAACCCCGCCTCTGCGGGGTTTTTGTTTTTCTCCCCTCCTGTTCGCTCCAGCGCACCTCTTTCTGTCGCCGCATTTCATGCCCATCGGCTGACTAGCCAGCTTTTCCTTGCGGGCTGCGGCGCGTATCCTCTCTCGTTTGGCCGGAAGCGCCTGAAGGCGCGCCGCAACAGCAAAGCAAGACACGGAGAGGCAGCGAATGAATTTCGATGTGGCAATTGTCGGCAGCGGTCTGGCAGGTCTGAGCGTCGCGCTGAATCTGGCGGAAACGCGACGAGTCGCGATCGTGGCCAAACGCTCGATGACCGAGGGCGCCAGCGACTGGGCCCAGGGCGGCATCGCCGCCGTGCTGGATTCCGCGGATAGCGTCGAGAATCATGTGCGCGACACGCTGGTCGCCGGCGGCGGGCTATGCGACGAAGCTGCAACGCGCTTCATCGTCGAAAACGGTCGAGCCGCCATCGAATGGCTGATCGATCAGGGCGTCCCCTTCACGAAAGACGATGCCGCCGAACTAGGCTTTCACCTGACGCGCGAAGGTGGCCACAGTCATCGCCGGATCATTCACGCCGCCGATGCGACCGGCCATGCGGTCGTCGCCACGCTCAGCGAACGCGTGCGCCAGCACCCGAACATCACGCTGCTCGAAGACCATTACGCCATCGATCTCATCACCTCGGACCGGCTCGGCTTGCCGGGGCGACGCTGCCACGGCCTGTATGCGCTCGATCTAGCCAGCGGCCGCACGGTCACCATCGAAGCGCCGCACACCGTGCTCGCTACCGGCGGCGCAGGCAAGGTCTATCTTTATACGACCAACCCCGACACAGCGACCGGCGACGGCATCGCAATGGCCTGGCGCGCCGGCTGCCGGGTGTCGAACATGGAGTTCATCCAGTTTCATCCGACCTGCCTGTTTCATCCTTATGCGAAGTCGTTCCTCATTTCCGAAGCGGTGCGCGGCGAAGGCGGCATCCTGAAACTGCCCGACGGCACGCGCTTCATGGCGAATCACGACGAGCGCGCCGAACTCGCGCCACGCGACATCGTTGCGCGCGCGATCGATTTCGAAATCAAGAAACGCGGCATCGACTGTGTGTATCTCGACATCAGTCATCAGCCGGCGGCGTTCTTGCAGGAGCACTTCCCGACTATCCTCGCGCGTTGTCGCGAGTTCGGCATCGATATCACCCAGCAGCCAATCCCCGTCGTGCCGGCCGCGCACTACACGTGCGGCGGCGTCGTCACGGACCTCGCGGGCCGCACCGATCTGGCGGGCCTGTACGCGGTCGGCGAGACATCATGCACGGGCCTGCATGGTGCGAACCGGCTGGCAAGCAACTCGCTGCTCGAATGTCTCGTGATCGGGCGATCGACGGCGACATCGATCGAAAAGGAAGGTTTTAGCGCTGCAGTACACGCGCCGCTGCCGGACTGGGACGAAAGCCGCGTGTCCGATCCAGACGAGGAAGTGGTGGTCGCGCACAACTGGGACGAACTGCGTCGGCTGATGTGGAATTACGTCGGCATCGTGCGTACCGACAAACGGCTCGCGCGTGCGAAGCATCGTCTTGCGCTACTGCGCGACGAGATCCACGAGTACTACGCGAACTTCCGCGTGAGCCGGGATCTGCTCGAGCTGCGCAATCTGGTCGACGTCGCGTCGCTGATTGTGGACAGTGCGCGCTCGCGTCGTGAAAGCCGCGGCCTTCACTACAGCCGCGACTGGCCCGCCACATTGCCGAAGGCGCTGCCGACGGTGTTGTCGCCGGAGCGGGTGCGCAACCGCAACGTGTGACCGGGCGCCCCCAACGTTACTACGCCGGGCCGACGTTCGAAAACAACGCCGCGTCCCGCGCCAGATCGCCGCTGGTCTGCACACGCTTCTTGTGGCGCGCCGCAAAGTCGAGCATCCGGTCGATCGGCTGCTTCGCCCGCTCTCCGATGGCCGCATCGACGAAGATTTCGTTCTGACCGTGCTCCAGCACGTTGGCGAGATTCGTGAGGCCGTTCATCGCCATCCACGGACAATGCGCGCAACTCTTGCAGCTCGCGCTATTGCCGGCGGTCGGCGCCTCGATAAATATCTTGCCAGGTGCTGCGAGCCGCATCTTGTGCAGGATGCCGAGATCGGTCGCTACGATGAAGTGCGTTGCGTCGAGCCGCTGCGCCGCATCGATCAACTGCGTCGTCGAGCCGACGACATCGGCAAGCGCCACGACGCTTTCCGGCGACTCCGGATGCACGAGCACTTTCGCCTGCGGATACTCGGCGCGTAACAGATCGAGTTCGATCCCCTTGAACTCATCGTGCACGAGACACGAGCCCTGCCACAGCAGCATGTCCGCACCGGTCTTCTTCTGAATATAGCCACCGAGATGCCGGTCCGGTGCCCACAAGATTTTCTCGCCACGCGCATGCAGGTCAGCCACGATCTCGAGCCCGATCGACGACGTCACCATCCAGTCCGCGCGCGCCTTCACCGCTGCGCTCGTGTTCGCGTAGACAACCACCGTGCGGTCGGGATGCGCATCGCAGAACGCAGAGAATTCGTCGGCGGGACAGCCGAGATCGAGCGAGCAGGTTGCATCGAGATCGGGCATCAGAATGCGCTTGCCAGGACTCAGGATTTTCGCCGTCTCGCCCATGAAACGCACACCGGCAACTACCAGGGTCTGCGCCTCATGATCGCGACCGAAACGCGCCATCTCAAGCGAGTCCGCAACGCAGCCGCCGGTCTCATCGGCGAGTTCCTGCAGTTCCGCGTCCACGTAGTAATGCGCGACGAGCACCGCCTTTTCGCGCGCAAGCAACGCGCGGATGCGCGCCTTCAGCGCAACCCGCTCCTCCGCCGACGGCGTCTCGGGCACCTTTGCCCACGCCTGACCGACACCGCATATCAGCCCTTGGGGCTGTGGCCGGTCGTATTCGACGCTCCTGATCGCCTGATTCATGGTGGCTCCTGTCCGACTGATCTGCGGCACGCCGCGAGATGTTCCGGACGCGCCCCAAAAAGAAAAACCCCGCCAACGCGGGGTTTTATGACGTGCCGAAATTCTAAAGGATTTCGTACTCAGGCGTAGCGGCGCAAACGCATGGCGAATTCCTGCAGAGCCTTGATGCCGCTCTGTTCAGCACGGTGGCACCAGTCCTGCAACTGCGTCAGCAACTGGTCGCGCGACGCATTCGAACGCTCCCACATCGACGCCAGTTCGTTGCGCAGTTCGATATAGGTGCGCAGTTTCTGGCTGTTCGCGAAGATCTGCGGCAACTGACGCTTTTGCGGTTCGTCGAGACCCGACTCTTCCTTGTGGAACCAGCTGCGCGCATTGCGCATGACCTGGTACTTTTCGCGGGCGCCCACTTCCTTCAGATGCGCGAGTTCCTGACGATACGCGCGCTTCACAGCCTTGCCGTAGCTGGCCATGACTTCGTAGCGGTTTGCGAGCACGGCTTGCAGCGTGTCCTGATCGAGAACCAGCTTGCCCGTCGACAGACGCGGCGTCGGTGCAATCTTCTTCACCTTGGCCAGACGGAACGCCGAGAGAATGCGGATGTACATCCAGCCGATATCGAACTCGAACCACTTGTTCGACATCTTGGCCGACGTCGCATACGTGTGGTGATTGTTGTGCAGCTCTTCGCCGCCGATCAGGATGCCCCACGGGAAGATGTTCGTGCTTGCATCTGCCGAGTTGAAGTTGCGGTAGCCCCAGAAGTGCGCGAGACCGTTGACCACGCCTGCGGCCCAGAACGGAATCCAGATCATCTGGATAGCCCACACGCTCAAACCGACGATACCGAACAGCGCAACGTCGATCACCATCATCAGGCTGATACCGAGGATCGGGTACTTCGAGTAGACGTTGCGTTCCATCCAGTCATTCGGCGTGCCGTGGCTGAACTTGCGCATCGTTTCTTCGTTCTTCGCTTCCGCGCGATACAGTTCGGCGCCTTCGAGCAGCACCTTCCAGAAACCGCGCGTCTGCGGGCTATGCGGATCTTCTTCGGTCTCGCACTTCGCGTGGTGCTTGCGGTGAATCGCAGCCCACTGGCCGGTCAGCATGCCCGTGGTCATCCACAGCCAGAGGCGGAAGAAATGACTGGCGACCGGGTGCAGATCGAGCGCGCGATGCGCCTGGCAGCGGTGCAGATACACCGTCACGCCGATGATCGTCACGTGCGTCATTGCCAGTGCGGACAATATGATCTGCCACCACGAAAGACGCAGCAGGCCGTTGCCAAGGAAATCAAGCGAGGAATTCAACAAGGTCGTTTACCTGTGGAACAGAAAACATCCGCGCAGTGGCGGATGTCAAGAAAGTGAAAGCATACGTCGAGATTGGACGGTAGTTTACTAGAACCGTTCCAAGTGTATGTAACAAATGGATATTTTTTTACCCTGGCGAGAATTCGCGGGGCTTCGACGCAGTGTTTTGAATGCCGTTTTTAGCGTGCGACAGGCTCTGGCGGGGCGTCTGGCGGGGGCGCAGACTTGTTTGCGGCGTGCCCGGTCATTGTTACCGCCTGTGGCAGCATGTCGCTGGCGCTGCCCACAATTCGCACTTCACGTTGCGCGTACGGAATCGAAATGCCGTGTTCGACAAAGAGTCGCCAGATATTCCGGTTCACCGCCGAGCGGACCGACGCAGTCCCCGTCGCCGCGTCTTCGATCCAGAAACCCAGTTCGAGATTGATGCCGTCGGGGCCAAAGCTGGCGAGGTAAGGCGTCGGTACCGGCTCCTGCAGCACACGGCTCACTCCCTGGGTCGCTTCGACCAGCAAGGCCATCGCCTGCTCGACATCCGATGTGTAGGCGACCTGGACCGCCGCCTTCGCATAGCCGCGCGTCAGATACGACGACTGGTTCTGCACGACGTCGGTGATCAGCTTTTCGTTCGGAATCAGCGTCTCGTTGCCGTCGAGCCCGCGCACCACCGTATAGCGCGTGCGGATCTGCGTAACCATACCCTGCAGTCCGCTCACGTTGATCGTGTCGCCGATGCGCAGCGACCGGTCGATCAGGATGATGAAACCCGACACGTAGTTGCTCGCGATCTTCTGCAAGCCGAAACCGAGCCCAACGCCAAGCGCACCGCCGAACACCCCCAGCACCGTGATGTCGATGCCGACCAGCGACAGGCTGATCAGCACGGCCGCCAGCATGAAGAGCGCCCGGCCGACCCGCGCCAGCACCACCTTCAGGTTCGCATCGAGCGAACGGGAGCGGATCAGCCGCTCTTCGAACGTTGCACCGAGCCACATCGCGACGATCATCGTCACGCACACCCAGAGCACGCCGTTTAACAGCGACAGCAGCGTCAGGTGAGTATTCGCGATGCGGAACTTCACGCTCCCCATCCACGCGAGCACATCGTCCTGAATGCCCATCACGGTGAACACCATGCCCGCCCACACCACCAGTGAGACGAGCTTCTCGACGAGCGAAAGCCATGCATGCGTCTCGCCGTGCGCACCGAACACGCGCCGCGCGATGAAGAACACGAGATAGATCAGGCCGATGCCGAATAGCGGCACGAGCGCGAGATCGAGTAGCGACGTGTCCATGAACTGCTCGGCAATTGCCTGCGCGATCAGCACGAACACACCGCCGAGCAGCGGGAAAAACGCCTTGTTCAGACTCTCTGCGCCGAAGCGCAGCGTCTGGTAACGCGTCTGGCGCCGCAGGTCTAGCAAGCGCCGCAACCACCGTGCAAGCAGCCACGCGAGCGCCAGCGTGCCGAGCAGCACGCCCGCCTGCCATACGATCCCCGGCTGACCGAAATCGCGCGTGAGGCCGCCGAGCATATGGGACAGGATGCGATCGGACAGGGTCGTCAAAGGTGTCTCACGTGAAATCGAAGGTTGCGCGCCGCAATCGGCCTCGGCCTAGCCGCGGCGTTCCAGCACGGCCGCGAAGAAGCCGTCGGTTGCGTGGCGATGCGGCCACAGCGAGAGATAGTCGCCGGTATCGATGTCGATGCGCTGTTCAGCGAGCACGTCGCGCGCCGGCACCAGCGCGAAATCCGCGTGATCGGCGAGAAACTGCGTCACGATCGCCTCGTTCTCCGCTTCGAGAATGCTGCACGTCGCATAGATGAGCCGGCCACCCTTCTTCACGAGACGCGACGCGCTCGCCAGAATCGATGCCTGCTTGGGCGCGAGTTCGGTGATCGACGCCGGCGTCTGGCGCCACTTCAGGTCCGGGTTGCGACGCAACGTACCGAGCCCGCTGCACGGCGCGTCGACCAGCACGCGATCGATCTTGCCCGCAAGGCGCTTGATCTTCGCGTCGTGCTCGCTGTCGATCAGCACCGGGTTCACGTTCGACAGCCCGCTGCGTGCGAGCCGCGGCTTGAGCTTCGCGAGCCGCCGGTCGGAAATGTCGAAGGCATAGAGGCGACCGGTGGAACGCATCATCGCGCCGAGCGCGAGCGTCTTGCCGCCCGCGCCTGCGCAAAAGTCGACGATCATCTCGCCGCGCTTGGGCGCCACCAGCGAGCACAGCAGTTGGCTGCCTTCGTCCTGCACTTCGACCCAGCCGTTCTGGAACGCATCGAGCTTCGTGAGCGGCGGCTTGCCGACCACGCGCACACCGAACGGCGCAAACGGTGTCGCGCCCGCTTCGATGCCGGCCTTGCCGAGCGCGCTCAACACTTCATCGCGACTCGCCTTTTGCGGGTTTGCGCGCAGATCGAGCGGTGCCGGGTAGTTGAGCGCCGCAGCGAGCTGGGCCAGTTCCTCGGGCGGAAAGCGTGTGTTGAGCGCGTCGCAGATCCAGTCGGGCAGGTTCATGCGGATACGCAGCGGCAGGCTCTCCGGATCGATCTTCGCCACGTGTTCGAGCCACGTGCTTTCGGAATCGGACACGAACGGCTTGAGCGCACTGCGGCCCGCCGTCTGCATCAGGCCGAGCAGCGCAAGCCGCCGGGCGGGGCTGCCCGCGCCGCTCTCGGCCAGATGCGCGAACTCCATCCGGCGACGCAGCACGGCGAACACGGCCTCGGCGATCACACCGCGCTCGCCATGCCCGAGCTTCGGGTGAGCACGGAAAAAGCGGCTGGTAGTAGCGTCGGCCGGGCCCGCGAACTTCAGGACCTCGGCCAGCAGCGTTTCGGTTTGTCCAATCAGGAATCCATGTAGTCTCATGCGCCCTCTCCGGCGTAGCTTGTCGTTTCAGCAAAGAGCCACTGCGGCTCGGGCGGTGTTACGGCGACACGCAGTCCGTCGGGGCAAGACGCCCTTCGACGAACCAGCGCACCGCGCGTGGGTAAAGGATATGTTCGGCGGCCAGCACGCGGGCGGCGAGCGTCGCGGCGTCGTCGCCGGCGAGTACCGGCACCGCCGCCTGGGCGACGATCGGCCCGTGATCGAGCTGCGACGTGACAAAATGCACCGATGCGCCGTGCAGACGGACGCCTGCGTCGAGCGCTTGCTGATGCGTTTTCAGACCGGGGAAGCTCGGCAGCAACGAAGGATGGATGTTCAGCATGCGCCCCGCGTAGCGGTCGACGAAGCCGGCGGTCAGCACCCGCATGAAGCCGGCGAGCAGGACCAGGTCGGGCGCAAAGCTGTCGATCTGCGCGGCCAGCGCGGCGTCGAAGGCCTCGCGGTCAGGGTACTGGCGGTGGTCGACGACCGCCGTGGCAATGCCTTGCGACGCGGCGAACCCAAGGCCCGCGGCGTCAGGACGGCTGGCAATCACGGCGGCGACCTGCGCCGGCCAGCGCTCACGCGCGCAGGCGCGGACGACCGCTTCCATGTTGCTGCCCCGCCCCGAAATCAGGATGACGAGTTTTTTCATTGGCGGATTTTATCATTCGGGAACCCTCGAACCGCGCTGCGCCGCCGTGGCCGGCTCCGAGCGTTTATAATCATTCGTTTTGCGGCATTCCGGCCGCCTCATATAACACCCCGCTATCGTGAGAGTTTTCCGCGGTCTTCCCAATGCCGAAAGCCGTGCGCCGTGCGCATTGACGATCGGCAACTTCGACGGTGTCCACCGCGGCCATCAGGCTCTGCTCGCGCACGTGCGCGCCGCCGCCGATGCGCGCGGGCTGCCCGTCTGCGTGATGACCTTCGAGCCGCACCCGCGCGAATTCTTTAACCCGGCCGGCGCGCCGCCGCGCATCGCGATGCTGCGCGACAAGCTCGAAGCGCTGCGCATGAACGGCGTCGACCGTGTGGTGGTCGAGCATTTCAACCAGACTTTCGCGAGCCAGTCACCGGATGCGTTCGTTGAACGGATCATCGTGAACGGGCTGCACGCGCGCTGGGTGATGATCGGCGACGATTTCCGCTACGGTGCCCGGCGCGCCGGCGACTTCGCCTCGCTGAAGGCGGCCGGCAACCATCACGGTTTCGAGGTCGAGCAGATGGCGACCGTTGCCGATCCATCCGGCGCGCGCATTTCGAGTTCCGGTGTGCGCGCGGCGCTCATCGCCGGCGATCTCGATGCGGCGCGTGGCGCGCTCGGTCGCGACTACCTGATTAGCGGTCACGTCGTACACGGCATGAAACTCGGCCGCGATCTCGGTTTCCCCACACTGAACCTGCCGATCGCCCACAAGCGGCCGGCGCTCGCGGGCATTTTCGTGGTCCGTGTGCATGGTATCGGCGACCAACCGTTGCCGGGCGTCGCAAGCCTCGGCCTGCGGCCGACCGTCGACGACTCCGGCCGCGTGCTGCTCGAAGTGCATCTGCTCGACTGGCACGGCGATGCGTACGGCAAGCTCGTGCGCGTCGAATTCCTGAAGAAGCTGCGCGACGAAGAGAAGTACGTCGATCTCGAAACATTGACCGCTGCGATCGCCCGCGACGTCGCCCATGCACGCGAGTGGTTCGCGGCCGCCGGTGGCGCTGCACCGGGCCGCAGCGCAACGGGCTTCGCCACCTCGGCGACCGATCGAATTAGCTAGCCTTATGCGGTACCGTGCCGGCACGCTGCCTGCACAGTACCGATCGCCGCGTTCCGGCAGGCCTGCCGCGCACCGCGCGGAACCGCCCACCGGACGCTCCCCGCACAGCTCGCGCCGTAGCGCGGACCGCATACACCCAGACACTGTATCTAACGCGACTTCATCATGAGCAACAAGAAAGCCGATTCGAAACCGCAGAGCCGCTACCCGGTCAACCTGCTCGACACGCCGTTCCCGATGCGCGGCGACCTGCCGAAGCGCGAACCGCAATGGGTCAAGGACTGGCAGGAAAACAAGATCTACGAAAAGATCCGCGCCGCCAGTAAGGGCCGCAAGAAGTTCATCCTGCACGATGGTCCGCCGTATGCGAACGCCAACATTCACCTCGGCCACGCGGTGAACAAGATCCTCAAGGACATGATCGTCAAGGCGCGCAATCTCGCCGGCTTCGACGCGGTCTATGTGCCGGGTTGGGATTGCCACGGCATGCCGATCGAAATCCAGATCGAGAAGCAGTTCGGCAAGTCGCTGCCGGCTGCCGAAGTCATGCAGAAGGCACGCGCCTACGCGACCGAGCAGATCGAGATCCAGAAAGCCGGCTTCCGGCGGCTCGGCGTGCTCGGCGAATGGGACAACCCGTACAAGACGATGAACTTCGTGAACGAAGCCGGTGAGCTTCGTGCGCTCGCGAAGATCATGGAAAAGGGCTACGTGTTCCGCGGTCTGAAGCCGGTGAACTGGTGCTTCGATTGCGGCTCCGCGTTAGCTGAAGCAGAAGTCGAGTACGCGGACAAGACCGATCCGACCATCGACGTGCTGTTCCCGTTCGCCGATCCGGAAAAAACCGCTCAGGCTTTCGGCCTCGCCGCGCTGCCGCGCAACGAAGGTGGCATCGTCATCTGGACGACCACACCGTGGACAATCCCCGCGAACCAGGCGCTCAACGTGCATCCGGAAGTCGTGTACGCGCTCGTCGATACGTCGCGCGGCCTGCTGATCCTCGCGCAGGAACGCGTCGAAGCGTGCATGAAGGACTTCAGTCTGGAAGGCACGGTGCTCGCAACGACTGTGGGTGCCAAGCTCGCGAACCTGCGCTTCCATCATCCGCTCGCGTCCGCGCATCCCGGCTACAAGCGCACGTCGCCGGTGTATCTCGGCGACTACGTGACCACCGATACCGGCACCGGCATCGTCCATTCGTCGCCGGCTTATGGCGTCGAGGACTTCGTGTCGTGCAAGGCGCACGGCATGGCCGACTCCGACATCATCAATCCGGTGATGGGCGATGGGCGTTATATCGAATCACTGGCGTTGTTCGGCGGCCTGTCGATCTGGGCGGCCAACCCGAAGGTAGTCGAAGCACTGCGCGACGCAGGTACGCTGTTACGCAGCGAGAAATACACGCACAGCTATATGCATTGCTGGCGCCACAAGACGCCGATCATCTATCGCGCGACATCGCAGTGGTTCGCCGGCATGGACGTCGTGCCGAAGGACAGCGAGAAAACGCTGCGCGAAACCGCGCTCGAAGGGATCGAGGCAACGGCGTTTTATCCGTCGTGGGGCAAGCAACGCCTGTTTTCGATGATCGCGAATCGCCCCGACTGGACGCTGTCGCGCCAGCGTCAATGGGGCGTGCCGATGGCGTTCTTCGTGCACAAGGAAACCGGCGAGCTGCATCCGCGCACGATCGAGTTGCTTGAGCAAGTCGCGCAACGTGTCGAAAAGGCCGGCATCGAAGCATGGCAAACGCTCGACCCGCGCGAACTGATCGGTGACGACGCGAATCTCTACGAGAAGAACCGCGACACGCTCGACGTCTGGTTCGATTCGGGCACGACACACTGGCATGTGCTGCGCGGCTCGCACAAGGAAGAGCTGCAGTTCCCCGCCGACATCTATGTCGAAGGTTCCGACCAGCACCGCGGCTGGTTCCATTCGTCGCTGCTCACGGCGTCGATGATCGATGGACGGCCGCCGTATAACGCACTGCTCACGCACGGCTTCACCGTCGACGGCGAAGGCCGCAAGATGAGCAAGTCGCTCGGCAACGGCATCGACCCGGCGGAAGTCTCGAACCGGCTGGGCGCGGAAATCATCCGTCTGTGGATCGCCTCGACCGACTATTCGGGCGAGCTCTCGATCTCCGAAGAAATTCTCAAGCGCGTGACGGAAAGCTATCGCCGGATCCGCAACACGCTGCGCTTCCTGCTCGCGAATCTGTCCGACTTCAATTTTGCAGAGCATGCACGCCCGGTAGAAGACTGGCTCGAGATCGATCGCTATGCGGTGGCGTTGTCCGCCGCGTTGCAAACGGATGTGCTCGCGCATTACGACCGATACGAGTTCCATCCAGTCGTTGCGAAGCTGCAAACGTTCTGCTCGGAAGATCTCGGCGGCTTCTACCTCGACGTGCTGAAGGACCGGCTCTATACGACCGCACCTGATTCCGCCGCACGTCGCGCTGCGCAGACCGCGCTGTATCACATCGCGCATAGCCTGCTGCGAATGATGGCACCGTTCATGTCGTTCACCGCGGAAGAAGCGTGGAAGGTGTTCCAGCCGGACAGCGAGACGATCTTCACCGAGACGTATCACGCGTTCCCAGATGTACCCGAGGCAGCCGCGCTGCTCGACAAATGGACACTGCTGCGCGCGGTACGCAGCGACGTGACGAAAGCACTCGAAGAAGCGCGTGTCGCGAACCTGATCGGTTCGTCGCTGCAAGCGGAAGTCGAGATTCGCACGAGCGGTGCGCGTCACGATGCGCTCGCCAGCCTCGGCGCCGACCTGAAGTTCGTACTGATCACTTCGGCGGCAACGGTCGTGCGGGTGGACAGCGAAGCAGATGAAAGCGTCGAAGTGATCGCCTCGAAATACCTGAAGTGCGAGCGTTGCTGGCACTACCGTGCGGACGTCGGCGAGAACGCCGAACACCCGACGCTGTGCGGACGCTGCATCAGCAACCTGTTCGGCAGCGGCGAAACGAGGAGCGCGGCATAATGCCCAAAACCCTGTCGAAATCGAGCGGCGGAACGCTCGCACCATGGCTCGGCGTTGCATTGATCGTGATTCTGTTCGACCAGTTGTCGAAGATCGCCGTATCGAAAGTATTTGCGTACGCTCAACCGTATGAACTGACGCCGTTCTTCAACCTGTTTCTGGTGTTCAACCGTGGTGCCGCGTTTAGTTTTCTCGCCACGGCAGGCGGCTGGCAACGCTGGGGGTTCACAGCCCTCGGCGTCGTCGCAGCGCTCGTCATCGGCTATCTGTTGAAACGGCACGGTGCGCAGCGGCTTTTTTGCACGGCGCTGGCGCTGATACTCGGCGGTGCGCTCGGCAACGTGATCGACCGGCTGATGTATGGCCACGTGATCGATTTCCTCGATTTTCACGTGCGCGCATGGCACTGGCCGGCGTTCAATCTCGCCGACAGCGCGATCACGATCGGCGCTGCTCTGCTCGTGTTCGACGAATTGCGGCGCGTGCGCGGTTCGCGCTGATGCCGTAGCGGTTCGCAGACCGGTGCAGCACGCGCCGGTCGCCCATGTTTTGTCGGAGGCTTGCGTTGGCCACTGTCGCACCCGGAGAACTCGCAGGTAAACATCTCGTCCTCGGTCTGACGGGGGGATCGCTTGCTACAAGATCGCTGAACTCACGCGCCTGCTCATCAAGGCCGGCGCGACCGTGCAGGTCGTGATGACCGACGCGGCCACGCAGTTCATCACGCCCGTCACCATGCAGGCACTGTCGGGCCGCCCCGTCTACACGAGCCAGTGGGACGCGCGCATCGCGAACAACATGCCGCACATCGATTTGTCGCGCGAAGCGGACGCCATCGTGATCGCGCCGGCATCGACGGATTTTCTCGCGCGTCTTGTGCACGGCATGGCCGACGACCTGCTGTCCACGCTGTGCGTCGCGCGCGATTGCCCGCTGCTCGTCGTTCCCGCCATGAACCGGCAGATGTGGCAGAACCCGGCCACGCAACGCAACGTCGCGCAACTGCGCGCAGACGGCGTCGAAGTGCTCGGACCGGATTCGGGTCCGCAAGCCTGTGGTGAAGTCGGCGACGGCCGGATGCTCGAACCCGAAGCCACTTACGAAGCGATCGCTTCGTTCTTCCATCCGAAAGTCCTCGCGGGTCGCCGCTTGCTGCTCACCGCGGGTCCGACCTTCGAACCACTCGATCCGGTACGTGGTATCACGAATCGTTCGAGCGGCAAGATGGGCTTCTCGCTCGCACGCGCCGCGCAACAGGCAGGTGCAGAGGTTCATCTGATCGCGGGGCCGGTTGCGCTCGACACACCGTGGGGCGTCTATCGCGAAGACGTGCAGACCGCGCAGCAGATGCACGACGCCGTGATGCGCGCGGTGGCCGACTGCGATGTGTTCATCGGTGTGGCTGCAGTGGCCGACTGGCGCGTCGATCACGCAAGCCCACAGAAGATCAAGAAGACCGCCGACAAACCGATGCCGACGTTCACGTTCGTCGAAAATCCGGACATCCTAGCGGCGGTCGCGAAGCTTGCTCATCCACCGTTCTGTGTCGGCTTCGCCGCGGAAAGCGGCGATCTCGAGTTGCACGGCGAAGAGAAGCGCGTGCGCAAGAACGTGCCGCTGCTGATCGGCAACCTGGGTCCGCTGACCTTCGGCCTCGACGACAACGAAGTGGTCCTGTTCGAAGCGTCCGGTGCGACGAAACTGCCGCGCGCGGACAAACGCGCGCTGGCGGGCACGCTGATCGCGGAGATCGCAAAGCGTCTACCCGACACAAGCCTGATCCGCTGAACTGAAATCCCCGGAGCGGTACAGTCATGACGCTACTTTCCGTGCTCGATCAAACGCCCGTGATCGATGGGCACTCGGTGGCCGATGCGGTCGCGGCGACCGTCGAACTCGCGCAGCTCGCCGACGACCTCGGCTACACGCGCTACTGGTGCGCTGAGCATCACGGTCTGCGCGGCGTCTCCAATCCCTGTCCTGAAGTGATGCTCGCGCGGCTCGGTAGCGTGACGAAGCGCATCCGGATCGGCTCCGGTGGGGTGATGCTGCCGTACTACAGCCCGTTCAAGCTCGCCGAACAGTTCATGATGCTCGAAGCACTGTTCCCGAACCGCGTCGATCTCGGCGTCGGGCGCGCACCGGGCGGCGATATGAAGACTGCTCAAGCGGTCGCGGCCGGCGCGTACAACCGCGGCGACATCTTTCCGCAACAGGTCGCCGAGTTGGTTGGTCTGATGAACGGCACACTCCCCTCCGACCATATCGCCCACGGCGTGCTGCTGCAGCCGCAAGTCGACACGCGGCCGCAGTTGTGGATGCTCGGTTCGAGCGAATTCGGCGGGTTGCTTGCTGCGCAGCTTGGCATCCGCTTCGCCTTCGCGCATTTCATCAACGCGCACTTCGGGCATCAGGTCGCAGAGGCGTATCGCGAGCGCTTCGTGGCAGGCAACGAAGCGCGGCCGTACCTCGCGGCCGCGGTGTTTGTCATCTGCGCGGACACCGAACAGGAAGCCGCCGACCTCGAAAAAGCCGTCGACCTGCGCCGCGTGCAGATGGCCTACGGCCTGAACGCACCGATCCCGTCGATCGAACAGGGACTTGCGCAGGAATACGGCGAACGCGAACAACTGGTGATCGCGCGCGAGAAACCGCGCAGCGTGATCGGCACACCCGAGACGGTGACCGAACGCCTGCTCGCGATCAAAGACCATTTCCAGGCCGACGAACTGATCGTGCTGACCGTCGCGGGCAGTTATCGCGCGCGGCTGCGCTCCTATGAACTGCTTGCCGATGCGTTCCAGCTGAAACGCTAAAGCCCCCTCTTCTTTCCTGACCTCTTCCGAAACCGCATGAAACTCGACCTGAAGATTCTCAATCCGAAGATGCGCGACCAGTTGCCCCATTACGCGACAACGGGCAGCGCTGGGCTTGACCTGCGCGCGTGCCTCGACGAACCGCTGGTACTCGAGCCCGGACAAACCGCGCTCGTGCCGACGGGTCTCGCAATCCACGTGGGCGACCCCGGCTATGCGGCATTGATCCTGCCGCGCTCCGGGCTCGGTCACAAACATGGCATCGTGCTTGGCAATCTCGTCGGTTTGATCGATTCGGATTACCAGGGCGAACTGATGATCTCGACATGGAATCGCGGGCAAACCACCTTCACGCTGAATCCGCTGGAACGGCTCGCGCAACTCGTGATCGTGCCGGTCGTGCAGGCTCAGTTCAATATCGTCGATGACTTCGAGCAGAGCGAGCGTGGTGCGGGTGGTTTTGGTAGCACCGGGAAGCACTGAGGGGTTCGCTTCACGCGCGCGGTGGCAAGCCGGGCAATAAAAAACGGCGTGGGTTTTTAAGCCCACGCCGTTCTTGTTTCAGCCTGCTCCAGCTTCGGAATCACTCGACCTCGACGGCCTCAGGATTCGGATTGCGTGGCTCCGACTGCTCGTCGAACGTCAACTGCACCTTGTCGTTCTCGTCTACGTCGACCGTTACGCGGCCACCGGTGACGAGCTTGCCGAACAACAGTTCGTCGGCAAGCGCGCGGCGAATCGTGTCCTGGATCAGGCGCTGCATCGGCCGTGCACCCATCAGCGGATCGAAGCCGTGCTTGGC
Source organism: Paraburkholderia megapolitana (assembly GCF_007556815.1). Taxonomy (NCBI): domain Bacteria; kingdom Pseudomonadati; phylum Pseudomonadota; class Betaproteobacteria; order Burkholderiales; family Burkholderiaceae; genus Paraburkholderia; species Paraburkholderia megapolitana. The sequence goes on from NZ_CP041745.1 coordinate 3,601,943, forward strand.
AAGATGCGCACGCAGCGCGTCGGTGAAGAGCGCGTCGACCTTCTTCTCGTGCAGTTGATCTTCGAGCTGCATCAGGAACTTGTCGACCACGCGCATGATGATTTCTTCATCGAGCGAGCGGAAGCTGATCGTCGCGTCCAGACGGTTGCGGAACTCCGGCGTGAACATGCGCTTGATATCGACCATTTCGTCGCCGGTTTCACGCTTGGTCGTGAAACCGATCGTCGACTTCTGCATCGATTCGGCGCCCGCGTTCGTCGTCATGATGATGATGACGTTGCGGAAGTCCGCCTTGCGACCGTTGTTGTCTGTCAGCGTGCCGTGGTCCATCACCTGCAGCAGCACGTTGTAGATGTCCGGATGCGCCTTTTCGATTTCGTCGAGCAGCAGCACGCAATGCGGCTTCTTCGTGACGGCTTCGGTCAGCAAACCGCCCTGGTCGAAACCGACATAGCCTGGCGGCGCGCCGATCAGGCGACTCACCGCATGACGCTCCATGTATTCCGACATGTCGAAGCGCAGCAGCTCGATGCCGAGCGTGAACGCAAGTTGCCGCGCCACTTCGGTCTTGCCGACACCCGTCGGGCCGGAGAACAGGAAGGCACCGATCGGCTTGTCCGTCTTGCCGAGGCCCGCGCGCGCCATCTTGATCGCGGCCGACAGTGCATCGATAGCCGGGTCTTGCCCGAACACGACGCTCTTCAGGTCGCGATCGAGCGTTTGCAGCTTGCTGCGATCGTCCTGCGATACGCTTTGCGGCGGCACACGCGCGATCTTCGAAATGATTTCTTCGATCTCGCCCTTGCCGATCGTCTTCTTCTGCTTCGACTTCGGCAGGATGCGTTGCGCTGCACCGGCTTCGTCGATCACGTCGATCGCCTTGTCGGGCAGATGACGGTCGGTGATAAAACGTGCCGACAGTTCAGCCGCCGCCGACAGCGCACCCGACGAATACTTCACGCCGTGATGCTCTTCGAAACGCGACTTCAGGCCGCGCAGGATCGCCACCGTCTGTTCGACAGTCGGCTCGGTCACGTCGACTTTCTGGAAGCGGCGTGACAGTGCAGCGTCCTTTTCGAAGATGCCGCGGTATTCGGTGAACGTCGTTGCGCCGATGCACTTCAGCACACCCGACGACAACGCCGGCTTCAACAGATTGGATGCGTCGAGCGTACCGCCCGATGCGGCACCCGCGCCGATCAGCGTATGAATTTCATCGATGAACAGAATGGCGTGCGGGCGCTCCTTCAATTCCTTGAGCACCGTCTTCAGGCGCTGTTCGAAATCGCCGCGATACTTCGTACCGGCGAGCAACGCGCCCATGTCGAGCGAATACACCTGGGCATCCGCGAGGATGTCGGGCACTTCGCCACGCGTGATGCGATACGCAAGCCCTTCCGCGATCGCCGTCTTGCCGACGCCGGCCTCGCCGACCAGCAGCGGGTTGTTCTTGCGCCGACGGCACAGCACCTGCACGACGCGCTCGACTTCGGCTTCGCGACCGATCAGCGGATCGATGCGGCCGTCCTTCGCCATCTGGTTCAGATTCGCCGTGAATTGCGCGAGCGGCGTTTCCTTCTGCGCGCCGGCTTCATCAGATTCGGCGTTCGCGTCGCTCGCCTTCGCGGGGTCGGTGCTACTTGTCTTCGCGATGCCATGCGAAATGAAGTTCACGACATCGAGCCGCGTGACGCCCTGCTGTTGCAGGTAGTACACCGCGTGCGAATCCTTTTCTCCGAAGATCGCCACCAGCACGTTCGCGCCGGTCACTTCCTTCTTGCCATTCGAGGTGGACTGCACATGCATGATCGCGCGCTGAATCACGCGCTGGAAACCGAGCGTGGGTTGCGTGTCGACGTCATCCGTGCCTGGCACGGTTGGCGTGTTGTCATGAATGAAGTTGCGCAGGTTCTGCCGCAGATCCTCGATGTTGGCCGCGCATGCGCGCAACACCTCTGCGGCCGTCGGATTGTCCAACAGGGCCAGTAAAAGATGTTCGACCGTTATGAACTCGTGCCGCGCCTGGCGTGCTTCCATGAACGCCATGTGCAGGCTGACTTCCAGTTCCTGGGCAATCATGCTTCCTCCATCACACACTGCAGCGGATGCCCGGCCTGCCGTGCGTGGGTAACGACTTGCTCGACTTTGGTCGACGCGATGTCCCGCGTATAGACCCCACAGACTCCCCTACCTTCGCGATGCACCTTCAACATAATCTGCGTTGCGGTCTCACGATCTTTACTGAAATACTCCTGCACGATCATCACGACAAATTCCATCGGCGTGAAGTCGTCATTCAGCAGCACCACCTTATACATGGATGGCGGTTTCAGCTTTTGTTCCTGCCGCTCCAGTACGGTGCCGTCCTGCTTGTCCGGAATAATCGCCATACACCCATTCTAAACATCTCGGACAGGCCCGCAATCCTGCCAAAACCCCGACCGCCCGGCCGGTGACCATTCCGCCTCGGCCCTGCAGCCGAGTGTGTCGGCGCGAGCGCTCCGCGATGAGCCGAATGCGGTGCCGGCCCTCCCGAAAGTCGATCTTGCATCAATCAAAACTACCTTTGGATCGAGTATCGCATAACCCGCCGGGACCCGTTGGCCGCACCACACTCGCCACGACCCGCAGAACTCCATGTGAGTCGATTATGCGACTTTTCAAGACACCACGCTCGCGTGAACATATATAAAGAAAAGCGGGAAAAACCCTGAAAATGGGATTCCCGCAACGGCCCGGCGCCTGTCTCAAAATTTTCTTGACACTCGAATTAAGAGCCTCAACAATCAAGCTGGCACTTTTTTCAACCAGCCATTAATTCCGAAAAAAATGCCGAAGGTGAGCTTGTGAGGAGGGGACGGCTGCAGCCGCGGTCGTTAAGCTTTTCGAGCGTGCTCGTGGTAGGAACATGAGTTACAGGGGAAGTAGGTATGTCAACTGGTACGGTCAAATGGTTCAATGACGCGAAAGGTTTCGGATTCATTACGCCCGACGAAGGCGGTGAGGATCTGTTTGCACACTTTTCGGCCATCCAGATGAATGGGTTCAAGACCCTCAAGGAAGGTCAGAAGGTGAGCTTTGAGGTCGTGCAAGGCCCCAAAGGCAAGCAGGCATCGAACATCCAGGCTGCCGCCTGAATCTGTTCGATTCCCGTACCCTCGGAAACCCGGCCTCGTGCCGGGTTTCTTCGTTTTGGGGTCCTGCGCGAGCGGACAATGCGCCGCTCAAACGACGCGCAGCGTGCCCATCATGCCCAGATCCTCATGCTCGAGGATGTGGCAATGGAACATGCGCTCGCCCGCCATGTGCTGCACGGTCGCGATGCGCACTGTTTCTTCGGGCTGCACGTTCACGGTGTCGCGCCATGCCCGATAAGGCTCCGGCGTCGTCACGCCGCCGCTTTGCCGTTCGATTATCTGAAACTGCGTGCCGTGCAAATGGAACGGATGATCCATGTCGGTGCGGTTTTCGATCGACCAGATTTCCACTTCGTCGCGACGGCTCGTCAGCGTGACGCGCGCCGGGTCGAAGGTCGATCCATTGATCATGAACGTCATTCCCGCCGGCATGCCGTGCGCGGACGCGCCCGGGCGGTGCATCGCGGACATATCCATCTTTTCGGAAAAGACGACCGATTTGCGTACCGTCGATGCGACGAGTGGTGCGATCACGGCGAGCTTCGCGGGTAGCGCGCGCGGCGCCTGCGCATTTTTTTCGGGCGGCTCGAAACTGACGTCGGCCAGCGCGCGGGCGGGATCGGCGGGCAGACTATCGCCCTCGGACATCGACATCTTGCGGCGGTCGTATACCGCGGCGCTCAGCACGGCCTGCCGCGAGCCCGCACCCGCGCGTACGATCAGTTCCGCACGTTCGCCAGGTGCGAGCAACAGCTCGGTCAGCCCGTCGCGCGGCGCTTCCAGCAAGCCGCCGTCGGTGCCGACCTGAACGAACGACGCGGCACCCAGCGACAGTTTCAGGTACCGCGCATTGCAGCCGTTCCAGACGCGCCAGCGTTCGTCGTTGGTCACGACGATGCGCGGACGGCGCGCGCCGTTCACCAGCACGAACTGCCCTTCGCGGCCGTTCATCCAGTCCATCATGTCGTTGGGCGGGATCGAGCCGTCGCTCGCGAGCCGCAGATCCGAGAAGAACAGATGACGTTCCGGCCATGCCGCGAGCGGATCGGCGGCCGCACGCACGACGATCGGGCCGGCCAGCCCGCGAAACACTTGTTCCGCCGACATCATGTGCGGATGCGGGTGATACCAGTACGTGCCGGCGCTGCCCGCCGGTAACGTGAAACGATAGACGCGGGTCGCGCCCGGCGCGACGGGATCGGCGGGATTGCCGTCCTGGTCGGGTGGCACTGGCAAACCGTGCCAGTGGATCGTAGACGGTTGGGCGAGCCGGTTGATGAAACGGATCTCGACGGTGTCGCCTTCGCAGACGTCGATCAGCGGGCCGACCACCGGGCCCTGCGATGCGTTGGCCGCCGGTAGCGCGCCACCGTTCATCGCGTCGTATTGCCAGAAAGTGGTCGGCTTACCGGCCAGCATCTCGCGCTGCACCGGATGTGCGACCAGCGTCGCGCGAAACACGCCTGGCTCGCGGCTCTCGTTGGCAAGCACGCGCAATGCGGCGAGCGGGCGGCCGGCCGGCAGTGCGTCAGCGGGAGCGAGGGTCGCGGTGGCGTGTGTCGCTGCGCTGGCATGCGACGACATGCCGGGCATGCTCCCCATCCCTTCCATACCCTTCATGTCCTGCATGCCGGACATATCGTGCATGTCATGCGGTGCGTTCTGCGCGAACGCACCGCGCGCGACCAGCGATGCCACCGCCGCGCTCAACGTGCGGACCAGAAATTCTCTGCGGATCATCGATCGATTCCTCGTTACTTGCGCGCGACGGCAGCGTGTTCAGCGGCTTCGCGCGCATTCGTTTTCAGGGTCGGCGGCATGAGTGCCTGCCTGACCAGTGTGTTCGATGGAGACATTGTGCCGCTCGCTCCGCGTAAAGCCCGGGCGATGCGACCAGCGATCAGGCGATCGGCGGCCGCAGCAGCGGCGCGTAGGAGACGCCGACGCGATGAGGATCGGCAAGCGGAAGCGGTAACGTAGCGGTGGGCGTCCACGGCTCGAAACGCAGCGCTGCGAAGAGTGCGCCGCAGTGCGCGCCGCACATCGTCGTGCAGCATTGTCCATGACCGTGTGTGCAATGCATGCCGGCACAGTGCGCCGCTTCGCCGGCTACGACCTGCGAATGTTCGATACCGGCGATGCGATGGGCGACGACATGATCGTCTCCAGCGATCGACATGTGTGCCGACGCACCCTGCATGAACAGCAGGACGGCGCACAGCACGATGAGGACACGCGACGACAAAGACATGCGAGGACGCAGACAAAGGTGTGCGGGAATCATACCGCACCGAGTCTCGACGCATTGCCCACGCATGCTTTCATCCAGCACGGATGTAGAACAAGAAACACTCTCAACATGTGTGTGACCCTGAACGCAATCAGTACCCCGATACAAAATCTCACACTTTCTTTCGCGCCATATTCCATCTGCCTCTCCATCGACCCGATAGAGAAACGAAAGCCCCGCTTCATCAAACGTTTGCATTGCACATGCAGATTGCGACCCCGGGTATGAGCAGTCCAATGCAGAACGACGAGGTCAACGATGAAAAAAATCAGGTGGTGGTCTGGAGTCAGTGCAGTTGTCGGGGCGAGCGCCCTGACGTTCGTCAGTGTGGCCGCAACAGCGCAGGATCACGGTCGCGGTAGCGACGTGAAGCATGTATTGCTGATCAGCGTGGACGGTCTTCATGAGCAGGATGTCGCACGTTGTGTCGCAGCGAATACCTGTCCGAATCTCGCGTTGCTCGCCAAAGCGGGAGTGACGTACACCAATGCGTACACACCGGGTCTGTCGGATTCGTTCCCCGGTCTTGCCGCGCTGCTAACGGGCGGTTCGCCGAAGAGCGCCGGGCTGTTCTACGACGTCACGTATGACCGTACGTTCTTCGCACCTTCGGATACAACGTGCTCGGGCAAGCAGGGCTGGAATGTCGTGTTCGATGAAACAACGGGTATCGATGCAGAGAACGGCGGTCCGCTGATCCACCTCGACGGTGGTGGCGCTTTCAATCCCCAGGCCATCCCGCATGCGTTGATCAACGGTCGCTGTACGCCGGTTTATCCGCACAACTATGTGAAGACGAACACGGTGTTCGAAGTCGTCAAGGAGCACATTCATGGGTCGCGCACGGCGTGGGCCGACAAGCACGCGTGGGGTTACGACTGGGTGAACGGACCGTCGGGCCGCGGCGTCGACGATCTCGCGCGCACCGAGATCAACTCGATCGATCCGGCTACGAACACGAACTACCTCGACAGCTATACGCACACCGAGAAGTTCGATAACTATCACGTGCAAGTGCTGATCAACGAGATCGACGGCAAGGATTCGACCGGCGCGAGTAACGCCACCATTCCGACGTTGTTCGGTACGAACTTCCAGACGCTGAGCGTCGCGGAGAAAGCGACGGTTGCCTCGGGCGGCGGGTATCTCGATGCGGACTTCACACCGGGCACCGAAGTGGCCGGCGCGATTGGTTACGTCGATGAAGCACTTGGCCGGGTCGTGTCGGAACTCAAGCAGCGCAACCTGTATAACTCGACGGTGGTTATCGTGACGGCGAAGCATGGCCAGTCGCCGACCGATCATACGAAGCTGGTGAAGAACGGCGACACGCTGACGAAGCTGCTCGAGGCGAACAACTATCTCGATCCGAACGGCAACTTCGGCCAGAACAACACGAAGACCGGCAATCTGAACGACGGCTCGGGTCTCGTCGACACCGGCTTCGTGCAGACCGATGACGTAGGCCTTATCTGGTTGCGCGATCAGAGCCAGTTGAATGCGGTGGTCACGTCGCTGAAGGCCAACCTCGCATGCAATGCGCCTGGCATCTGTGCAGATGGCCCGCAGGCTTACATCCTGACTGGCGCGCGTCTGTCGAAGTGGTTCGGCGATCCCGCACAAGGCCGTACGCCCGACATCATCGTGCAGCCGAATCCCGGCGTCATCTATACGTCGAGCAAGGCGAAGGATGAAGAGCACGGCGGCAACGCACCGGACGACAGCCACCTCGCGCTCGTCGTATCGTTCGCGCGCTTCCACGGCGGTCGCACCGAGAAGGCCCGGGTTCAGACTACCCAGGTTGCGCCGACTATCGTGCAGTTGCTCGGTCTCGAACCGACTCTGCTGAATGCGGTTGTAGCGGAAGGTACGCAGGTCTTGCCGGGGCTTGGCGTCGGGCATTGAATACGCACTCGATGTGAGCGGTACATTCACGGCACGGGACGGCTGAAGCTGGCCATCCCGGTTGGAAAGCTCCGGCAGCCCAGCGTGGTGGCCGGAGTTCGCCGGATCCATGTCGCGCGGTGTTGGTCCCTTCGAGCAATAGCTAAGTATCGGGAAATCGGCCGTCGGGATGTCCCCCATGGGTTACAGTTCCACCTGTTGGCAAGGGAGAACTGACATGGCAACGAAAACAGCGGTGACGAGCCGCGCCAAGCCTTATGACGGCTCGAAATATCTGCGTGGCGAAGATACGATTCGTCACTATCTAAACAACGCGCTTGAAAGCGGCGACGCGCGCCTCATTCAGACCGCTTTGGGAACCATCGCCAAAGCGCGCGGAATGACCTCGCTTGCCCGTGATTCAGGCATCAAACGCGAGGCCCTGTACCGCGCACTATCCGATACAGGGAACCCGGAATTCGGAACGATCCTGGCGGTCGTGCACGCGCTAGGCATGCGCATCCGACTTGAATCTGCAGAGCACGAACTAGAGCAAATCTAAATCGGAGCGCTGGAGACAAAAAACCCCGGCGACATCGGATGTGCACCGGGGTTTTGTGAGGTTTTCCGGATCACTCCGGAATGGCTTTACATGTTCTCGATCAACACCTGACCAAAGCCCGAGCACGACACCTGCGTCGCGCCTTCCATCAGACGCGCGAAGTCATACGTGACACGCTTTTGCAGAATCGACTTTTCCATCGACTTGATGATGACGTCCGCCGCTTCGGTCCAGCCGAGGTGACGCAGCATCATTTCCGCCGACAGAATTTCCGAACCCGGGTTCACGTAGTCCTTGCCCGCGTACTTCGGCGCCGTGCCGTGCGTCGCTTCGAACATCGCCACCGAATCCGACAGGTTCGCACCCGGCGCGATACCGATGCCGCCAACCTGCGCAGCCAGTGCGTCCGAGATGTAGTCGCCGTTCAGGTTCAGCGTAGCGATCACGTCGTATTCGGCCGGACGCAGCAGGATCTGCTGCAGGAACGCGTCGGCGATCACATCCTTCACGACGATATCGCTGCCCGTCTTCGGGTTCTTGATCTTCATCCACGGGCCGCCGTCGATCAGCTCCGCACCGAATTCCTTCTGCGCGAGCTCATAGCCGTAGTCACGGAACGCACCTTCCGTGAACTTCATGATGTTGCCCTTGTGGACCAGCGTCACCGAACGGCGATCGTTGTCGATCGCGTACTGCAGCGCCTTGCGCACGAGACGTTCGGTCCCTTCGCGCGACACCGGCTTCACGCCGATCGCCGACGTTTCCGGGAAGCGGATCTTCTTCACGCCCATTTCTTCGCGGAAGAACTTGATGACCTTCTTCGCCTGTTCCGACTCGGCCTGCCATTCGATACCGGCGTAGATGTCTTCCGAGTTCTCGCGGAAGATCACCATGTTGGTCTTTTCCGGCTCACGCACCGGCGAAGGCACACCCTTGAAGTACTGCACCGGGCGCAGGCAGACATACAGGTCGAGTTCCTGGCGCAGCGCCACGTTCAGCGAACGGATGCCGCCGCCAACCGGGGTCGTCAACGGACCCTTGATCGACACCACATATTCCTTCACCACGTCGAGCGTTTCTTCCGGCAGCCACACGTCCGGGCCGTACACCTTGGTCGCTTTCTCGCCGGCGAAGACTTCCATCCAGTGGATCTTCTTCTTGCCTGCGTAGGCTTTTTCGACCGCCGCGTCGACGACCTTGATCATCACCGGCGTGATGTCCTGGCCGGTACCGTCACCTTCGATGAACGGAATGATCGGCTGGTCGGAAACGTTGAGCGAGTAATCCGCGTTGACAGTGATCTTGTCACCGCCGGTCGGAACCTTGATGTGCTGATACGGCATGATCGACTCCAGTGATGGCTGTGCTGATGAAAGCTCTGTGGGGAAATGCAGACGATGGACTGCGGAACCGGGCGCTTCTCGCTGCGCGCAATGCCGGGCGCCAACAAGCGGCCAGGCCGCTATTCTAGCCCACAGGTGCGCATGCGCGCCCGCTGCAGACCATGACAATTCCCGCACGCGATGCCGCGCACGCAACACCGATTCGTCTAGGTCTTATATAAGACAAAAGACCTACCGTTTCGTATTATGCATTAATATCCCGCCATTTGCCACAGAACCCGCGCTGCGCGGGCGTCCTGCGGCACCCGATCTGCCGGACTCACGCATGCGCCTTATCGCTCTCAACAAGCCCTTTGGGACGATCTGCCAGTTTTCCCCGCACGAAACGCGGGCGTCGCTGGCGGACTGGATCACGCTGCCCCGCGTTTATCCGGCCGGCAGGCTCGACTCGGACAGCGAAGGTCTGCTGCTGCTCACCGACGACGGCGCGTTGCAGGCGCGCATCGCCGAGCCTCGGCACAAGCTGGTCAAACGTTACTGGGCACAGGTGGAAGGCGCAGCGGATGCGGCGGCACTGGCAGCGCTCGCAAGCGGCGTCGATCTCGGCGATTACGTGACACGCCCCTGCCAGGCACAGCTCATCGAGCCGCCGGCCACATTGTGGACACGCACGCCGCCGATCCGCTATCGCGCGGCCATCCCGACCAGCTGGATCGAACTGTCGATCACCGAAGGCAAGAACCGCCAGGTCCGCCGCATGACAGCTGCGGTCGGCCTCCCTACCCTGCGACTCGTGCGTGTCGGTATCGGCGCACTCGATATTTTTTCGCTCGGTCTGCAGCCCGGCGAAAGTATCGACCTGCCGACGCGTGCGCCATGGGACGGCATTACGCGATAAAGCCCGCGTGCACCTTGCGAACGCTCGCAAAGGCATCGAGCGATTTGCCAACACGCGCTAACTCGCGCGCTAACTCGTTGTGCCAGCACGCATTTCTGTTTTTCCACGACAACCTGGCCCGCGCGTACTGCCCTATACACAAGCGCACGAATCCACCGCGAATAAGCAATCCCGAAATTGCACGAAAGTTTTTCGTCAACCGCGTAGAGAACTCACGCGTTATTCGACGCAGATGCCGTCCGAAGCTATCCGGCATTCAGCCTTAAGGGCCTTTGCACACGCCGCTCCAACGGTGGGTGCAGGTGGTTCGAGCGCTCGCAGTGCCCTTCGACGAAATTCTTCGATGGGTCTGTCAACCGAAAGGTGGATGGCACGTTTACCGGCATGACTCCAAGAACCGGGTCATCTGGTCAATTAACCGCAACTCATGCTGAGGATTTACAAAATGAACAAACTGATCGCTGCTCTGGTCGCTGGCCTGTTCGCAACGGCTGCTTTCGCACAAGCTTCGGCTCCGGTCGCTCCGGCTGCTGCTCCGGCTGAAGCTGCTTCGGCACCGGCAAAGAAGGCTGTTAAGAAGCACGCAGCCAAGAAGCACCACGCAAAGAAGGCAGCTTCGGAAGCCGAAGCTCCGGCAGCAGCTTCGAACTAAGCTGGTTGTAAAAACGCAGTCAAGAACTAGCAGTATTGCCGTTCTTACGGCGTTGAAAGGCAGATTGCTGAAAGGCGATCTGCCTTTTTGTTTTTGCCGCGCTCGCGTAACATGCGCGGGTTATTTTCCAGCAAGGAGTGTTGCCGTGCGATTTCCCCTGCGCCCGTCGATTGCGCGTCTTGCGATTGCGATCGCGCTGCCTCTCGCTGCCTTGTCGTCGGTCTGGTTTGCCGTTCCCGGTGTGAATAGCGCGCATGCGCAGCAGATGCCCGCGGGCGCCAAACAGCCCGGCGATTTTCCGCGCGCGAAGCTCACGGCCGGCATGTTCGTGATCGACGCCGCGGTGGCAGCCAATGACGCGGACCGCGAACAAGGCTTGATGTACCGGTCGCAGCTCGCGCCGAATGAAGGCATGCTGTTCGTCTTCAACGAGAACGCGGTGCACTGCTTCTGGATGAAGAACACGTTGATCCCGCTGTCGATCGCCTTCATGCGCGCCGACGGCACCGTCACCGACATCGACGAGATGCAGGCCGAAACGACCGACAACCATTGCCCGCGAAACAACGGGGTGTATGCGCTCGAAATGAGCAAGGGCTGGTTTGCATCGAAAGGCATCACGCCCGGCACGAAGATTCAGGGGCTGCCCGCTGCGCAATGAGGTTCGGGCGAGTTGCTCGCCCCGCCTTCGTTGAGAAATGGCCAAGCCGGCGCGCCACGAGGCGCGCCGGCTTTTTACATGGTGGCCCGACAGCAACGCCCCGGTCCCGGCGGTGGCATCAGGCCGCCACTGGGAAGATTCCTGCAAAAGCCTGACACAGGCGCTATGCTTGTAGTCTTTACACCGTAGTAGCACCGCAATCGCCCGGGTAGCGTAAGCTGCCCTCGACGCCTTTTTCACCGGCGCGCCCCAATCCAAGGAGATTCACGTGCCCCGCAAGACTCCCATCGAGCGTTACCGGAATATCGGTATCAGTGCTCACATCGATGCCGGCAAAACCACCACCACCGAACGCATCCTGTTCTACACCGGCGTGACTCACAAGATCGGCGAGGTTCACGACGGTGCGGCGACGATGGACTGGATGGAGCAGGAGCAGGAGCGCGGCATCACGATTACGTCGGCTGCCACGACTGCGTTCTGGAAAGGCATGGCCGGCAATTATCCGGAACACCGCATCAACATCATCGACACCCCGGGCCACGTCGACTTCACGATTGAAGTGGAACGTTCGATGCGCGTGCTCGACGGTGCGTGCATGGTCTACGACTCGGTCGGCGGTGTGCAGCCGCAGTCCGAAACCGTGTGGCGTCAGGCGAACAAGTACAAGGTGCCGCGCATCGCGTTCGTCAACAAGATGGACCGCGTCGGCGCCGATTTCTTCCGCGTGCAGCGGCAGATCACCGAGCGCCTGAAGGGCACCGCCGTGCCGATCCAGATTCCGGTCGGCGCGGAAGATCATTTCCAGGGCGTGGTCGACCTCGTGAAGATGAAGGCGATCGTCTGGGACGAAGAGAACCAGGGCATCAAGTTCGAGTACATCGACATCCCGGCCGAACTCGTCGACACCGCCAACGAATGGCGTGAAAAGATGGTCGAGGCCGCTGCCGAAGCCAACGAGGAACTGCTCGACAAATACCTGCACGGCCATACGCTGACCGAAGAAGAAATCAAGTTCGGCCTGCGTACCCGCACCATCAAGAACGAGATCGTACCGATGCTGTGCGGTAGCGCGTTCAAGAACAAGGGCGTGCAGGCAATGCTCGACGCGGTGATCGACTATCTGCCGTCGCCAGTCGACGTGCCCGCCATCATGGGTCACGACGAAGACGACAACGAAGCAGAACGTCATCCGAAAGACGACGAACCGTTCTCCGCGCTCGCGTTCAAGATCATGACGGACCCGTTCGTTGGCCAACTGATTTTCTTCCGCGTGTACTCAGGCGTCGTGAATTCGGGCGACACCGTCTACAACGCGATCAAGGAAAAGAAGGAACGCCTCGGCCGGATCCTGCAGATGCACGCGAACGAGCGCAAGGAAATCAAGGAAGTGTATGCGGGCGACATCGCCGCCGCCGTGGGCCTGAAAGACGCCACGACCGGCGACACGTTGTGCGATCCGAACCACGTCATCATCCTCGAAAGGATGATCTTCCCCGAGCCGGTCATTTCGCAGGCGGTCGAGCCGAAGACCAAGGTCGACCAGGAAAAGATGGGCATCGCGCTGAACCGTCTGGCTCAGGAAGACCCGTCGTTCCGCGTCGCAACGGATGAAGAATCTGGCCAGACCATCATCTCCGGGATGGGCGAGCTGCACCTGGAAATTCTCGTCGACCGGATGAAGCGCGAGTTCGGCGTTGAAGCCACCGTCGGCAAACCGCAGGTCGCTTACCGCGAAACGATCCGCACCTCGGTCGAAGACGTCGAAGGCAAGTTCGTCAAGCAGTCGGGCGGACGCGGTCAGTACGGCCATGTGGTGCTCAAGCTCGAACCGCAAAAACCGGGCGGCGGCTACGAATTCGTCGACGCGATCAAGGGCGGTGTCGTGCCGCGCGAATATATTCCGGCCGTCGACAAGGGGATCCAGGAGACGCTGAAGTCCGGCGTGCTCGCGGGCTATCCGGTCGTCGACGTGAAGGCCACGCTGACCTTCGGTTCGTACCACGACGTCGACTCGAACGAAAACGCGTTCCGCATGGCTGGTTCGATGGCATTCAAGGAAGGCATGCGCCGCGCGAAGCCCGTGCTGCTCGAACCGATGATGGCCGTCGAAGTGGAAACCCCGGAAGACTTCATGGGCAACGTGATGGGCGACCTGTCGGGGCGGCGCGGTATCGTCCAGGGCATGGAAGACATCGCGGGTGGCGGCGGCAAGCTCGTGCGCGCCGAAGTGCCGCTCGCGGAAATGTTCGGCTACTCGACGTCGCTGCGCTCACTCACGCAAGGACGCGCCACCTACACGATGGAGTTCAAGCACTACGCGGAAACGCCGACTAACGTGGCGGAAGCGATCGTCAACACGAAGCAGCGGTAAATCACTTATCGCTGTTAGTTGGGAAGGAGCCCGTTCTGGATGAATGGGCTTTTTCTTTTTGGGCCTCCGGTTCGTGGGTACGCCCCGATCGCATCAGCACAGTGGGCGCAACGGGCGCAGCAGGAAACATCGGTTACTCAATTTTGGCCGGGCAGAATACGACGTGAATCACGGCGGTCCACGCGACGCCGGACAGACGATGGAGAGATGCAGATGACCCACCACCACGATGACCACCATAGCCACGACAGCCACGACGATCACACCGCACCGACGCCGAACTGGCGCGACAACGGCGTCAAGGTCATCCGCGGCGATCAGCTCGACACGAATACCGCGCAAACGCCGGGCATGAACCGGGCGGCCGCGATCAACGCCGCTCGCGTCGGTGCCCAAAAAATCTGGGCCGGCACAGTGACGATTCATCCGAATGCGAAGACCGGTGCGCATCATCATGGCGCGCTCGAGAGCGTGATCTATGTTGTGCGCGGCCATGCGCGGATGCGCTGGGGCGAACAGCTCGAGTTCACCGCCGAAGCCGGGCCTGGCGACTTCATCTTCGTGCCGCCGTTCGTGCCGCATCAGGAGATCAACGCGAGTACCGACGATCCGCTCGAATGCGTGCTCGTGCGCAGCGATAACGAAGCGGTTGTCGTCAATCTGAACATCGACGCGGTCGAAACGCCGCAGACCGTGCACTGGGTCGACCCGATCCACAAGCACCCGCACGAACACTGAGCCGCACCGCTTCGACCGGCTTCCCTTCATCTTCATCGCTCAACTGTCATGACGCCGACCGCCAGCCTGCGCCCTCGCCTCTTCATGCTCTACGCGGCGCTGATCGCCGCCAATCTGGCTGCCTGGGCATGGGCGCTGATCGCGTTTCGCCATTACCCGCTGCTGCTCGGCACGGCGCTGCTCGCGTACGGCTTCGGCCTGCGTCACGCAGTCGACGCGGATCACATCGCGGCCATCGACGCCGTCACGCGCAAGCTGATGCAAACCGGCAAGCGACCGCTCGGCGTGGGTCTCGCTTTTTCCCTCGGTCATTCGACGATCGTTGTCGCCGCAACCGTCGGCATCGCGCTCACCGCACTGAAACTGCACAGCAGCTTCGATACGTTCAAGGAGATCGGCGGGACGATCGGCACGCTCGTGTCGGCTTCGTTTCTGCTGGTGCTCGCCGGCGTGAACCTCGTGATCCTGCGCGACGTGTGGCGTCGCTACCGCAATGTGCAAAACGGCAGCGAGTCCGTTGACGAACATGCGTCGAATGTCGCTGCGCCCGCAGGTCTGCTGTCGCGCGCGCTACGTCCGCTGTTCCGCCTCGTCACGAAAAGCTGGCACATGTACCCGGTCGGCGTGCTGTTCGGCCTCGGCTTCGACACGGCAACGGAAATCGGTTTGCTCGCCATCGCCGCCGCCGAAGCGGGCAAGGGCATGCCGCTTTACTCGATCCTCGTGTTCCCTGCGCTCTTCACCGCGGGCATGACGCTCGTCGACTCCACCGACAACGTCCTGATGGTTCACGCGTACGGCTGGGCGATGGACGACCCGAAGCGCAAGCTCTACTACAACGCGAGCATCACGTTCGTGTCGGCGCTGGTGGCGATCGTGATCGGCGGCATCGAGGCGCTGGGGCTGCTGTCCGACAAGCTCGGTTTCAGCGGCGGCATGTGGGACGCGATCGGCGCGGCCAACGACCAGTTCGGTCCGCTCGGCTACGGCATCGTCGCGCTCTTCACCGCGTGCTGGATCGGTTCGATACTGTTCCACCGGTGGCGCAAACCGGCGATGCCTGGGCGCTGATCCGCGCGAGTGTTGCCGCGCAGCCGTCGGGCTGTGTGTTCCATACGCGTTGTCTCCGCAAGCTCGGCGAGATCTGCGAGCAACACGACCCACTCTTCCTCGATGCCGGTGCCGACCACCGCATCCGCTGTCATATCCCGCTCGCCGACCTTCGCGCCCTGCAGGGCGACACGCACCACCACGCCTGAGCAGATGCAGCGCGCCTGAACAGGATGGCTCGCCGCGCGTTTCAGGTTCGAAACATTTTCCACTGATTTATCGCTGCCACCGCCACGGTGACTTCGCCGCTGCCATGCACGGCGCGGCTTCCCGGCCAATGGCATGGTTATCGCTAAGTAACCCGCAGGCATCCGGTTCACGCAGGACGGACATCACGACGGCGAGCAAGCTGCCATCCACCGTCCGCGCGAACCTCGCGCTATGAACGATCGCGCCATCGGGCGTATCCGTTCGTGCGCACGTTGCGGTATGCACACTGGAGCCTGGCCACGGATAAACCGCGCAGCGTTGCTGCGCGCTGTCCGGCCTGCTTCGCGTGCACAACAGGATGGAGATGACGTCGACGAGGAACGCCATCTCGCAGGGAGAGCAGTGATGAAAACTACAACGTTAAATCAGTATTACTACGTGATGCTGCGGGGTACGGCGCTTCTGGCTGCCGGCACAGGAATGTTGCTGACGGTACACGGTGCGCACGGAGCGCCTGCCGACGAAGTACTGCCCAAGTGGATCGTCTCAGCCGATGCACCGCTACCCGCGAGCGGCGCAGCGCCGGTCGCGCTGCTCGCGCAGGACAGCTCGTCCGCGACTGGAGCGGCTGCCGTCGGTGCCTCGAGCGCCGCGGACGATGCCTCGCTTGTCTTCCTCGTGAGGACCTGTACCGGCGATGCCGGTCATTGCATGCCGAATCACGGCGGAGGCTCGGGCAACTCGGGCGGCTCTGCAGGTTCCGGCGGCAGTGGCAGCGGTAGCGGCGGCAGTGGTTCAGGTGGCAAGGGCAGCGGCAGTAGCGGTAGTGGTGGTGGTAGCAGCAACAGCGGTGGCGGTGGCAACAGCGGTGGTGGCGGTAGCAGCGGTGGCGGTGGTAGCAGTGGCGGTGGCGGTAGCAGCGGTGGCGGTAGCAGCGGTGGTGGCGGCAGCAGTGGCGGCGGTGGTAGCAGCGGTGGTGGCGGTAGCAGTGGCGGTGGTGGCGGCAGCGGTGGCGGCGGCACTGGCGGGTGCGGTTGCGGCAGCGGCGGTCAAGGCGGCCCTGGCGGTCCCAGCGGCGGTCCTGCCGGCGGTTTCGGCGGGGGCTTCGGTGGCGGCTTCGGTAGTGGAATGGGTGGTATGGGTGGCGGCTTCGGCGCAGGTTCGGGCAAAGGTGGCTTCGGCGGAGGCTTCGGCAGCGGATCTGGCGCGGGAGGCGGCGGCAAAGGTGGTGGCAACGGACATTAGATCCGTGCGACGGCGCCCCCGCGCCGCGCCCCACGACGCAGCCCCTCGACAGGCTGCATCCCCCCGGCCAGCATCGGCGGCGACGTCTCGATCCCCCGGTCGAGCGTCGCCGCCGGGAGCCGGGACATGCAGGATGCTCTCAGGCAACGGTCGGCGCGCGCACCGCCGGCCGCTTTCGCTTTTTGCAGCCCCTGAAATTCCAGTCGCATCAACCGCTAACCAGAAGCGCCCCAGGAACCAAACAGTCCGCAGTGCCTCATAGCAGATTCAACGATCGATATGAGGGCAACACGTATGAATCGAAACGTTCCCCACGCTTCATCGCGCGCGGCTGCTGCACTGTTGATCGCTGCGGCGATTGGCTTCGTTCCTGCGCTGGTCCGCGCGCAAACACCCGCGCCGGCCGCACCCGCCGCTACCGGCAACGAACAGGAACAAGCCGCACCACCCGTCGATCCCAGCTTTTCCGCGTGGTCACTCGCACAGCAGTGCCGCGACAAGGACAACAATGCACATGCCCAATGCATTGGCGCGATCCGCGGCGTCATCCACGGTTATCAATATGGTGTGCTGTTCCTCGGCGAGCGCGCGGCGTTGCCGGCCAACGAAACGCAGCGCGTGTCGCTGTGTCTGCGCGGTGTGCCGGTGTCGTCGATCGTCGATGAATTCGTCGCCGATGCGGCCCAGGTCAGCGACGATTCGCTGAAACGCACGCCCGCCGAAGTCGCCGTGCTCGGCTCGGTCCATCTGCACCACGCCTGCAATTGATGCGGCAGGTCGCTCGCGCTCACAGCATTTCGAGTGGTCGTTTGCTGCGCGGTGGTCTGAAGTGCGCATCGATCTGCGCACACTCTGTTTCGCTCAGGTGAAGGTCGAGTGCGCGGCGATTGTCGCGCACGTGCTCGAGTCGTCCAGACTTCGGAATCGCGAAGACACCCGGTAGCCGCAGCGTCCACGCGAGCGCCACCTGAAACACCGACACGCCACGGGCTTCGGCAATATCGTCGAGTGGCGAGCGTTTCGGCAGGCGCGCGTGATCGATGGGACTGTAGGCCATCGCCGGCATGTTCCGATCCGCGAGCCACGGCAGCAGATCGAACTCCGGTCCACGGCGCGCGACGTTATAGAGAATCTGGTTCGTCGCGCAGTGCTCGCCGCCCGCTACGCCAACCAGCTCTTCCATATCGTCGGTATCGAAGTTGCTCACACCCCAGTGACGAATCTTGCCGGCCCGACGCAATGCCTCGAATCCGGCGACGGTCTCTTCGAGTGGAACCGAGCCGCGCCAGTGCAGCAGATACAAGTCGAGCCGATCAGTCTTCAAGCGGTTCAGGCTCTGCTCGCACGCGGCCTGCACTCCGCGGCGACTGCCGTTGTGCGGATAGACCTTGCTGACGAGAAACACGTCATCGCGCAAACCAGCAAGCGCCTCGCCTAGCAGCGATTCGGTGGCGCCGTCGCCGTACATTTCGGCGGTATCGATCAGCGTCATCCCGAGTTCGATACCGGTACGCAGCGCAGCGATTTCGGCCGCGCGTTGCGCCTGCCGCTCGCCCATCTCCCACGTACCCTGCCCGAGCTTCGGAATACGCTCACCGTTGGGCAATGCAACGCTGGGGAAACCGGTCGTCATGATGTCTCCGTTGAAATGCGCAAGGCCCCTGCTACGACGGGCCGCCGTCGATGCGAACCGGCTCAGTGTAGCCGCTCGTCGAAGGTGCGGGCAGCGGCCAGGCAAAAGGCCGCTATAACGCGACGCGCCGATGTCATAGAATTGTCGCTTGCCCTTCTTGCGTCCGTCCCATGACCTCAGCCTCGGAAGACCGCTGGCGCGACCTGCGCCCGGACCCGGAAAACGACACACCGCTTTACCTGCAGCTCGCCCGCAAGCTCGGCAACGCGATTCACGAAAACCGCTGGAATGCCGGCGAGGCGCTGCCGTCGGAACGCGTCCTGTCCGATGCGCTCGGCGTATCGCGCATTACATCCCGCAAGGCGATCGCGCTGCTCGTCGAGCAGGGTTTGATCCGCCGCACCCAGGGCGCGGGCAGTTTCATCACGCCGCGCTACGAAGATCCGCTGTCGCGTCTGTCGAGCTTCAGCGAAATGCTGCGTCGACGCGGTTTCACACCGAGCTCGCAATGGTTGTCGCGCGACATCCTGCCGGCCAATCGCGATGAAGTGATCCAGCTGGGCCTGTCGCCGGCGGCGGCCGTGACGCGGTTGCGCCGTCTGCGGCTCGCGGACGGCATCGTGATGGCCGTCGAGAATTCGACCTTCCCTGCCTCGGTGATTCCCGATCCGCAAGCGATCGGCGACTCGCTGTACAGCTATCTGGAGCATCGCGGGCTGTCGATCGTGCGTGCGTTGCAGCACTTTCGCGCAGTCAACGCGAGCGAAGAGATCGCGCGGCAAATGAGCATCGCCACGAACGAGGCGCTGCTGCTGATCACCCGCGTCGGCTATACGGCCGATCAGCGGGCGATCGAATTGACCGATACGTATTGTCGCAACGACTACTACGACTTTGTCGCGGAGTTGCGGAAGTAGGCGTTACGTCTCGCTTAGTCTTCCCAGCACGCCGCGTCATGTCCGATCGGCACGGGCGGTCGCGCAAAAAACGGCGGCGTCTCCGACAGGTGTTCTGCGGGCAACGTGCCGCGCACGCGACCGAACGGCGAATCGACAGTCTCGAGACAGTCGGCGACGTCTTCCAGCGTGACGTCGGGCGTACGCCAGCCCTCTTCGATCTGCCCGAGCGACTGCAGCCAGCGGCCGGTCTGCGCCAGCGACACCCGCACATGCCAGCTACCGCCCTCGGTCGCGCGCCGCGCAAGCGCCGTCATCGCGCCGAACGCCGCCAGATAGCCGGTCGCATGATCGAGCGCCTGACACGGCAGATGCTTCGGCGCTTCGCTCTGCGCAGCGCGACTCTCCGTCCACGCGATACCGCTCGCGGATTGCACAAGACTGTCGAAACCGCGACGCGTCGCCCACGGCCCCGCGTGGCTATACGCGGACACGGAGACGTAGACGATTCCCGGCCGCATCTGCGCCAGCGCATCGGGGCCGAAGCCATGCGCCGCGAGTGCACCAGGACGATAGGCCTGCAGGAACACGTCGGCGCGAGTTGCCAGTTCACGTAACTGGGCGTGCGCCGCGTTGTCGCGCAGATCGAGCGCAGCGGAGCGTTTGCCACGCCCCGTGTCGATCACGAGCGGCGCAATGTTCGGTAGATGCGGACCATTGATCAACAGTACCTGCGCACCATGCTGCGCGAGCGCGCGACCCGCCGTCGGCCCCGCGATGATGCGCGACAGATCGAGTACTCGCACGCCAGCGAGCGGCCGGTCGAAGCCGCCCCGGCCCGGCGCTTCGGGCCGCGCATCGCCGATTCGCTCGATCTCGAAGAGCGGCAGATCGGCAATGGCCTTCGCCTGTTCGAGCGCGGCCCATTCGCGCGGCGAACGGATCAGCGCGGCGCACAGGCCCGCATCGGCGAGCGTCTGATCGAGCGCCGCGCCGTCCCAGCCGCGGATCGCCTCGGCCACCGCCGCAGGCTCATTCGCACAACCGAGCACGCTCAACACGCCGTGCAGATGATGCGGAAAATTCGTATGCAGTTGCACCCAACGACCATTGCGAGTCTCGTAGAAACCCATGATGGGATCGCGCAGCGCGGGCGGCGGTCCATCGTTCACACGGAGGTAGCGCTCGCTGCGAAACGCGGCCAGCGCACGACGCACATCGACGTCGACGCGCTGCCGGCAACCGGTGCGCAAACGAAAACATTCGGCAGCGGCAAGCCCGGTTGCAGCAATCGTCGATGCCGCCAGCGTGCCGACGCGATACACGGACGGCAGCGCGGGATCGGCACCTGTGATGGAAACGGCGGAGAGCGCAGCCGGATCGCAGCCGGCGATGCTCCAGAGATGATCGAGTGCAAGAGAGGGAGTCATGTTGATCGACATTGCCTGACAGGAAGAATGGCTTCGAGTCTAGAATTGCCTCTTATCGCAATCAATCTTGATTAATATAATCAACATAGATCGATTTCTACGGTTTTCCGCCGCTCTTATACACATACCCGCCATACCCGCCCATGCCCGATCAACTCACCGCCACCGAAGCCGCCGAAACACTCGGCATCAGCGTCGCTACGCTCTATGCCTACGTGAGCCGCGGCATGCTGCGCTCGACGCCGGATGTCGAAGGGCAACGCCATCTATACGACGCCGCCGATGTGCGCCGTCTTGCGCGTCGCAAGGCGGATGGCAAACGGGCAGGCAAGGTTGCGCAGAAGGTATTGGACTGGGGCGTGCCGGTGCTGGAATCGTCGATCACGCTGATTACAGACGGCCGGCTTTTCTATCGCGGCCGCGATGCAATCGATCTCGCGCGCAAGGCAAGCCTCGAAGAGGTTGCCGCGCTGCTGTGGGAATGTACGCCGCGACGCATTGCCGATACGCCACCGACGCAACCGGGACCGCCTTCCGCTGCGCAATGGGCGGCATGGCTGAAGCTCTGGGGCGACAGCGCACCGCTCGATCGTGCGCTCGTGTTGCTGCCCGCGGCGGCCGCCCAGATGCCGCGCGTCTGGGCGCTCGGCCGCGATGCGCAGCTCGATTCAGCGTGTTCACTGGTGCGGCTGCTCGCTGCCGCGATGATCTCGACGGCGCCGTCGGGTAATCCGCTGCACCGGCAACTCGCCGCGGCCTGGGGCGTGCGCAACCGGCGGCAAGCCGACCTGCTGCGTATGGCGCTGGTGCTGTGTGCGGATCATGAGCTGAATGCGTCCACGTTTACCGTGCGCTGCATTACGTCGACCGGCACGCATCTGTTCGGTGCGGTAGCGGGCGGTCTCGCCGCGCTGGCAGGACCGCGTCACGGTGGCGAAACCACGCGCGTCGCGGCGCTGTTCGACGAAGCCGAGCGTGCCGGCGATCCCAACCGCTTCCTCGCCACCCGTATCGCGCACAACGAACACGACGGTGCGCCAGGTGCGGTGCTGTCCGGCTTCGGTCATCCGCTGTACCCGCAAGGCGATCCGCGCGCGGCGTTGCTGCTGGAGGCGCTGACGCAATGCGCGCCGGCACGCTCGCCGCTGCCGGCAATCCTCGCGCTCGCGCAAACGGTGCGAGAAACCACGGGCGCCGAACCGACCGTCGACTTCGCTCTCGCCGCCCTTGAGCGCGTGCTCGATCTACCGAAGGAAGCAGCGTTCACGCTGTTCGCGGTTGGGCGGACAGTCGGCTGGATCGCCCATGCAATGGAGCAGGCGGCAGACGGAAGACTGATCCGGCCGCGCGCCCGTTACATCGGCGAACACTACGAAGAGTGACGTCGGTTCGTCGCACGGCGCGATTAGATCGCTCGACTACGCAGCAAGCAACCAGCGCGGCAGCCAGCTACGCGCCGGCGAACGCAGCCCAACGGCAGCCGGCCGCGACGTGCCAAGACGCCCTTCCTCGACCGCCAGCGCGACACGCGCACCCGTGCGTCCGGCACTGATCCACGCCTGCGCGCCACGCGGCAGTTCGAAAGACTCGCCAGAGGCAAGCCAGTGATCGGTCAGATCGCCGCTGACGGTCAACCAGACCTCGCCCGCCATCACTTTGAGTACGAGCGGCTGCGCGGCACGCCAGGCGGCCGCGGGCTCGCCGTGTTCGAGTTCGAAAGTACGGATTTCGCGCATTGCTGTTCTCCTTGCAGGGCACTCTGGTTGAAACATTATTGCTGTGAGATGATCAGAAACCCATGAACACTTCTGAACAGTTTTGACAGAACTGTTCAGTCGAAAAACCGGACAGTTGCTGAACAACTGCGCGAACAACTGCGCAAACCGGCGCCTCGACAGCGGGACCAGGAGGACGCAGATGAAACTCGATATCGAACTCGACCGCGACAACGGCGTGCCGCTCATCGAGCAGATCGTGCACGGCGTGCAAACGTGGATCCGTTCGCGCGCAGCGCGCCCCGGTGCGAAGCTGCCCTCGATCCGCCAGTTCGCCGCCGACTACGCAATCAGCCGCTTTCCGGTGATCGAGGCGTATGACCGGCTCGTCTCGCTTGGTTATGTCGACTCGCGTCACGGCTCAGGTTTTTACGTGGCCGAGCGGTTGCGCACCGGCATGTCGGGCCGCGGCACCTCGGACCCACGTCGTGCCGAAGAGGAATCGGTTCATCTCCTGCAGGAGTTCAACCATCCGGGCGGAACGCTGAAGCTCGGCAGCGGGTTCACGCCCGAAGCGTGGCGCGACATGGACAGCCTCGTGCATGCCATCCGCCACGTCTCGCGCGTCGACACCGAGAGCCTGATCGACTACTCGACGCCGCTCGGCAATGCGACCCTGCGCGAACATCTGCAGGCACGCATCGCACAGCTCGGCATCGTCGTGGATGCGTCGCAGATTCTCATCACGAATGGTGCAAGCCACGCGCTCGATCTGCTGATGCGCTACCGGCTCAAGCCCGGCGACACGGTGTTTGTCGAAGACCCCGGCTACTTCAATCTGAACGGCCTGCTGAAGCTGCACGGCGTCAAGCTGATCGGCATTCCGCGCAATCACGGCGGCCCGGACCTCGATGTGCTGCAGGCACAGTTGCAGCAGCATCGGCCGAAGCTGTTCTTCATCAACACCGTGTTTCACAATCCGACCGGCACGTCGGTGTCGCCGCCGGTTGCGTTCCGGCTACTGCAGTTCGCCCGCGAGCACGATTTCACGTTCGTCGAAGACGACATCTTCGCGGACTTCCAGAGCGAACCGACCGCGCGGCTCGCGACGCTCGATCAGCTCGAACATGTGGTCTATATCGGTGGACTGTCGAAGACGCTGTCGTCGTCGCTGCGCATCGGCTACCTCGTGGCGAGCCACGCGATCGTCAAGGATCTGATCGACATCAAGATGCTGACGAGCATCGGCGGTTCGCGTTTTGTCGAAGCGGTCGCGGTTGCGCTGCTCGAGCGCGGCATGTACCGGAAGTATCTCGAGCGGCTGCGGCGCCGGATGAGCGATGCGATGGGCCTCACCGTGCAGACGCTCGAAGATAACGGCTGGGAAGTGTTCGAAAAACCGCTCGGCGGTCAATTTGTGTGGGCGCGCGTGCCCGGTATCGACGATGCGGCGCGGCTCGTCGAGTGTGGTGAGCCGCTTGGCGTGACGGTCCCGCCGGGCAGCTACTTCCGGCCCAATGCGGAGACGAGCCCGTGGATTCGTATCAACGCGGCGTTCGGCAACGACCCGCGTGCGCACGCGTTCTTTGCTGCGGCGGCGCAACTCGCGCGGTGATAGCGCGGGCCCGCGGTGATCGGCGTGGGCCACCTTTGGACTCGCCGCCGGCCGCAACAAAAACGCGCCCCGGCGGCATGGATTTCGAACCGGCCGCGGGGCGCATAGACAGCCGCCCCGACAGCCCTGCTTCGGCAGCACCGCCTTGCCGACTCAACCTTCGAGCGGCCGCTTCGCCGTTTCGCGCGCGGCCAGCAACGCGATGGCCGTGACGACGAGCGCCCCGCTCACGTACATCGACACCGCGGTCGTGCCATGCCAGTGGCGATACAGCGCAACGATAATGAGCGGCGCAAAGCCACCACCGACAATGCCCGCCAGCGTATAGGCCAGCGACGAACCGGCATAACGCACGCGCGTCGGAAACTGCTCGGTGACGAATGCCGCCTGCGGACCGTACATCATCGCGTGGATGACGAGACCCACGACAACCGCAAGCACGATGGTGAGCGGCCGCGCGCTATCCATCAGCACGAAGAACACGAACGCCCATACGATCGCCGCCACGACGCCGGCCAGATACACCGGCCGCCGGCCGAAGCGATCGGACAACGCTCCGAAGAGCGGCACGCTCAACGCATTGAACGCGGTGCCGGCCAGCACGGCACCGAGCGCCAGCGATCTCGGCAGATTGAGCACGGTGGTCACATAGGTCAGCGTGAACACGACGAGCAGCGCATACAGCACATCCGAGCCGATCCGCGAGCCACCTGCGATGAGAAGCCGCCGCCAATGCTGCGAGAACACCTCGGCTACCGGTACTTTCGCGGTGGCGTGTGCGTCGCTCAGTTGCTGGAATTGCGGGGTTTCCTCGACACCGTTGCGCACCCAGATGCCGAACGCGACCAGCAGCAGGCTCGCGAGAAATGGCACGCGCCAACCCCACGACAGAAAATCGCCGGAGGAAATCGTCATCGTGATGGCCGCGATAAAGCCGGTCCCGAGCAACGTTCCGAATGACGGCCCGACCTGTGTCCACGACGCATTGAGCCCGCGCTTCTTCTGATCACCATGCTCGACCGATAACAGCACCGCACCGGCCCATTCGCCACCAAGCGCCACGCCTTGCACGAAGCGCAGCGCAATCAGCAGGATCGGGCTCAGGATGCCGGCGGTCTCGTAGGTGGGCAGCACGCCCATCAACGCGGTGGTAATGCCCATCAGCACGAGCGTGATCATCAGCACCGCACGGCGCCCCACGCGATCGCCGAGATTGCCGAACACCAGACCGCCGAGCGGCCGCGACACATAGCCGACTGCATAGGTGGAAAACGCGAGCAGCGTGCCAGCGAGCGGATCGACGGACGGAAAGAACAGGTGATTGAAGACGAGCGCGGCAAGCGTGTTGTAGACCGTGAAGTCATACCATTCGAGCGACGTGCCGACCATGCTGGCGGTCGCGAGCCGCCCCCGGCCCGCACGCGGACGGCCGAGCACCGCGGGTTGTGCAACGGTGTTCATCAGATTCTCCAGGTTGGGATGGATGCCGGTCGTCGGGCGTTGAATGGCAGTTCGCTACGCGCCAAGGCGCCACAGGAGGCTGAAGGTACGCACGTCGTCCGGCGATGCACCGGCCTCGCGTGCCAGCGTTTCGGCCACCGCGCGAGTCGCCGCGGCATCGCTGCCTTCGACGAACACAATCGCATCGGCCGCTGCAAGCTGAGGTGTGCCGCCGGACGTCGCGAGCGGAGTGGAGAGTCGTGCATCGGTGCAAAACATCCGGATCGCGTGTATGCCCGCCTGCCGCGCGCTGGCTTCGGCGTGCGCATGCCAGCGCGTTGAATCGGCGGCTTGCGGCGGCAGTACGAACAAGGCGAGCTGGCCGCCCTCGCCTGCGCCGGCTTCGAGCACCAGTTCGCCGACGCGCCGCTGCGTATTCGTCATGCGCGCAAAGTTGCGCAGCGACCAGTCCGTCTGCACGGTAAAAGCCTGCTTGTACGACGCGCTATCGAACACACCGAGCGAGTCGGTCACATACAGCGCGAGATAGCGGCGCGCCTGACCGTCGTTAGCCAGAAAACGGCGTGCATGCCGAAAGCCCGGCAACCCAACGCGCTCCTGCATGTGTTCGCGGTCGTACCAGGCGTTGAAGTCGGCGTCCACCAGCGGATCCGCTTCGGTATCGGTCCAGATGCACAGCTGGCCGAACGGAGAGGGTGGTTTGAGATTCATGGGCAACGCTCCTGCGCACTGAGAGAAATCGGTCAGTGCACAGTGTCGCCAGTACGCGCCACTTCAATCCAACAAGAAAAAAAATCCGCAGCGAACAGGTTTTCTTATGGCTTACGTTTGCGCGGCGCGTTCGCCGCCGGAGCCTTGGCGTTAGCCTTTCCTTGACGCGGCTTTGCTGCTGCGGCGCGTTTGCTTGCAGCACGCGGCGGGCGTGCCGCGGTCGCGGTGCCTACGAGCGCGGGCCCAAGCGCGTGTACGAACACCCTCGCCTGCTCGGCGGCCAGCTCGACGATGCGCGCCGACAGCTCGCCGCCCTGCGCGCGATGGGTTGCGATAAGCGGCAGCGGCGCGAAGCCGCCGTCCACATCCAGCAGCTCCAGCGCGCCTTCGGTCAGTTCGCGCTGGATGATCGCGGGCGGCAGCACGGCCACACCGAAACCGTCCGCGACGAGCCGGATCATCGCGGCAACGGAGCTGATGCAATTGATCCGCGCGGGCCGCTCGACATCGGCGAACACACGTTCCAGCGCGGCATGCGGCCCCGAGTGACGCGAAAAGCTGAGCACCGGAAACTCGGCCACGCGATCGAGATCGATCGTGCTGCCGGACAGGCCAAGCGTCGGACTCGCCACCCAGCGCAGCGGAAATTCGCACAGCGGATGATTGACGAACTCCGGCCCGGAAAGCAGATCGGTTTGCAGGATCAGATCGACGGAGTCGGTGCGCAGCAATTGCTCGAGATGGATCGTCGTGTCGCTCGTCACCTCGATCTCGAGACGTGGATAGCGATCGCGTACCACGGTCATCAGCGCGGGAAACCAGCTATGCACGATCGATTCGATCACGCCGATGCGTATCAACCCGGCATCGCCGCTCGCATCGTCGACTTCGCGGCGCATCTCGTCGCCGAGTCGCACGATGCGCTCGGCGTAAGCGAGCAGCTTGCGGCCAGCGGGCGTGAGCGTCGCCGAGCGCGAGTTGCGGTCGAACAGACGCACGTCGAAGCTGTCTTCGAGCGACGCTATGCGGCTC
This sequence comes from Paraburkholderia megapolitana, assembly GCF_007556815.1. NCBI lineage: Bacteria > Pseudomonadati > Pseudomonadota > Betaproteobacteria > Burkholderiales > Burkholderiaceae > Paraburkholderia > Paraburkholderia megapolitana. The sequence continues at coordinate 3,629,480 of NZ_CP041745.1, forward strand.
GATACGGCCGCCTGGGTCGTATGCAGTTTTTCGGCGGTGAGGCGGAAGTTTCGCAGTCGCGCCAGCCAGATGAAGGTCTCGAGGAAACGGATATTCATGGTTTGGGCCAACGGACAAGGGGCGGAAAGCTTGCATGGTAGCGCGCCAGCTCGACCGGCAAAGAAGCAGGACTTGGGCTATCCCGACCTTTTCCCTAGAATGTGGCCTACCCGGTCCACCAGGTTCAACCGCAGCGCTGTGTCGCAGCCGCGCGTCTCAGGCCCCCAACGCCCTCATGTCCACACCATCGACCGCCGCCCCGCCCGCCTCACCATCCCCTCGAATGCTCACCGTGATGCTGTGGCTCGTCGCCACCGGCTTCTTCATGCAGACGCTCGACTCGACGATCGTCAACACCGCGCTGCCCGCAATGGCGACGAGCCTCGGCGAGCTGCCGCTGCGGATGCAATCGGTGGTGATCGCATATTCGCTGACGATGGCGGTCATGATCCCGGTATCGGGCTGGCTCGCGGACCGCTTCGGCACGCGGCGCGTATTTTTCAGCGCGATCCTCGTGTTCACGATCGGCTCGCTGTTGTGTGCGAACGCGCATACGCTGACGCAGCTCGTGCTCTGGCGCATCGTGCAGGGTGTGGGCGGCGCGATGCTGCTGCCGGTCGGCCGGCTCGCGGTGCTGCGCACCTTTCCCGCCGAGCGTTATCTGCCAGCGCTGTCGTTCGTCGCGATTCCGGGCCTGGTCGGGCCGCTGATCGGACCGACGCTCGGCGGCTGGCTCGTCAAGATCGCGTCGTGGCACTGGATCTTCCTGATCAACGTGCCGGTCGGGTTGATTGGTTGCATCGCGACGTTCATCTTCATGCCCGACAGCCGCAATCCGGACACCGCGCCGTTCGACATGAAGGGCTATCTGCTGCTGGTGCTCGGCATGGTGGCGATCTCGTTCGCGCTCGACGGGCGCACCGAACTCGGCATTCAACATGCCGCCGTACTGGTGCTGTTGATTCTCAGCCTCGCTGCCTTCGTCGCCTACGGGCTGCACGCGGTGCGCGCACCGCAGCCGATTTTCTCGCTTGATCTGTTCAGGATCCACACGTTCAGCGTCGGCCTGCTCGGCAACCTGTTCGCGCGGATCGGCAGCGGCGCGATGCCGTACCTGATCCCGCTGCTGCTGCAGGTGAGCCTCGGCTACTCGGCATTCGAAGCGGGCCTGATGATGCTGCCGGTCGCCGCCGCGGGTATGACATCGAAGCGCATCGTCACGCAGCTGATCACGAAGTACGGCTATCGGCGCATCCTCGTCATCAACACGGTGCTGGTCGGGCTCGCCATGGCGAGCTTCTCGCTGACGAGCGCAGACCAGCCGTTATGGCTGCGGCTCGTGCAGCTTGCGTTCTTCGGCGGCGTCAACTCGATCCAGTTCACCGCGATGAACACGCTCACGCTGAAGGATCTCGGCACCGGCGGCGCGAGCAGCGGCAACAGCCTGTTTTCGCTGGTACAGATGCTGTCGATGAGCCTCGGCGTCACGGTGGCAGGCGCACTGCTCGCTACCTTCACCGGCCTGATCCCGCGCGCGACCGCAGTCAATACGCTGCCCGCGTTCCACGCGACGTTCCTGTGCGTCGGCATCATCACGGCCGGCACGTCGTGGATCTTCGCGCAGCTCGCACCGGACATCCGCCGCGCGGCAAAGAAAACCGATCCGTCCGAGCGGACCTGACCCGGCGCTCGACGTTCGACGCGGAGTACGCCCGCAGCGGTTCAATCAATGGTGCGGGTTATGCGCACTGGTTTACCCGCAACGGATGCTCGTGTGCGTTCGCCAAAACCAGCACTTCACGAACACTTCGGGGCACGTCGCGCACCAGCGCTGTGCGGCAAGACGCACGACGCGCAGCAAAAACTCACGAACGTCAGCCGGATCTGCGCAGAAACCACTTTCTCCACGCGCATGTTTCTTGCTCGCCTATCCTGTAAACTTGCGGGCAGCCCCAGCGAATCAAGCGAGCTTGCGCACGGCCCGCCCTTCACAAGACCGACATGATGAGCATCATCGACCTCGATCCTCCCGGTTTCCAGCCGCCGCGCCCCATGGCCGGCGACGAAGGCGCCCGGCGCACCGTCCTGTATGGCGGCTACACCGTCTTCAGCGTGTTCCAGCCTGTGTTTTCGGTGTCGCACCGGCGCGCCATCGGCTACCACGCATCGCTGCGCGCGCACGACGAACAGGCGCTGCAAGTGCCGTCGCACGAAGTGTTCACGCAGGCGGCGCGGCGCGGCGATCTGCTCGAACTCGGACGACTTGCCGAATCGCTGCATCTCGGCAACTTCAATGCGTTCGACAGCCACGACGAGTGGCTCTTCCTGAACCTGCACCCGGCCGCGCTGATGGACACGAGCTACGGCGATGCGCTGCTCGCGAGCCTGAAGGCGCTCGGCTTGCCGCCGCAGCGTGTCGTGCTCGAAGTGTCGGAACAGGCGGGCGGCGAAACGACGCGCTTCGCCGAGATCGTCGACGCGTTGCGTAAATCCGGCTTTCTGATCGCGCTCGATGGCTTTGGTGCGAAGCACTCGAACATCGACCGCGTGTGGCAGTTGCGACCCGACATCGTTACGCTCGATCGCTGCATTCTTGCGCAGGCGAGCGAGCATTCGCATATCGAGCGCGTGCTGCCGGGCCTCGTGTCGCTGTTGCACGAATCGGGGCAGCTCGTACTGATGGGCGGTCTGTCCACCGAACGCGATGCCCTGATCGCGCTCGAGTGCAATGTGGATTTCGTGCAGGGGACGTACTTCGCGGGCCCGAGCGTCGACCCGGTGAAACCGCAGACGGCCGCGGGCGTGATGGATGCGCTATCGGCAGCGCTGCGCGAACGTGTCGCCGCACGCGAACGTGCCCAGGCGAAGCGCCTTGCCCCTTATGTCATCGCGCTGAAACAGGCGAGCACGCAACTGATCGCGGGCAAAACCGTGGCGGATGCAACCACCGCGCTGCTTGCGCTCGACGAAACCGCTCGCTGCTTCCTGCTCGATGCGTCAGGCCGGCAGATCGGCGATAACGTGTTGCCGCCCGGCCGCGCATCGCAGCGCGCGAAGCGGTTTCGTCCGTTGCTGCACTCGGAAGGCGCTAGCTGGGAACGTCGGCCGTATTTCATCGAAGCCGTGCGCACACCTGGCCTCGTCCATGTGACGCCGCCGTATCTGTCGATCAACGAGGCGCACCTGTGCGTCACCGCATCGATCGCCGCGCAGACTGCGCACGGCGTTCAGGTGCTATGCGTCGACATCAACTGGGAAGTCGCCGCACACCGTAACTGATACGGACGGGCGCACGAGAGAACGCGCGCGAATCCGCTTCAGCAGGCGCTGCACGGCGAGCAGACCGAATTGCTCGTTAGCGGCCTGCAGGCTCGTCGCATCGGTGACCACACGCAGCGCGGCGATGGTGTCGGTGCCGTCGTCGTCCGCCGTGATATCCAGCCATGCCACGATCTCGCCGGCGCGCAGCAGCGCGAGACCCGGCGTGTCGTCCATCGACATGGCTTCGGCCGCGCAGCCCTTCATGCTGGCGACGAACGTCGTCGTGGCTACCACGTCGAGCGCGTCGTCGACCACTTCCGGTAGCGCGCCGAACAATCGCAGCAGGCTCGCGCTGTCCTGTTCATCGATCGCTACCCGCAGTTGTTCGACCAGCCGCGTATGCGCGGCCGGATCGGCCGCCGGCAACGGCGCACCCGCCCGCTGCAGACGACTCTTCGCGCGATGCACGATTTGCCTGCAAGTCGATGGCGGCCGGTCGAGAATCTTCGCAATGTCCGCGTATTCGCAATCGAACGCCTCGTGCAGCACGAATGCCGCGCGTTCCTCGGGCTTGAGCCGCTCGAGCAGCAGCAGTACGCCGCGGGACAATTCCGCTGCGCGCAATACAAGCTCTTCCGCCGACGGCGCGAATTCGTCGAGCCACGGTTGCGGGAACGCGCCGCCCGTCTGCAACGCACGCTCGTATTGCAGATGCCGCAACCGGTCGATCGCGAGGCGTGTAGTAATCGTGGTGAGCCAGGCAGCGGGTGTGCGCACTTCGTCGGCACTGGCTGACCGCCACTTCAGCCAGGCGTCCTGCACGATGTCCTCGGCTTCCGCGCGGCTGCCGAGCATCCGGTACGCGAGTGCGAGCAGCCGTGCGCGTGCGGCATCGAACGCCGCTGCGGGATCGTTTGTCTGTTCCGTCATGTGTGACTCATGTGTGACATTCGCAACGCTCCAAAGACGAACGTGAAAACTGCGCGCGCTCACGCGCTTTTCCGGTTGACGTTTGAACCATGGTCGGCGTGACACTCCAGCGAAAAAATTTATCTGTCACGCGGTGTCTCGCCCTTGCGTCATGCGATTAGGACCTCGCGCCACCTTACTTTCTTTCTGGCGCAGGGCCACTCTTTCACTGCGAGGAACGCATGCCCTTCCATCCCCCGCCCCCCGGTTTCTCGGGGCTCGGCCTTGTGCCGACCGTCATCGAACAGTCCGGCCGCGGCGAGCGCGCCTATGACATCTATTCGCGCCTGCTACGCGAGCGCATCGTGTTTCTGGTCGGTCCGGTGAACGATCAATCGGCGAGCCTGATCGTCGCGCAGTTGCTGTTCCTCGAATCCGAAAACCCCGACAAGGACATCTCTTTCTACATCAACTCGCCTGGCGGTTCAGTCTACGACGGTATGGCGATCTACGACACGATGCAGTTTATCAAGCCCGAAGTGGCCACGCTGTGTACCGGCTTCGCCGCGAGCATGGGCTCGTTTCTTCTCGCGGCCGGCCAGCGCGGCAAGCGCTACGCGCTGCCGAACGCGCGGATCCTGATCCATCAACCGTCGGGTGGCAGCCAGGGAACGGCCGCCGATATCGACATCCAGGCGCGCGAAGTGCTCTATCAGCGCCAACGGCTGAACTCGATACTCGCCGAACGCACCGGGCAAAGCATCGAAACGATCGCGAAAGACACGGATCGCGATAACTTCATGTCGGCCGCGGCGGCGAAGGAATATGGATTGATCGACGATGTGTTGAGTTCGCGGCATGCGCTGCCGGACTCAGCGGCTACGGCGATGTTGACTGGGCCGGCAACTTAAGACGACGCCGTGAAGCACCCCGCAGTTGCCATCAGAAGACGTGTGGCCCCCGGTATATTCAAAACACGCATCAATTGATTCAAATAAACAATTTGAATCATGTTGCGCTGCGGAATAGTATTCAGGGCAAAGAATCCGGCCAGATGGGAGTTACGATTCCGTCAGCCGCGACTCAATGTCCACCTATACCGGGAGCCACAACATGTCAGCCGAGATCGATCGTCGCACGGGACCCGCGGAGGCACCTCGTTCGCTCGTGAGATTTGCCGTGGTCACCGTTCTGACGGGCGTGGGCGCTGGCATCGGCGGCATGGCGCTCGCGCTCCTGCTGCATGCAATCCAGCACGTCGCCTACGGCTACAGCGTGGCGCACATGATCAGTACGGAAAGCTTCCTCGAAGGCGTGACCGATACGGTGCCGCTGCGGCGGTTGCTCGTGTTGACGGTGTGCGGGTTGATTGCGGGTTTCGGATGGTGGGCGTTGTATCGTTTCGGCCGCCCGCTCGTCAGCATCCGGCAGGCCGTGAAAAGCGATAACCCGCGCATGCCGGGTGTCAGCACGACCATCCACGCACTGCTGCAGATCATCACCGTGGCAATGGGGTCGCCGCTCGGCCGCGAAGTTGCACCGCGCGAAATCGGCTCGGTGTGGGCAGCCTGGCTGGCGCAACGCGCCGGGCTTTCGGTAAGAGACCGGCAGATCATGGTGGCCTGCGGTGCCGGAGCCGGTCTCGCGGCGGTTTATAACGTGCCGCTCGGTGGCGCGGTGTTTGTGCTCGAAGTCCTGCTCTGCACGTTCGACTGGGCCGTTGTCGTGCCGGCTCTCGCGACCTCCGCGATTGCAGCAGTCGTCGCGTGGATCGGTCTGGGCAACGAGCACCAGTACCAGGTGCCGCAGTTCACGCTGACCGCACAACTGATGGTGTCGTCGGTGGTATGCGGACCGCTGTTCGGACTCGCAGCGTATGGCTTTACGCGTCTGACGAGCCGGGCACGCGCACTCGCACCGAAAGACTGGCGGCTGCCGGTTCTGACGATACTCAACTTCGCTGTGATCGGCTTGCTTGCGATGTCGTGGCCGCAACTGCTCGGTAACGGCAAAGGACCGGCGGGGCTCAGCTTCGACAGCCACCTCACAGTCGGGCTAGCGGCGATACTGCTCGTGCTGAAGGTCGTCATCACCAGCAGCAGTCTGCGCAGCGGCGCCGAAGGTGGCCTGCTTACGCCTGGAATTGCAATCGGCGCACTGTTCGCGCTGGTGATTGCAGGTTTGCTGAATCAGATCTGGCCTGGCATGCAACCGGGCGCGTTCGCTATCGTTGGCGCTGCCGCGTTCCTTGCCGCGTCGATGCAGATGCCGATTACCGCCGTCGTTCTGATTCTCGAGTTCACGCGCGTCAATCACGATCTGCTGATTCCGATCCTGCTTGCAGTAGGTGGATCGGTCAGCACGCTCAAGCTGGCGGCGCGCTGGTTTCCGTTGCCGTTCGTCCCGGCGAAAAGGCCGGTTGGTGCGGTCAGCATCGAACGCACGGCGTAACGATCGGCTTCATCTTTCCATGCAGCGCTCGTAGGGCGCTCATCGCGCTGATTGCGACGTACAACACCTGACGTTCGCTCTTATTCCCCGTTGTCGTCGATATTTTCTGTGCACTCGTGCGGTCGCGCGATGCCAGCCTGCTCACGCGCGGCATCGTTAAAGTTTTTTCTAATCGCGGGAATATCGGCGTGTGTGGTGAGGTTTACGGCTATGAACACAGCAGTCGTCCCTCACCACTCAGGAGTTCCAAATGAACAAGCTCTCTCTTATCGCCGTGTCCTTCGTTGCCATCGCTTCGAGCGGCGTATTCACGAACGCTTTCGCACAGGAAAAGACCCGTGCCGAAGTCCGCCAGGAATTGATTCAGGCCGAAAACGACGGGCTGCGTTTCGTCACCGATGCGTCGTATCCCGACGTAAGTCCGATCTACGCGCATCAGGTCGCGCAGATGAAGGCGCAGGATACGAGCGGTGTCGGCGCGGCGGCGTCGGGTGCCAGCAGTAGCGGTACGCGCGCGCCGATGAGCAGCGCAAATCACAGTGCGTCGTGTGTTGGACCGGTGAGCTTCTGCTCGCTGTATTTCGGCAGCTGATGCGCCTTTCAGGCACTCACTATGTTCAACAAAAAACGAAAGCTCCCACCTCGGGGAGCTTTCGCTGTCGCTACCTCATAGACTCGTTGAAGCGTGATCTGCGCTCAATTCGGTAACCGTCGCGGAAGCGCTGCAATGCGCGGCCCGCACGATCTCGCGACGCCGAGACATGCCGCGATCGCCTGTTCGCCGAACCACTTCTGCGTATCGAGGTTGTAGTGCACGCTGCCATCCCCACCGCCCAGCGAGCCCCCCTGGAAAATACCGAAGCCCGGTCCCTGGCCGTTCCAGTCGGGTGACTGCGACGCATCGACGAAACTGAAGACGCGTGCATCCGCATCGACAAAACCGCCGAACACCTTTTGCATCGACGCGAGCGCCGCGGGGTTATAAGGCGCGGCCCCATTGGTGACGTTGTCGTACGCAGTCGATAGCGGCTTCACGATCATCACTGGAAACGCCGAACCTACCGACGCAAAAAAGCTGCTGAACAGATGAGCGTAGTTTTGCGGTGCGCGACCGATCGTCGTCGCATTCCCGGCGGAGTTCAGCGGCGCAGCTTCCGCTTCCCACTGATTCCACTCGAGACCGAGAACGCGCGGCTTCTTGCCGGTCGCGAGAATCTGCTTCAGCCCGAGGTACATCATGCGGCGCGCAAACGGAGCAAGCGCCCAGGTCGGGGTTTTGGTCGCATCGAGCATCGGTTGCCAGAGATTGACGCCATGCACGGTCCAGTCGCAGCAGCCGCTGAATGCATCGTCCGCGACGTCCACACCCTGGCTGCCCCAGCCGATATGAATGATGTACAGATCGGGCAGCGGCTCGCCCGCGTTGATCGCCGACTGCCACGCATAGGCCGCGAAATTCGCGGCGTTTCCGCTGCCGCCGTAGTAGCCGAGGTTCATGTCGGACGACGTGCTGTCGGTCCAGTTCACCCAGGACACGTGATCGATGGTGGAGATCGGTTGTGTAAATGAAGGTCCCGACCCGTCGGCATTACCGGTGATATTCCCCCACCCGTCGTTACGAATACCCCAAACGTTGGGCGCGGACATTGCACCACTGCCGGCCCCCGGAGCCGCGGCACCGGTCAACACAAAACTGGCGGGTAGACCGTTCAGACCCGCGCTATTGCTCTGCCCCATCACGAACAGAACCGCGACTTCGTCATGCCGGAAACGCGAGCCTTTTTGCCACGCTGCCGCTGTCGTTGCGGTGGTATCGGGCTGAGCAACCGTGTCGGCGGCGACGGATACCTGGACCGCGCTCGCAGCCAGTACCAGCGGCAGCGCAATCCGCATCAAGAGATTCTTCATGCCTGTCTCCATGGATCGTTATAGATCGCTATCTATGCGATGCCGCCGATCCAACCCGGCAACCCGGCGGCATCGATTCGTCACACACCGTCTTACTGTTTGGCTGCCTGGCCCAGGCCATCCAGATCGGGACCGTAGTTGCCGGGTATCGTGGAGAACTTGATCGTGTTGCTCGTGCCGGCTTTCAGCGGCACCACGACCTGAACGCTCGACAGGATCGGGAAGTCCCAGGTGCCTTCACCCGGAAACTGCACGGCAACCGGCGGCCCGTTGTTCACGCTCACATTCAACGCGCGAGGCGCACCGCCACCGTCATCCGCGCTGATGTACACGACGGGAACCGCGTACTGTCCATCGGCGGCAGCAACGACGTTGTTGAACTGCAGGCTCGAATCCGAGTTGGTGAGATTGCCGATCTTCTCGTTACCGCTGCAGATGTTGCACTCCGCCACCGACGCGTCCTGGACGGTATTGGCCGGGTCTGCTGCCGCATAGATGACCGGCGGCAATGCAGGTTGCGGACCGGCGATCAACGTCACCTTGCCGACAGTCGGTGCGTGACGGCCCGGGTTGGGGAGCACGAACGTCAACTTGTTGCTGCCCGGCTGGAACGGCATGTACAGCGTGATTCTGCCTTGCGCGTTTCCGCTGGTAACGGGAAGCGTAATCGTCGTGAGGACGCTTTCGTTGAGGATCAACGGCACCTTCAGCGCGGATTTCCCTGTGTTCTGGTAGTCGACGTCGATGTACCCGCCGTTGGTCGCGTTCAGCGTATAGCGTGCTACGCCGGCTTCGTGCTTCTCGGGTGTGGCCGGCTCGACTTTCGATGCATCGTCTGTACCGGCGATCGTCAGCATGACGGAGCCGCCCGCGGGTACATTGGCGACCGTGTAGCTGGACGCGTGCGAACCGAGATCCTGGTGTGCCCAGATGTCGCGGACACTGGCTGAAGCGGCGGGGTTCAGTCCGAGGTCTGCCCAGTTCACCGTGATCGCTGCCGCGGTCCCCGTCGTGTTGAGCAGGACCACCGCACGACGACCCTGGCCGGACAGCAGCTTGGCCCACACACCCAGACCGTCGCGCGGCTCTGCGACACGAATTGCCTGCATACCGCGTACGTCCTGATCGACGGCCAGCACTTCGGGGTTGGTCAGTGTCGCCATCGTTGCTGCGCTAACCGGCGTCGTCAGGTCGAGACCCAGGATAAGCGGCGCACCCGAAATCGCCCACAAGCTCATGTGCGTTTGATCCTGCGCAGCCGTCAGACCGAACCCGGCAAGCATCATGTCCGCATCGTTATAGACGCCAGTGTGCTGCGCTTCCGGAAACAGATTGCCGTAGAAATTCTGGTTCACGATTCGGGAGAAATCGGGCGTGCTTTGATGGCCCGGCGTGCCCGTGTCGTACGTGATGTCCTCAGTGCTTCTCCACAGATCCGACACCTGGCCCCAGTCATACGAACGTCCCGTCTTGTCGACGTGGAAACTGTTCGGATTGATGCTGTAGACAATCGGTCGATTCTTTGCGGCCCCCGCGCTGTTCAGTGCATCGCGCATCATCTGGAAACCCGCGACCTGATCGTCGACCGTGCCGTCCGGCGAGCACCAGTCGTACTTCACGTAGTCAACGTCCCATGAGGCGAACGTGTTGGCATCCTGAACTTCGTGCCCAAGGCTGCCCATCGGGGTGGTGTGTCCTGGGTACAGGTTATTGCGCTGGGCACAGGTTTCGGCCGCGGGTACTTCGTAGATGCCGAACTTCAGGCCGCGAGCGTGCACGTAGGCAGCCAGCGCCTTGATGCCGCTCGGGAACTTGACGGGGTCGGCGACCAGGTTGCCCTGCGCGTCGCGCGATGGCGCGAACCAGCAATCGTCGACGTTGATATAGCTGTAGCCCGCTTTCTTCAGCGCGCCATCTTTCTTCAAACCATCGGAGATCACGTCCGCGGCTGTCTTCACCAGATCTTCGGTGACGGTGCAGCCATACGCATTCCACGATGCCCAGCCCATCGGCGGCAATGCGATCGTGCTTTGCGCCGGTGCGCCTCCTCGTTGCGAGAGCGCATCTGCGGCCGATGCAGCCGATGTGGCCGTGTTAGCCACGGCCTTCAGGGCGCTTGCCGCCTCGGTGGAATTCTGGTCGCCGCCGCAGGCGACCAGGCCGAAGACCATCAAGACGCTCACGAAAAGCAGATACACCTGCGTGCGACTCAGGGTTTTCATGATTTTCCTTGGTTGAATGAAACCGGGGGCTTCCCGGTAAGCACCGATACGATGTTTTGCTACGGGCCTTGCGGCCCGTTAGTGACTCACTAGTGGTTCACGAAAGCGGCCGCAGGTTGCCGTCGAATGTTGCCGTGCCGTTTTCTCGCACCGTTACGGCTCGCACCACGCTGCCGTATTGCAAGGTGGTTCGTGTGCCACCCACGCTGGTGAGCTTGACCGACGACAGCGCGCCGCGGCTCCACTTCAGATCCAGCGAGAAGCCACCTTTCGCGCGCAACCCGGTGACATGCCCCGTGCCCCATTGCGACGGCAGCGCGGGCAGCACCGTGATGCGATCCATCCTGCTTTGCAGCAGCATTTCCAGAATCGCTGCCGGCCCGCCGAAGTTCGCATCGATCTGGAACGCCGACGAGTTGCTCGACAGCGCGTACGCATCGAACATGTTGGCAAACGTACCGTCGATACCGTCGTTGCCCTCCGAATAACGCAGCAACTTCGGGATCATCGAATAGCTGGTTGCGCCGTCGTGGAAATGCGCCCAGCACGCGATGCGCCACGCAAGCGCCCAACCGAACGAATCGAAACCGCGCGCGGTGAGCAGTGCCTTCACACCGGCGACGAGTTTCGGGTCGCTATCGAGCGTGATCCGCTCGCCTTCGAACCAGCCGATCAGCGGCGAGAGATGTCGATGCCCCACCTCGCCGACGATGCTGTCGTCCATCCACTCCTGTAGCTGCCCGGTCGTCGGGCTTACCTTCGGCAGATAGAGTTGCGATTTCAGACCCGCGATGGTTTGCGCGAAGCTGGCATCCTTGCCGAGCAGTCCGCTAGCTGTTCCGTAGTTGGTGAACAGATCCCAGACGAGTTCCTGCGCAAACGTGATGCCGAGCTGCTGGTGCGGCCCCTGCTCCGGCGACCAGTCCTTGTCGTCGACGAGCAGGCCCGATACCGGGTCCCTGATCAGACGTGCCTGCCAGAATTCGCAGGCCGATTTCATGACGGGATAGATTCTCGCGAGATACGCCTTGTCGAGCGTGTACTGGTAGTGATTCCACAGCGTGCGGCAATACCAGGCGCTCGCAGGCGGACTCCAGTCCCAGCCAACCGAACCGTAAATGCCCGTCGAAATCGCCACGGTCCAGCCCGCCACCTTGCCGTCCGAATTGCTGTAATTCACGTTCGCGGCATCGTTGAAATGATTCAGGGTGTTTTGCTGCCACGACGGCAACTGTCCGGTGACGTAATCGACGAACGGTTGCTGGCACTCCGGCAAACCGGCGCGATCGGCCA